>NZ_JAMQQF010000013.1 GCF_023716945.1 Frankia sp. AiPs1 | reverse complement strand
CCCGCCGCCGTGCGCTGCGCGACGGGCTCACCGGGCTGCCGAACCGGATGTCGTTCCTCGACCGGCTCGGGCGGGCGCTCGCCCAGGCCGAGGCCGACGGGTGGCAGCAGCGGGTGGGCCTGCTCTTCGTCGATCTCGACGGTTTCAAGGCCGTCAACGACTCGGTGGGCCACCAGGCGGGTGACTGGGTGCTGCGCGACGTGGCGGCACGGTTGCGGCGCGCGGTCCGTCCCGGCGACACCGTCGCCCGCCTCGCCGGCGACGAGTTCGCCGTGCTCTGCGCGGGGATCACCTCGTCGGACGCCGTCATCGGCATCGCCGACCGGATCGTCGAGACCGCCGCCGTGCGCTCGCCCGACGGCGGCCCGCGGGTCACCTCCAGCGTCGGCGTCGCCGTGTCCGGCCCCGGGCTGAGCGACCCCCGCGAGATCCTGCACGCCGCCGACATCGCCATGTACGCCGCCAAGCGCCAGGGCCGCCACCGCCGCATCCTGTTCGACGAGTCCCTGCGCACCCAGCCCACCCGCCGCCGGCCCCGACTCGGCCCGCTGGCGCACGCCGAAGCCGCCCCCTCGGATCCCGGTCCGGCCGGGGCGCTCTGACCGGCGTCGATGATCTCGTCAGCAACTGCTCCGGTTCTCGGCCCACGGGGACCTTCGGCATCGGGTGGCCGGTGGGGTCGCTGGATATCCGGGCCGCCCGCTGCCTCCGTCTGGTGACCCGAAGGATTCCCCGGAAGGACCCGTCGATACAGTCACTTTCCGGCGGGGCCCGGACACGGTGGACCCCGCGCGGGGGAGGCCATCGACGAAGTTCGGACTGGCGAGTGCGGAGGTACGACATGCGTGGCGAACCCGGGGGGCGTCCGGGCCTGGTGGCCATCTCGCTGGCCGCCCTGCTGACCGCCGCCGGCTGTGGTGGCTCCACCGTCGCCACCGGCACGAGCCCGCTCCCGACCTCCGCGACGTCTCCGACGCCGGCGGTGGCTGCCGGGAGCGGCACGTCGCCGGTCCCGCGGTGCGAGGCGGGGGACCTGGCCGTCACGCTCGGTGCGGTGGACGCCGCGGCCGGCGGGCAGCATCAGCGTCCGCTGGTCGTGACGAACCGGTCGCCGCGGCGCTGCGCCGTGACCGGCTACCCCGGGGTGCGGTTCGTCGCCCGCGACGGATCGGCCTACGACGTCGTGCGATCGCCGCTCGTCCGACCCGGCCGGATCGACCTGCCGCCCGGCGCCAACGCCCGGGCCAACCTGACATACCTGGCCACCGAGCCCGGCGACAGCGGCGCGTTCCTCCCCGCGCGCGTCCTCGTCACCCCGCCGGACACGTTCACCGCGGTCCCGCTGAGCTGGGACGGCGGTTCTGTCCTCGACCAGTCGGGCGCCACCCACCCGGGCACCTACATCACGGCCTTCACCGCCGGGTAGCCGCCGTCGGGAGCGCTGAGATCTGGGCGGAGATCTGAGCGGAGCCGGCCAGCGCGGCGGGTGGTGGGGAAGCCGGGCGGCGAGGGTGTCGAAGTAGCGGTGGGCGGCCCAGGCCTGGCATCGAGTGCGTACACGCGTAGACGATCTCGTCGGTCCACTCGCCGCGCAGCAGCTCGCGGGCCGCCTCGGTGGATTGTCGGCGCTCGATCGGGTTGCGGACGGGTTGCGGGAGGGGGTGCGGACGGAATTTCGGTACAGTCCGGTCAGGTACTTTCCACGACGTGCGGGGGAGCGTGGTGCGCGCCGGGCTTCGGGTCTTTGTCAGCCATACGTCGGACATGAATACGTACCCGGCTGACCGGGCCTTCGTGCGGGCGGCGGCGGACGCCGTGCGCCGCAGTGGGCACATCGCCATCTCCATGGAGGACTTTCCCGCGGTCAGCAGCCTGCCGGCGTCCTTCTGCCAGGAACAGGTCCGCGAATGCGATGTGTACATCGGGGTCATCGGCTTTCGATACGGCTCACTGGTGGCGGGCGGCCTGCACGACGACGCCCCGGCGGTGGGCACCGCGTCTGCAACCGTTGCGCCGCAGGAAGATCCGGCCGGGGGATCCAGACCGACGGCGGGCCCGCCGCGTAGGACGGCCGTCTCCTACACGGAACTGGAGTTCCTCACGGCGGTCGAGAGCGAGATTCCCCGGCTGTTGTTCCTGCTGCACGAGGACACCCCGATTCCGCGCGGTCTTACCGACCGCAATCTCGACCTGGTCGACGCTTTCCGGGCGCGGCTACGTTCCGCCGGTGTGATCGTCGGTACCTTCCGCACCGCCGACAGCCTGGAAGCGCAGGTCACGCGCGCGCTGACCCATCTACGGCGCGGCGGTGAGGACGATCCCGTGCGTTTTGTCGGGCCGGTCGATCCGCTGGATCCGGCCGATTCGGTCGATCCGGCCGATTCGGCCCGGCTGGTCGATTCGGCCCGGCTGGTCGATTCGGCCCGGCTGGTCGATTCGGCCGGACTGGTCGATTCGGCCGGGCTGGTCGATCCGAAGCCCATTGTCGACGTCGGTGGCGATGAGCGGACTTCGCCCGTCCCACCGGCGGCCACGGTCTGGTGGCGACGCCGGCGGCGTTACGTGATCGGCGCGGCGGTCCTCGCCGGCGCCGTCGCCGCCGGGTCGTTGCTCGGCGCCGGGGTGGGGCGGTCGGGATCGTCGCGCGCCTGCCGGTCGGTCGCCCCCGTGACCGCGCTGCCGGCCGCGGAGACGTGGGTGGGATCCCACAGCGAACAGTGCATCGGGTTCAGCGACGGCGCGTACACCTTCGACTCCACCTCACCCGACCTCGTCGCGCTGCTGACCACGATCGGTCGCCAGAACGCCGCCGTCGCCGGCAAGGGCGGGGTGTACACGGTGGTGGTCGCGGCCCCGCTGACCGGCGTGCACTCCCGACCCGGTGGCGTGCAGGCCGACTCGCCGACGACCGTCGGGCAGGGGGGCCTCAACGAGCTGCGCGGGGCGCAGCTCGCCCAGGCGGCGATCAACGCCGCCGCGGACGCCCCCGGCTCCCGGGCCCGGATCCGGCTCCTGGTCGCCAACGTCGGATGGCAGTCGGCTGGCGCGCTCACCGTCGCCGAACACATCGACACGGTGGCCCGCGGCGACCCGGGCCTCGCCGGGGTCCTGGGCCTGTTCCAGAGCACGGCGGCCGCCCGGCAGGCGGTGGCGCTGCTCAGCGACACCACCCACATCCCCATCGTGTCGTCCACCGCCTCCGACGACGGCTTCACCCTGCCCGTCGGGCCACCCGGGCAGACCCGCCGCGCGTTCGACTGGTACTTCCGGGTCGGGTCGACCAACCGCCGGGAGGCGGGCGTCATCGCGCGGGCAATCCCGGAGATCATGAAGCTGGAGGGGCGCGGCGACGTGCCGATCCGGCCGTTGATCGTCTCCGCGGGCGTGGTCGGTGACCCGAACGCCCCCGGCGCTGACCACTACAGCGACAACCTCGCCCAGGACGTCAGCGCCGAGCTGCGCCGGCTGCCCCACGCCGCCCCGGCCGTCCTCGCGCCCTTCCCCACCTCGAAGCAGGCGGCGTCGACCAGCGCCGCGGACGGCGGCCCCACCGTGCCGGGCGTCCTCGGCCACGCGCTGAGCGCGCGCTGCACCGGGCCGCAGCGGCCGAACCTGCTCGTCTACACCGGCCGGACCACGAGCGTGAGCATCCTGCTGGAGGCCCTGGCCGGCTCCGGCTGCGGCAGGGCGGACCCGCATCTGCCCATCATCTCCGGGGACGACGCGATGGAACTGGAGACCGACCCGGGGGAGATCGCGTGGAGCGGCCAGGGCGGCCACACCTTCTACTTCGCCGACTTCGGCCTCGCCCAGCCTGGCGACGTCACGCAGTCGTACCTGGAGCAGGTCGGCCCGGCCAGCCCGGTACCCGGGCAGTGGGCGGCGCAGGTGCGCGGCACCCCGCAGCGGCTCATCTCCGGGCACACGATCGTCGCCTTCGATGCAATGTCGGTCCTCGCCCGGGCCATCGGCGTCGCCGAGCGCACCAACCCGCCGCCTGGCCAGCTCCGCGCGAACATCAAGACGGGCCTGGACGGCACCTGCGGCGATGGCGCCCTCGCCGGCGCGAACGGCTACATCAGCTTCGACCGGTACGGCGACTCGACCAGCGCACCGGTGCTCATCCGCCGGTTCGACCCGACGGATGCCACGGTGAGAACCGTCGCCCCCGGCACAATCGCGGAAAGCCTGCACCGCCCCACCACCGCGACGGCCGACTGCACCGTCCTCTGAGCCGGCTCCGGCCCGGCTCCGGCCCGGCCCCGGCGCGGTCGCTGTCGCTGGCGCCCGGGCGAGCGTCCGGGCGACGCCACCGGGTAACTGGTTGCGTCCGGGCACAACCACGGTTGACGATCGGCAGGTTTGGCTCGTGGCCCTGGAGGGGAGCAGCGTGGTTGCGCAGGACCAGGGCCCGGGGCGGGCCGCACCATCGCCCCCGTCGTTCGAGCCGGCGACACCGGCCGCGGACCCTTCCGAGGACGCGCCCTTAGGACGGGTGTCTGCCGGGCGGACGCACGCCGGCGGCAGCGGCAGCGGCGGCAGGGGTGGCCGCGTCGCCCGCGCGGAGTCGGCGTCGGAGCCGGCCAGCGGGCGCCGGGACCGGCAGCTCATCCTGCTGACGTGCCTCGCGGGGATGTTCGCGACGACGTTCACGGCGACCGTGCTGTCCGTATCGATCCGCACGGTGGCCGGCGACCTGCACAGCAGCGTCGACGTCATCTCCTGGGCGGTGACCGGCTCGCTGCTCGCGCAGGCGGTCGCGATGCCGATCCTCGGCCGGGTCGGCGACATCCGCGGGCACCGGCGCACGTTCCTCGTCGGCTCCGTGCTCGCCGTGGTGTTCTCGCTGGCGACCGCGGTGGCCTGGGACCCGGTGTCGCTCATCGCCTTCCGCGCACTGGCGCAGGTGGCGGGCGCCGCGACGATCCCCGCGTCGTTCGCGATGCTGTTCCACGCCTTCCCGCCGCACGAGCGGGTGCGGCCGTCGGCCTGGGCGTCGGGGGTGCTGTCCGGGGCGTCGGTGAGCGGGCTGGCGATCGGCGGGCTGGTCATCGACTCGATCGGGTGGCGGCCGCTGTTCGTCATGCAGGCCGGGATCGCCCTGGTCCCGCTGATCGCCGCGGTGAAGGTGCTGCCGGTCGACGTCGGCAACCGCAGCCTGAGGTTGGACAAGACCGGCGCGCTGGTGCTCGGTGCGGCCACGTTCGCGCTGACCTTCGGGGTCAACCGGGCCGCCGGCTGGGGGCTGCGGCCGATCGTGATCGGCCTGCTCGTGGCCGTCCCGCTGCTGCTGTGGCTGCTGGTCGTGGTCGAGCGGCGCACCGACATGCCGGTCATCCCGACGGTGCTGCTCGTCGAGCGCGACATCCGGGCCGCGGGGGCGAGTTCGTTCCTGCTCGGCGCCGCCCACATGGGTAACTTCCTGGTCACGCCGCTGCTGCTGGAGGGGGTGTTCGGGCTGTCGGTCGCGGCCACCTCGCTGGTGACGATGACCCGGACCCTGTCGATCGCGCTGGCCGCGCCGTCGGCGAGCCGGCTGGGGGCCTGGATCTCGCCGCGGGTGCTCGCGGGCGTGGCCGGCGGGGTCTACACGATCGCCCTGGCCGTGCTCGCCCTCGGCACGCAGGCCCACCAGCTCCCCGTGGTCGTCGCCGGCCTGATCGTCAGCGGGCTGGCGTTCGGGCACGCCCAGCCGCCGCTGCTGGTGATCACCGGCAACGCCGCCGCCGCCGACAGCTTCGGCCTGGCCACCTCGCTGCAGCAGACCGCCAACCAGATCGGCGCGGTGATCGGGATGAGCCTGCTCTCGGCGATCGTCGGCGACGCGCTGCACGCCGCCCCGTTCACCGTCGCCTACCTGACCGCCGCCGGCCTGTCCGCCGCCGCCGGCCTCGCCATCCTCTTCGCCCGCCGTTCGCCCACCAGCCCTGCCGATCCGCAGGCACCGAACCCGGTGGTCAGGCTGGAGCCGGAGGTCAGCCCGGCCCGACGATCGGCGGAAACCGCGGCAGGTTGACCTGGAGCTGCGGGCCGTTACGGTCGAGTTCGGCGAGCCAGGCGGTGGCACGGGCGTCGGACGGGGCCCGCCAGTCGCCGCGCGGCGACAGGGTGCCGCCGAAGGAGACCTTCGGGCCGTTGGGCAGCGCCGAGCGCTTGAACTGCGACGCCATGAACCGGCCGAGGAACTCGCGCAGCCAGCGCACGATCGTCGCCACGTCGTAGGCGTGCCGCTCGCCGTCGGGGAAGCCCGCGGGCCAACCGGACGTCGCCGCGTCGCGCCAGGCGTGCCAGGCGAGGAAGGCGATCTTCGACGGGGCCAGGCCGTGGCGCAGCAGGTGGTAGAGGAAGAAGTCGTGCAGCTCGTAGGGGCCGATGCGGTCCTGGGTGCTCTGCATCGCGCCGGTCTCGGCGTCGGCGGGAACCAGCTCGGGGGAGATCTCCGTGTCCAGGACGGCGGTCAGCAGCTTCCCGGTGTCGGCGTCGAACTGGTCGTGGCTGACGGCCCAGCGGATGAGGTACTGGATCAGCGTCTTGGGCACGCCCGCGTTGACGGCGTAGTGGCTCATCTGGTCGCCGACGCCGTAGGTGCACCAGCCCAGCGCCAGCTCGCTGAGGTCCCCGGTGCCGACGACGAACCCGCCGTGGTGGTTGGCCAGCCGGAACAGGTAGTCGGTGCGCAGCCCGGCCTGCACGTTCTCGTAGGTGACGTCGTAGTCGGCGACGCCCTCGGCGGCGGGATGGCCGAGGTCGGCGAGTAGCTGGCGGGCGGCGGGGCGGATGTCGATCTCGGCGGCCTCGACGCCGAGCGCCCGCATCAGCGCCCAGGCGTTCGCCTTCGTCTCGGCCGAGGTCGCGAACCCCGGCAGGGTGTAGCCGAGGATCGTCGTGCGCGGCACCCCGAGGCGGTCACACGCCTTCGCCGCGACGATCAGCGCGTGCGTCGAGTCCAGCCCGCCGGAGATGCCGATCACCATCCGGCCCCCGCCGGTCGCGGTGAACCGCCGGGCCAGACCGTGGACCTGGATGTTGAACGCCTCGTAGCAGTCGAGGTCGAGCCGTTCGGGGGTGTCGGGGACGAACGGGAAGCGCCGCTGGTGGCGGCGCAGCCCGACGTCACGGCGGTGCGGGCGGTGGTCGAAACGGACCGTGCGGAAGCGCTGCTCGGGCTGGCCGGCCAGGACGGCGGCGTCGTTGAACGTGCCCGTGCGCATCCGTTCCTGGCGCACCCGGGCGAGGTCGACGTCGGCGACGAGGAGCTGGGGGGAGTCGGCGAAGCGTGCGGACTCGGCGAGCAGATCCCCGAGCTCGTGGATGGTGCCCTGCCCGTCCCAGGCCAGGTCGGTGGTGCTCTCGCCGGTCCCGGCCGCCGAGTAGACGTAGGCGGCCATCGTCCGCGCCGACTGGGCGGCGCACAGGTGGGCGCGGTCGGCGGCCTTCCCGACGACGATGTTCGACGCCGACAGGTTCGCCAGCAGCGTCGCGCCGGCCATCGCCGCGTACGACGACGGCGGGATCGGCGCCCAGTAGTCCTCGCAGATCTCGACGCCGACGACGAGGTCGGCCAGGTCCGCCGCCTCGAAGATCAGGTCCGTGCCGAACGGGACCGTCCGCCCCGCGACGGTGATCTCCTCGCCGGTGACGCCGGCGCCGGAGGCGAACCAGCGCTTCTCGTAGTACTCGCGATAGTTCGGCAGGAACGTCTTGGGCACGACGCCGAGGATCCGCCCGCGTGAGATCACCAGCGCCGTGTTGTAGAGCCGCCCGCGCCGGCGCAGCGGCGCCCCGACCAGCAGCAGCGGCCCCAGCTCGCGGCTGGCCCGGCACACCGTGTCGACCGCCTGCTCGACCGCGTCCAGCAGCGCGTCCTGCAGGTGCAGGTCGTCGAGCGCGTACGACGACAGCCCGAGTTCCGGGAAGACGACGACGTCGACACCGTCCGCATCCGCCCGCCGCGCCAGCGAGACCGTCGCCTCGGCGTTGCACGCCGGGTCCGCGGTCACCACCAGCGGCGTGGCCGCCGCGACCCGCACCAGGCCGTGGCTGTGGATCGCGGCGAACTCCCGCGGCTCGCCGAAGTCCCGCGGCTCGCCGAACTCTGGCTGGGTCACATCGCCTCGCATCCTGTCGTCGCACCGGTCATCCCGCACTGTTGCCGTCCCGCACTGTTGCCGTCCCGCACTGTTGCCGTCCCGCACTGTTGCCGTCCCGCACTGTGCCCGTCCCGCGCTGTTGCCGTCTCGCATTGTTGCCGTCCCGATTGTCGTCCTCCCGCCAATGGGTGAGCACCTTCGATCCGCCCGCACCACCGGTGGTGCCATCGGCGGTGCGGTTCACCGCGGCCCGCGGCCGTGGAACGAGCCCGCGGGCCGGCCCGCGCCCGGGCTCGCACCGCCGGCGGTCGCCGACCGCGCGGGCAGTGACCCGTCCTGGGCAGGACCGATGCCGACTCCTACCGGACGACAGGGCACCTCGAAGGTGCTCAACCAGGGACTCACACCGGTAACTTCCGTCCGCCGGGAAGGGAAGGAAGTCCCTCGCCGCTGCGTCATCCCGCGCCGACTCTGGGTGTATGGGTCAGAAGACGATCGATGGTAACGAGGCCGCCACCTCGGTGGCCTACCGGGCAAGTGAGGTGATCGCCATCTACCCGATCACCCCGGCGTCGGGAATGGGAGAGCTCGCCGACGCCTGGGCGACGAAGGGCCGGGCGAACATCTGGGGTGCGGTCCCCGAGGTGGTCCAGTTGCAGAGCGAGGGCGGCGCCGCCGGTGCCGTGCACGGGGCGTTGCAGGCCGGCGCCCTGTCGACCACGTTCACGGCCTCCCAGGGCCTGCTGCTGATGCTGCCCAACATGTTCAAGATCGCCGGCGAACTGACGCCGATGGTCCTCCACGTCGCCGCCCGTACCATCGCCACGCACGCGCTGTCCATCTTCGGTGATCACAGTGACGTGATGGCCGCGCGCTCGACCGGCTTCGCCATGCTCGCCTCCTCGTCCCCCCAGGAGGCCCATGACCTGGCCGCGGTCGCGCACGCGGCCACGTTGGAATCCCGCATTCCGTTCCTGCACTTCTTCGACGGCTTCCGGACCTCGCACGAGCTCAACGAGGTCACCGAGATCGACGACGCCACGCTCGCCGGGCTGCTGTCCGCCGAGCGCATCGAGGCGCACCGGCTGCGCGCGCTGTCCCCGGACAGCCCGGTGATCCGCGGCACCACCCAGGACCCCGACACCTTCTTCCAGGCCCGGGAGGCGGCCAACGCCTACTACACCGCCGTCCCCGGAATCGTGCAGCGGGCGATGGACCGGGTGTCCGCCGCCACCGGGCGGGCGTACCGGATCTTCGAGTACGAGGGTCATCCCGAGGCCGAGCGGGTCGTCGTCGTCATGGGTTCGGGCCGCTCGGCGGTGCGTGACGCCGTCATCCGGCTGGTCGCCCGCGGCGAGCGGGTCGGCTTCGTCCAGGTCCGGCTCTACCGGCCCTTCGACGGCGCGGCGTTCCTCGCCAGCCTGCCGGCGACGGTCCGCTCGATCGCGGTCCTCGACCGGACGAAGGAGCCGGGCGCGCTCGGTGAGCCGCTGCGCCTGGACGTGCTCGCCGCCCTCGCCGAGCGGCCCGAGAGCATGCCGCGGGTCATCGGCGCCCGCTACGGGCTGGCGTCGAAGGAGTTCACCCCGGCGATGGCGGCGGCCGTGTTCGACGAGCTGGCCCGCCCACAGCCCCGCCGCGAGGTCACCGTCGGCATCCACGACGACCTCACGAACCTCTCCCTCGACGTCGACGACCACGGCCACCCGGAGCCCGACGACGTGCGGCGCGCGGTGTTCTACGGGCTCGGCAGCGACGGCACCGTCGGCGCCACCCGCGCCACCGCCGCGATCGCCGCCGACCACACCCCGCTGCACGCGCAGGCGTACTTCGTGTTCGACTCCAAGAAGTCGGGCTCGATGACGGTGTCGCATCTGCGCCTGTCGCCGCGCCCGGTCGACGCCCCCTGGCTCATCGACGACGCCCAGTACGTCGGCTGCCACCAGTTCTCGCTGCTCGAACGGGTCGACGTCCTCGCCGTCGCCGCCACCGGTGCCACCGTGCTGATCAACAGCCCGTACCCGGCGGAGGAGGTCTGGGCGCACCTGCCGGCCAACGCCCAGCGCCACCTGCTCGACCGCGACGCGCGGCTGTTCGTCGTCGACGCCGACCGGGTGGCCCGCGACGCCGGCCTGCCCGGGATCGTCAGCCCCGTGTTGCAGACCTGCTTCCTGACCCTGTCCGGCCTGCTGGCGACCGACACGGCGGTCGCGGCGGTCAAGAACGCCATCCGCATCGCCCAGGGCAAGCGCGGCGAGGCGGTGCTGCAGCGCAACTTCGCCGCCGTCGACGCCTCCCTCGGCGCGCTGGCCCAGGTCGACCTGACCGGCCGGACGGCGGGGGAGCGCACGACCCGGCGGCTGTCCGGCGACGCGCCGGTGTTCGTCAAGGAGGTCACGGCCCGGATCATGGCCGGCGAGGGAAACCTGCTGCCGGTCAGCGCGCTGCCGGTCGACGGCACCTTCCCGGTCGGCACGGCCCGCTACGAGAAGCGCGCCATCGCCCACGAGCTGCCCGTCTGGGACGCCGAGCTCTGCATCAACTGCGGCAAGTGCACGATCGTCTGCCCGCATGCCGCGATCCGGATGGCCGCCTTCGACCCGGCGCTGCTCGCCGACGCCCCGGCGACGTTCAAGTCGCGTCAGCCCAAGGACAAGGACCTCGCCGGGCTGCGGGTGAGCATCCAGGTGGCGCCGGACGACTGCACCGGCTGCACCCTGTGCGTCAAGGTGTGCCCGGCGACCGACCGGCAGAACACCGAGCACAAGGCCCTCGACATGGTCGCCGCCGCGCCGCGCCTCGCCGAGGAGCGCGCCGGCTGGGCGTTCTACGAGACGCTGCCGCCGATCGACCCGACGCGCATCTCCGCGGAGAACGTCCGCGGCTCGCAGCTGCGCCAGCCGCTGTTCGAGTTCTCCGGCGCCTGCTCCGGCTGCGGCGAGTCGCCCTACCTGAAACTGCTCACCCAGCTGTTCGGCGACCGCACCCTCATCGCGAACGCCACCGGCTGCTCGTCGATCTTCGGCGGGAACCTGCCGACGACGCCGTGGACGACGGATCCCGACGGCCGCGGCCCGGCGTGGTCGAACTCGCTGTTCGAGGACAACGCCGAATTCGGCCTGGGCATGCGCCTGGGGCTCGACAGCCACGCGCGGGAGGCCCGCCGGCTGCTGGCCGCCGCCGCACCGATCGTCGGCGACGCGCTCGTCAAGGAGCTCCTCGACGCCGACCAGACGACCGAGGCCGGCATCCTCGCCCAGCGAGCCAGGGTCGCCGAGCTGCGCCGGCGCCTCGCCGGCACCAAGCACGACGCCCGCCTCGACCCGCTCGTCGACAACCTCGTCGACAAGAGCGTGTGGATCGTCGGCGGCGACGGGTGGGCCTACGACATCGGCTTCGGCGGCCTCGACCACGTGCTGGCCTCCGGCCGCAACGTCAACGTGCTCGTCCTCGACACCGAGGTGTACTCCAACACCGGCGGGCAGGCGTCGAAGTCGACGCCGCGCGGGGCGGTCGCGAAGTTCGCCGGCGGCGGCAAGCGGACCCGCAAGAAGGACCTCGGGCTCATCGCCGCCGCCTACGGCGACGTCTACGTCGCGCAGGTCGCCCTCGGTGCCAACGACCAGCACACGGTGCGGGCGTTCAACGAGGCGGCGAGCTGGCCCGGCCCGTCGCTCATCGTCGCCTACAGCCACTGCATCGCCCACGGCATCGACATGACCGAGGGCCTGTCGCACCAGAAGGCGGCGGTGAAGTCGGGCTACTGGCCGCTGTACCGGGTCGACCCGCGTGCCGAGCAGGCGTTCAGCCTGGACTCGCGCAAGCCGTCGATGACCTTCGCCGAGTTCGCCGCCACCGAGTCCCGGTTCACCCGGCTCGGCGCGGTCGCCCCCGACGCGGCCGCCGAGCTGGCGGAGCTCGCCCAGGACGACATCAGCGCCCGCTGGCAGACCTACGAGCACGAGGCCGCCGCGGCCCCCCGCACCCCCGACGGCTCGCAGACCTGACCGACACCGACACCGGCCCCCGCCGCCGCCCAGCCGGACGGCGGCGGGGCCCGGGCACTTCCTTGCCCTTCGGGGGGGCTTCACGCCCGAAATGCCCCCCCGAAAGGGCAAGAAAGCCGAGGTCTCGACGGCGGTTGACGGCGGCGGGGGCCCGGGTGGGTCAGGGCCGGCGAGGTTCGGGGGCTCGCCACGTAGTGTCTGGATGTTCCGGTGGATTTGTGCCGGTTTCGCAGTGTTTTCAGTCTAGGAGGGTTCGGCGTTGACGGAGAAGGTTGGTCCGGAGTGGGGGCCGCTGGCGGCCCTGGCCGGCGAGTGGGAAGGCGACCAGGGAGTCGACGTCGCCTTCGGCAACGTCGAAGGTTCGATGATCACTACCCCCTACCGTGAGCGGGTCACCCTGAAGCCGTTCGGCCCGGTGGCCAACGGCTCGCAGCAGCTCTACGGCCTGGACTACAAGATGGCCGCCTGGCGGTTCGGCGAGGAGGCCCCGTTCCACACCGAGCTGGGCTACTGGCTGTGGGACGCCGAACTCGGCCACGTCATGCGCAGCTTCCTGGTGCCCCGCGGCCAGACCCTGATCGCCGGCGGCGTCGTCGCGCCCGACGCGACCAGCTTCACCCTGCGCGCGGAGCTCGGCTCCACCACGTACGGCATCCTGTCCAACCCGTACCTGGCTCGCGCGGCGAACACGACCTTGTACGAGGTGACCATCACCGTCAACCCCGACGGCAGCTTCGCCTACGACGAGACCACCACGATCGCCCACGCGCGGGTGGCCAGCGGCCCGGTCGCCCACACCGACCGCAACACCCTGCGCCCCGTCGCCTGACGCCTGACGCCTGAGGCCGGTCGCCGGTCGCTGGTCGCCCGGGCCCGCTGGCCCCTGGCCCCGCCGGCCCGTGATCGGGGCCTGACACCGGTGGCCCGCAGTTGCGGTGCGTTCCGCACGGTCCTGCTCCTCGGAGCCGTACACAGCGCACCGCAACCAGGGCGCCGCAACCAGGGCGCCGCAACCTGCGCCGCATCGGGCGGGCAGCTCGGTGCCTGCCGTCGTCAGCGCGGTGTGAAACCCGCCTCCGGCAGGCCGCCGGCGTCCCGCTCGACCGCAGGCGGCTCAGGTCGCCGTGGCAGCACCACCGTCCGGCCCTCCTCGGCCCGCCGGAGTCCGTCGCCGTCTCGGCACGCCGTGCCGTTGACCGCCCGGCCGGTCGCCGTGGGCGGCAGTCGGACACTCCCCGTTGCGACGACAACGGGGAGCCGACGGCGCTGTCCTACGCGAAGGACGGCAGCACGTGGCTGGCGTTTTCCGAAGCGAACTCGGTCTATGGGCGGATCCGGTCCGAGTCGACGCCGGCGTCGGTGAAGACCTTGGGTTACGACCCGTCGGGCAGGTTGACGTCGGTGGCGGACACGGTGCGTTATGGTGGGCCAGCATCGTGCACGACCCAGGTGTATGCCTACGACGCGGATTCGAACCGACTGTCGTTGACGAGCTATCCGGATGGTGAGGGTAGTGATGCGGGCACCTGCTCGACGTCAACATTGGCGACTGGTTATTCTTTCGGCTATGATCAGGCTGATCGACTCACGAACAGTGGGTACGCCTATGATCTGTTCGGTCGGACGACGACGGACCCGTATCCGCCGTCCGGGTCGTCGGCGAGTCTCGGCTACTACGTGAACGACCTGGTCGCCAGCGAGACCGTCGGTTCGTCGACGCGGTCGTATGCGTTGGATCCGGCGCGGCGGGTTCGGTCGTGGTCGGACGGGTCGACGACGACGGTGAACCACTACACGTCGGGGTCGGGGGACAGTCCCGCGTGGATCGGGGTCGGTTCCTTCTGGACCCGGAACATCACCGGCATCGGTGGTGACCTGGCCGCCTTCCAGACCGACGGCGGCGCGGTCACGCTGCAGTTGGCGAACCTGCACGGCGATGTGGTCGCCACCGTCGACGACACGACCTCGGTCGGCTCGCCGGCGAGCTACGCGGAGTCCACCGAGTTCGGCAGCCCGTACTTTCCAAGCTCGGCCTACTCGCGTTACGGCTGGCTCGGTGCAAAGCAGCGTTCCCGTGACACCCTGTCGGGCCTCACCCTGATGGGCGTCCGGCTCTACGATCCCAGCCTCGGCCGTTTCGCTATGCGGGGACTGGACCGGAAGGCGAGGATCGCACCGTGTCATCGCCTGGTACCTGCCCCAGGTGCCTCTGGAAAGCCCGGATCACCTGCCACCTCCGTCCAGCGAGGTGGTCGAGGAGATCCGGCGGCTTGCCCTGGGGGCCGCTCGCGCCGGCTGAGATCCTGCCGGTCCTCTGCGAGGTGGCGGACTGTTGATGCCGGCGCTGGACAGATCCTCCGGGAGGTCTGTGGCTCAGATTGGTCGCGAGCTTCGTCTGGACAAGTTCCGGAGTCTTCGGAGATCTCCAGGCTCAATCCTGGAGCGTGTGTGTCGCGCTGTTGCAGAGGGTACACCTTATGGTCGACGATGATGGGGTGACATCGATCCAGGAACTTAGGCGGCGCTATCCGGGGCGACTCGTGAACGCGCAGCTCGAGTGACTGTTCAAGGAAGTAGGTGACGTTGCGGCGACGGGGGAGCCTGGAGCGTGTGAGCTTCTGGGCGAATGGCTGGCACGTGAAGCGTCGGACAGTCGTAGAGTTGTGATTCTCGATGTGATGGCGGAGTCGCACTGCCTGGAAACGTCGAGCGACCTTCTGCTTGAGATCATGGAAGTTCGCCATGGCGACCTCGCTTCGGCCGCCGCGCGACTGCTGGTACTGCGGGGCGCGGACGTGGAGGCCGCGATGGTGCGCCTACTTCCGAAGGTCCGGGGATCGTATTCCAGATTCCGGTGTCTTTCCACCCTGTTGTACGGTCGGGAGCGGCTGGGCAGAGAGGAGCTGACGACGGTCTCCGGCCTGATAGCGGGCGGCGACCGTCGGATGAGGCTGGTCGGGCTGACGATACTCGCGCTACGAGGTGATGCTTCGTGCACTGATCGAATAATCGAGTGCTTGGGCGGGCGGGATCTGGCGACACGCGAAGCGGCGCTGAAGGCGCTTGTGGCGGTCGGCGATGGCCGTGCCGTCGACGCGGTGCTCGCGCAGTTGGAAAAAGATGCGGCCCGTAGATCCGATCCGCATTCATCCGTGATCGACCTGGCGCTGAACTACCTCGCACAGCACTCGGCGCCGCGCCCGGACGCATTCAGACTGGCCTGTGCTGCCGTCGCGGCGAACTGGGGCCGGCGCGATGCTGCCGAACTGGCGTGGATCCGCGTCTTTCTCCGTCGATTCTCGCCGCATGACATGCGGTCCGTCGACATACCTTCCCCCCGGGACCTCCAGAGCATGCGGAGCCAGGTGGTGGACAGGATGAAAGACGGAGCGCTGCCACCGGCGTCCGGGTGACGAACGGTCGACCGCCGGCGCCGAGCAGATCACCCGAGGAGATCCGCGGCTCAGATCGGTTGCAGGACGTCGCGCCCGGCGCGGCGGGGGGTTTGGAGTGCCCTGTGCGCGATGTCCCCCCGGATCGAGGTGACGATGTCGACGGCGCGGTCCACCAGGGACTGGATGCCGAAGGTGAAGAAGAGGCTGCCCATCGCGAGGTCGCCGAGTGCGTACAGCCGCCGGTTCGGGCGGGCGCCCACCGTCAGCCTGCTGGTGGCGCGTTCGAGGTGAAACCCACCGTGCGGATGTGGTTCGGCCAGGCCGGCGTCCACCAGCGACGCCAGCATGGGCGCGGTGAGGTCGGTGGCGCCGCCGAGGCGGCCGTTGACGGCGTTGACGATGACGTCCGCCCGGTGCTCGCCGTGGACGGAGCTCGCCACGAAGCCGCAGCCGCCCGGCTCGGCCCGCTCAGCCCGCTCGATCCGTTCGAGTCCGCCGATCAGCTCGAGCTGCCCGGACTCCAGCAGGCCCAGCAGCGCGACGGCGCTGGCGGGCGGCATCGGACAGCACAGGCTCATGAAGGCGCGGTGGTGCGTGGCCAGCAGGCGGTCCTTGTCGTGCTCGGGCAGCAGCGGCCAGACGTCGGGCCCGACGTCCGGCATGATCTGCTGCAGGATGCGCAGCGGGCCATCGGGGGCGTTGACCGCGTCGAGCTGCCGGAGCAGCCGGTGCGTGGGATCCTCCCGGCGCGCGGCGTCGATCTCCGTCCGCACGGTGTCGAGGCTCTCGCCCGCCGCCGCGAGCTCGTCGCCGATCATGGCGATCAGGTCGGCCAGAGGAAGTGATCCATCCCAGGCGGCCATCGCCCGGAACCGCGCCGCGGTGACGTGGCGCGGGATGAAGCAGGCGGGCCGCTGGCGCACGGCGGGCAGGACCGCCTGGCGGGAATGCAGCCGGATCCTGCCGGTGTGTCCGCGGGCTGCCAGGGCGAGGGCCACGTCGACTGCGGTCAGCCCGCTGCCGATCACGGCCAGGTCGTCGTCCCGGCGGATCGCGGCCAGCCTCTCGGCGACCGGGTAGGGATCGCGCACGAACCCGGCGGAACCGGCCAGCCCGTACGGGTCGGCGGGTGTGCCCGCGCCGGTGGCGAGGACCGCGTAGTCGACCTCGTGCTCCTCGCCGTCCGCCGTGCGCAGGGCCAGCCCGTGACGGGTCGGCACGGCGCGGTGCACCATCCGCCGGTGCAGGTCGACGCGCCAGCCACGCGCGGCCAACGTCACCAGTGCGACCCGGGCGGCCTGCTCCAGGTAGTCGCCGAACATCGCCCGCGGGATGAACGGCGCGCCGGAGACGGGATCGAGGAAGGACGTCCCGGTGCCGACGACGAGCCTGCGGGCGGCGAGCCAGTCGGCGAGATGGCCGTCGTCGCCCGCCCGTACCGACATGTCCCGCGGTATCGCGTTGACCCGCATCGCGTCCAGGTCCGGCTGATAGGGGCGGCCCCGCCACAGGTGCCGCCCGCCGTCGAAGATCGTCAGGTGTCCGGGGGGAAGGTCCTGCCGCTGTGCCAGCGCGTCGAGAAGGCAGACGGCGGACGCGCCGCCGCCGATCACGCCGATCTTCGGCCTGGCTGACATCGCCTACCTCGACTGTTGACCCTCCCGATCGCTGCCCGGCGCCCGCCGCCGAGGAGGTCGTCCGTCGTGTCGGGCGCCCCTGCCCATCGTCGTCGCGAAGACGGTGCCGGTCACCTCGGGGTTGCCGACGGACTCGCCGCGCCGGCTCAGGGCAGCCGGGTGGCGAGGGCGGTCAGGGCCGGCAGGGCGCCGAGGGGGAGGGGCACGCCGGTGCCGGGGCGGATCTCGGGCTGGGCGGGATTGATGCGGATCAGGTGGTCGGCGAGGGACTCGGCGGTGCGGCGCACGATCGGCACGGCGGTGCCCGCGCCGATCTCGACGACCACCAGCGGGCCGTCGGCGCCCGGCGCGGTCACCTCGTCCAGCCAGGACTCACAGGAGCGCAGCGCGGCGTCGGTCCGCTCGCTCACCCAGGATCCGTCGCCGAACATGAGGATGTTCGGCCGGGCCAGGTCGCCGCACGACGGGCAGCGGGGCAGCGGCTCGCCCGCGCGCATCGTCTCCGGATCGACGTTCACCTCGACGCCGTCGGCCGGCCAGATCTCCCCGCCGCACGGGCCGGCGCACTGCAGGTGGTGGACATGCCAGCCATAGTAACCTATGACGCTATGAGCACGCCATACCCAGATCCGTCACAGAGCGCAACCTATGCCCGGATGAGTCAGCTCAACGTCGACGGCGAGCGGATCGACGAACAGATCACGATCACGGACACCTACGCCGCAGCCCATGAGTTGACCATCGTCGAGCGCTTCGTGGACAACGGGGCGTCGGCGTGGCGTGAGGGTGTCCAGCGGCCCGGGTTCGATGCCCTCATGGTCGCGATCCGCGCGGGCAAGGTGCGCACGGTGCTGGTCTGGCGGGAGTCTCGCATCACGCGGGACGTCGGCGTGGGTGACCTCTTTGAGAAAGCCATGAAGGCAGCCGGTGCCCGCCTGATCTCAACCGACGGGAAGACGAGCACCGTCTACGACTTCACCAGGTCGGCGGACTGTGGCAACTGGCGGAGCGCGGTAGCGCAATCGACCGGGGATTCCGATCTCAAGTCAGAGAACGTACGTGCCGCGAGACGCCGCAAGGAGGAAAGAGCCGAATATATGGGAGGCCCCGTCGGCTTCGGATGGCGATCCGAGTACCGTCGGAACGGGTCAAAATGGTCGATTCGCTGGCTTGTGGTACCGGAAGAGGCTCAGGAGCTCCGCCGCATCGCCGAGGAGGTCCGTAAGGGGACCGCGGTCAACGCGATCTGTCGAGACCTGCATGCCAAGGGTATTACCACTAACGAGGGTAAGCCGATCGTTCCGACGACGCTACGGGGCTATCTTCGGCATCCGCGTATCGCCGGCCTATTCGCCACGGGGGGAACAACTAGGGCGTGGGTGACGGACGGCCGGATGATGACCAATATGGATCCTATCCTAACCGTCGACGAATGGGGGAAGACTGTAAAAGCGTTGGACGTCATTTCGGGGCGTCACCGCTCGACGGGAACCCGGGTGCGCCACCTGTGGGCAGGGTTCATATCTTGTCACAAATGCGCCGGGAAGTTCATCCGTGGAACTACACGGCGTGGGGAGCAGGACGAATTTTCGTCCTGGCGTCACAAGGCTGGCCGGGGGAGCGACTACAGTGACTGTGATCTCTGGTTCTCCTTTTCCGCTACGCCACTCGAAGCCCTTCTAGAGGACCTTGTCTCGGCATACCTTGCGCGGCACCCCTGGACACGGTCCGATAGTGCGTCGGCAGTGGAAGACTTGCGCAGAGAGCGCCTCACCGTTTTGGCGGATCTTGACGGAGCAGATACACAGCTAGAAGCCGGAGAGATCTCGCCGCGTACACATACGGTGATTACCAGACAGCTTGAGTCGCGCATCACAGATATCGATCAGCAGATCGAAGCAGGGACAAGGGCAACAGTGCAGCTCGACCCCGCTGACGCGGTGCGCGCATGGGGTAGTGATGATCTCAAAGCCCGAAGGCGGGTCCTGTCTGCCATCCTGGACACCGTCGCCGCGTACCCGGACCCCAACACCTCGGATCTACGGCGTATCTCGCCGAAGGATCGGGCGCCATACCGTGACCGGCTCGACGTCCGATGGCTACATCAGGAGTGACACGACCGGGGCGGACCATCGCCACGTCGGGGACATGCTAGGATCAAGAGACGGCCTTACCGTCCAGGCGAGAAAACGACGGCGCACCGCATTGATTCGGTGGCAATAGTGGGAGCGTTCGTCATGCGACGTTTTGTTCCCGTGTCGTTCTTCTGCTTGTTGATGACGGGGCTATTCTTTTGCCTTCCTATGAATCCGATGCGGCCTGGATTGCGGCGATGATTGACAAGGCGCCGATCCCCTCGCGGGCGACCCACGCTGAAATTGTGGATGCGCTTGCCGCGGCGGTTGGCTCGACCGCCGATGTCCTGGTGTCCATCGCCGCGCGCACGTCCGCTGATGTCGAGGAGATGGCGGCGTGAGTCGCGGGCGAGGGTCCTGCCGGGGCGGTGACGAGTGAGCCCGAAACAGTGTCCGCGACTTCGGATCGTGAGTCTCACGGGCGTTGAGGTGGGCGTGGTGGACATCGACACCGGCGAGATTCTGCGATCGTGGAAGCGGCGCAGTCGGTACCAGTCCAGCCGTGAGCAGCTTTTCGACCCGATCGGCGACGACGAACCGGTACCGCTGTCCGACCCTCGCTGTGTCGTCTGTGACGATCCGGCGAGCAAGCGCGTCCGCTTGGCGCCGACCGCCCGCGGGGTGTGGCTCCACGACGAGTGCCGGCCGGAGGCTGAACGTCGGGTGGCGTGGATGAAGGCTCGCGGGCTCCTGACCGACCCGCCCGCGGAGGTAGCTCCGAAGCTCGCCCGCAAGCCGCGGACGCGGCTGTACTGCGAGAACGACCGGGAGGAGGCGCGGCGGCTGCACCGGGACGAGGGATACCCGGCCAAGACCATCGGGAAGTTGATGGGCGTGCCCCCGTCCACCGTACAGAGATGGATTAGCGCAGCGTAGTCAACCGAGAACACGAGGAACGCAGTTGTTCCCTATATAAGAGCGAGCCCACAGGCGAGCGAACGGGAGCGTAGGCGGAGCGAAGCGAGCCACAGCGGCAAGCGAGCCACGGCGAGCGAGCGAGGTGGGGGAAGGGGGCAGCAATCGGCCGGTAGGCGCTGCACCCGACAACGACACCGGCCGGACTCGGCACCGGCCGGCACGAAGAGCCCCCAATCGGCCGGAGGCGGGGGCGACAGAGGTAGGTACGAGTCGGGCGGTCCCATCGGGGGCCGCCCTTCGTCGTTCATGGCGAAGGAAGTCCGGAGGCCATCCGGAGGGCTTCCGTTCGGGTCTGTAACCCAACCACCCGACCCGCTACGGCGATGGCGCCTACGCGGTCACAGAAGCGCCTACGAAGTCGTCAGAGGCTCCCGCCCGGGGAGCCGGTCAGATCTGTGGTTACGTTCCCGAGGTCGCAGCGTCCGCAGCTCGCGGCCACTGCTCACCCTGCCCGAAGCTGATGAACGCTTCGGGGTTCGCCGTGGACTCCTCACTCACTCCGGCCATGAGGTGATCTGGCCTGCGCTCGTTCGTCGTGCCGTTGCTGATTTTCAGAACTCCCGCTATCAGCTACTCTCGTCCGTACGACGGCGGCTAGCAGTTCTCGATCTCGGCTTTCCTATCGAGCCTGAATTCCACGATCGTCGTATCAATATTTTTTGGCTGGATTCCGATGAAGATCCGCTTCACCGGCTGCGCTCCGAATTCACCTATCGCATAGCTTCCGCTCTCCGCAAAGTCGACCCCCTCTAGCAATCTAGCCGAAAACTTTCGACTCTTCTCAACCACCCAGAATCCGGACTCGGCGTCCGCGGAAAGGGTCACATCGTTACAGGGGGCCAATACGGAAGGGATGCCTTCAAGGTGTGCATTCATCATACGAAGTCCAGATCGGGGGTCACTGTAGACGTAGGACATCTCGTAGAGCCCAAACGGTCTCGATGATCGGTTCCTGACGTCAAGAACCTCACGCCCTTCTTGCAGGTGAACATCAAAGCTGATCCGCGACAAGTCTTTTAGAGTGTCCGCGTCTTCGGCTTGACGGGAGTCGTCCAGAGCCTCTCGCGCGACTACGACAGAATCCTTCGATGCAACCACCGAAAGGTACGAGAAGACTGATCCGACGATGAACGCGATGGCCGTCAGTCCAACCGTCAGCAGTTCCAGTGTGCTCCGTCCGCCCCGCCGGCCGGGCGATTCCTCGTCTGGCGGCTCGCCTTCATTGCCTGGACCGGGCTCGCCCTCGTCGTCGGGTGCCGGCGGGTCCGTGTCGCCGGTGTCAGGGTTCGGGCTAGGCGCCGGACCATCATCGTCTGGCCGATCATCGGTTCCCATCATTCATCCCCCGTTCCACTAGCCGACCGTGTCTCACTAGTGTCTCCCGCCCGGAGCGGCAGGGAACCGGCAGGGCTCCCCGCTGTCGGTGAACCGACAGCGGGGTAGCTCGGGCATCGGTCCGATCCGAGGCGCCCCCACTTCCAATCTGGGCGCCTTTTCCTCGCCACCCAGCCCCGGTATAGACCGGGAAGTCGAGTTCGCCGGCTGTAGGCGTATCCAGGGGTACGGGAATGGCCTTGCTCGCGTCGGAGCTCTTGCCGTCCGACCCGTGTCCGCGCGGGCGTCCGCCCTTCCTGCCCTTGCCCTTCGGCGGGTTATAGGTCCCTATAACCTTGAGGTCTTCGGAGATCGTGAACTGTGATACCCCGAAGGTGTCCGCGAGCGTCTGTTGCGTGACTGTACTCGATTCAAGATCGGGGATGTGTTCACCTGATGGGCTTAGGAGATAATTAAAGTAGAGGCGAGACCTTCGCAGAACTTTTGTGTAGACGTTGTGATCGCTGCGTGCCGCGAAATTGGCGGCGCGGCATGTTATCTAAGGTAAGAGCGAAAGTTTCGGGAACCTTCCCCTTCCCCTTCCCCTTCCCCATCCCCACACCCGCAATCCGTAGCCCGCGGCGATCACCGGCCGGCGGGTCTATTCGCCATGCCCCACACCTCGACGAAAGGACCTGGCCATGCCCGAACCTCCGAGCGCAGATGGTGCGCTGACGCGCCCGTGCCGCCACTGCGGGGAGACCGTCGACATCACTGCCCCTAGTGGAAGGCCGCGAGAGTTCTGTAGCGCAGGATGCCGGTACGCCCACAGTTTGAAGGTCGGTCGCGAGCGTCGGCTAGCAGCACGTCGAGCTCGGCTCACGGTCGTTCCGGGGAATTCGGATACCGGCCAGGGGCGAGCCGCGTGATGACCGACAACCCTACCCCCGATGCGGGCCCTGAGCTGGATTCTCCGGCCTTCGCCGAACCGCCCTATGTAGATGATGCCCTTGGACGTCTGCGCGCCGCCGGATGCTTCTCGGCCGCTGTCTTGCGGGCCGCCGAGCGACCCTACCGGCGCCGCGTCCAACTCTGATCGTTTTACGGGGGTGCACGTGCCCGAGGATGACGACGGCCAGGGCGACGAGCTCGCCGAACAGCGCGCCCGGCTCGGACTCGCCGCGCCAACGCCCGCCGCAGCCCTGCGGCACGCGCAGGCCCGGGAGTGGCTGAACACCCATTGGGGGCCGCGGTCGTCCCCCTGGCGTCCGCCGCAGCCGGTGCCCAGGTCTGCGGCTGCGGCCGGTGGTGAGCCCGCAGGGCCACGCCGCATCACGAACCTCCCTGCCGTCCCCGGACGGATGGGGAACCTGAACATCCGAGCTCGTGGCCACGTCAGCGACGATGCGGACGACTACGGCCCGGATGCTGTCCAGCGCACCCACTGGGAGATCGTGGCGAACGATCGCCGCTTGCAGAATCGGCGCCGCTGGACAGCACGCAACAACCCTGCCGCCTGACTGGCGGCACATGGCCTTCCACCCCTCGCGCGACTGATCATCGTGTGAGTTCGTGCCGGCCGTATCGCACCACCCCCGTAACACCCCGTCGAACCTTCCGGCCCCCGATGCTCTCCCTCGGAATTCCTTGAATTTCGGACGGGCTCCACATCGGTTCGCTGCCGTTCGTGCGGTTTTCCCTTTGGCGCATTCGCGCGCCATACCGCCACGACGATGGGTCATCCATGTCATACATTCCAAGCCGCACGGCTTTGGAGACACGAAATCGCATCGGCGAAATCTCCGAGGCAATGCAGGCGCTCCACGATGAGGCCACGGACCAGGCACTCGACGAGCGGCAGCAGCAGGTATGGGAAGCCCTCGACGCCGAACTTGATTTTCGGGACAGAGAGCTGAGTTCCTTTGAGCGTTCCGAAAACCTGACCCGTAGCCGCGCCGCACACCCCGGAGTTATCAAGATGGGCACCACTGACAGCCTGAACGACATCGACCTCCGTCACGCTTCCCGTCAGACCGTCCGCGATGGGGTGCTGCGAGTTCTCGACAGCCGCGACGCTCGCCACCTCGACGGCGACGCCCGCGGGCACGTCGAGCGCCTCGTGGAGTCCCGTACGGACGACATCGACGGTGATCGTCTGGGCCGCCACATTCTGGCGAGTTCCCGGCCGGAGTATCTCTCCGCGTTCATGCGGGCTGCCGCTGACCCCGCAGCCCCGGCTTTCACTGCCGCGGAGGCGGCGGCTATCCGCGAGGTTCGCGCGCTGGCCATTGGGGGTCCTGGCACCGGCGGCTATGCGGTCCCCGGGATCATCGACCCGACCATCGTTCTCACGGCGCAGGGCTCGCCGAACAGCATTTACAATCTGGCCCGGGTCGAGACGATCACCACTGACCGGTGGACCGGCCTTTCTAGCGCGGGCATGTCCTGGCAGTTCCACGCCGAGGCGGCGGAAGCGACCGACAACAGCCCGACCATTGCCCAGCCTGAGATTATCGCCCGTCGAGCGGACGGGTTCATCCCGTTCAGCGTCGAGGTCGAAATGGACTGGGTGAATTTCGCTCGGTCTATGGGCGAACTGGTCTCTGAGGGCTACAACGAGCTGTTGGCTCAGAAGCTGACGGTCGGCACGAACGGCAGCGGCGAACCTGACGGGCTCATCGCGCAGTTGGTGGCGAGTACGTCTCCGGCGCCCCTGGTGGTGCCCACCGCGGGGACTCTCGGAGCGAACTCGGTCTACTCCCTGTGGAAGGCGTTGCCGGCGCGCTTCCGGGCGGCGCCCGGGTGTGCCTTTATGGCTTCGACCGACGTGGAGAACACGATCCGGCAGCTCGGGACGACCGATCCCAACTTCACGGTTGATCTGACGCAGGGCGGCATCCCGACGCTGTTCTCTAGGGCATTTTCGGAAAATGAGTATATGCCTGACCTCCCGACCGGCACCAATGCCGGTGCCATTCTGGCAGTGGGCGACTTCAAGGGCTACCTCGTGGCGCAGCGTGCGGGAATGCAGATCGAGGCGGTCCCGCATCTGTTTGGGTCGAACCGGCGTCCGACCGGGCAGCGCGGTCTGTTCGCGTGGTCGCGTGTCGGGGCTGGCGTGATCAACGCCAACGCTTTCCGAGTCCTGGTCAATAAGACCTCCTAGGCACGGCTGCGGTTAGCAAGGCTTGACGGGCGGGGCGTGCACAGCGCCCCGCCCTTTTCCATCACAAGACGGGAATGTCGAATGTCGAACACGACGAACCTTCGAAAGATTTACCTCAGTGCCAACCATGCGCGGGCGCTCGCACGTGTCTTTGAGTTGGGCTCCACGGAGAACGGGCGGAAGCTTTTCCCGGGGCTTGACCTGCCCGGCGAGAACGATTGCCTGCGGATGGCGAGAAAATGGAATCGTGACGCCGGGGCGATTGAAGACGGGAGCACCGGACGGGATGCGAAACAGGTTTCAAACGATCCGATGGAGTGCCACCACTGCGGCAAGCCTGTGATCACGGACGTGTGGGGCGTGTTCGGTCATGTCACCCGCGAGGATCACATCAATTGCCGTTCGGCACGTGCCGTTGGCGACCCGGACAACATGGCTCGCGCTCTCGCAGCGATGGACGACGAAACGCGCGCCAAGGTGCTTAGCATGGTGGCGCCCCGATGAGTGCATTCGGAGCGTTCGACGATCAGCGTGACGCGGCTATCCGCGACTTGCACGCCGTTGCCGGTGGCATCGCCGCAGGCGCCCCGGAACCCCTCGACGCGGGCAGCCTGCCCGACACTGCCGCCCGTGAACTCTTGGAACTGGTCTACGCCTTCAGTGATGGCGAGACGGCTGTCTGCCGCCACCTGAAGCCCAGCGCGCCCCAACCAGCGTTCGGCGCTTTGTGGGTCGGGCATGTGGTGTGCTGCGAGGCTTGCCGACCGGCGGTTCTCCGCTGGCCGGATGATCCCTGGTGCTGCTGCTGCGGCACCTCGACGGATCGGGTTGTCGGCGTAAGCGCCGGTCCGTTGCTCGTGTTCGCGCTCATCTGCGATCGGTGCCGGGACAGAACGTCGGGGTGACAGCACCTCGACGACATAGGTCCTCGCCGGGGCTCACATGGACGTAGACGAATGATTCCCGTCGGGTTGATGGGGAAACGGGCTCGCATCGTCGCGTTGACGAATTGAAATACGGACAGCCATCACCGTGGGCCGATTTCTTCTGAGCGACTACGCCTAGTGACCCATCGCCCAGTCATTTTTTTTCACAGCTCCGTGACGCCTAGTGATCACCGTGGCGGTTCAACCTCGACGACGACGCACCACCTTGCCCTCATCCGACCTCGCCGGTCGGGTGGGGGCTTTTCGTCGTTTACACGGTCGACGTGGTCGACGGATCGTCCGACCCTGCCGGATAGGATCCGGGCCCCACCCCGTACCCGTGTCACCTTGGAGGTCCGACCGTGCCCGTCTTCGAAGTCGAGTTCACGACCGGAAGTCGCCACGCGGCGTACTCTCGCGCTATCTTCGCACGGCCGTGCATGCCGGAATTGTTGTCTGTGGCCGCGCGGTAAGTCCACAGGCCAGCAACGAAGGCCGCGAAGGCAGTGACCGCCTCGCCGTCAATGCCGGACCATGTCCGCAGCGTTCCGGCCCATTCTTCCGCCTGGGCTGGGGTATGCCCGCCTTCGATAAGCCGGATCACCATAAAAGCCGTATCAACCCATTCGGCTGCCGCTGCTGGCCATCCCCAGTCGATGACGTGGACCCGCCCGTCTGCGCCGAGTACGAATTGGTCACCGTGAAGATCGGTATGGGTGAGCCGGTCGCCTTGCACGGCTTCCGGTGCAAGCGCGGTCCATCGGTCCATCCTGTCGACGTCCCAGTCCGCCACGTGGGCAGGTGCTTCTGTGGCCAGGCGGCTCCACCAGTCCCGGACCGTCCACCGCTCGTGTAGGCCCTTGAGCCCCGTGGCCGTGATGACGCTCATCCGCTCAAGAGTCGACCCGACAAGTTCTAGGTCCGGCGAGCGGGGGGAGAGGTCGGCGGGACGGCCGGGCACATACTCGAAGCCGGCCGCCAACCAGTCGTCCAGCTCCACGGAGAACAGGACGGCCGGAGCCAGCGGCGCCGCGAGCGTCCCGGCTGAGACCTCGTTGCGGAGCCACCGCATGGGCCGCGATATCCCCTTGACGCCCTTGAGGAAAACCCGACCTTCAGGTACGTCAAGGAATGCTGCGACGTCGCTATTGCCTCCGACCCTTACAGGGGTTGCCTTCGCGACGGGGCCGACGTGGCGTTCTACCTCGTCCCGTAGCAGAGCCGGGAGCTCTTCCCATGCGGTGGTCACCATCTGTCGCCCTTCTTCCTACTTGGGAATTCTAGTGTCCTTGTTCTCGTCCCCGTCCTTGCCGGAGGCGGAGCAGTTCCCTTCGTCCGCGCAGTCCGCTACGGCCGCCAGAGCCCACATGCTCTCGTCCACCTCGTACCCGGTGGCGCGTACGGCGGTGATGGTCCGGTGCAGGGTACCGGCGCGCGAGCTGTCGCCGTCGGTGGGCTCGTGGTGGATGAACCGGCCCGCGACGCGGGCGCAGAAGCTGGCGTAGTCGCGGGTGTGGAGGAGGAAGGCGTGCCATCCGGCGTCGACGGCGGTCGACGGTCCGAGGGCGGCACCGGGGTTGTCGGCGCACGCCTTCAAGAAGACCAACGCCTGATCGACGATCCTTTCGGAGTGGTCGCGGTCGTGGCCCTCGTCCTTCATGACCCTCTCAGCGAGACGGTTGAACAGGTCGGGGGCGACCAGCTCACGCGCAGATGTCATCCGTCCGATTCCTTTCCTGTCTGGTTCCTTGATTCAGGTTTGCCATTGGCTCGCTTGCACCCTTCCGTGTTGAGTCGGTCGTCTCACCTCCCAGATTCGTTGTTCCTCTGCTCGTCCGTTATCGTCGACGAGCTGAACGGGGTGGGGCACGACGGTCAGCCCCTCGGGAATATCGGGCGGTATAGCAGAGGTAACCACGTCTCCGACGAGACCCGCGTCTGTGCGTCTTCGGTGCAGATGGGTAGAGATGACCAGGGCCAGGGCGGTCCGCTCGCTGGCCACCCAACGCCGGTGCATGACCGCCGTGACGGATTTGCCGATCTGGACTACATACACCGCGACGGCCAAGCGGTGGGCCGGTACGACTATGAAATCGAGACGAGACCGCCCTTGACATTGACCCCGGACGGCCGGGGGCCCAGCGATGATTAACCCGTCTTGGTAGGGCAGCATCAGGGATGGTAGATCGGAAGAGCGCACGACTATCGGCTCAGGCAAGCTATGCCCCGTCAAGATCTCTCGACGTGTTGGCTGCGAGTGAATTCGGCGCATCCGCTACGCCAGGGCATGGAGGCGGTCAACTGTCCGCCTCAACAGTACGGAGTCGATTGCGCGGATATCGAAGACGTACCGATCGCGCAGAATCGGTGAGGGGATACGGATCGGAAGGTCCTTAGCGGTCCGAGGAACCGACGCGGCCAGTTCAGCCCATACGATCTTTCCGCCTCGCCTCGAAGGCCGATGGCCCCATCGCTTACTCAAGGAGTCGACGAGAAAGAGACCTCTACCGCCTTCGGCATCCGATTCTGCTTCCCGTACGGCAGGGACGCCCGCGTTTCGATCCCAGACGCTGATGAACAGGCGATCCGCTGCCACGACGATTCGGACCCGAACCATGTTCTCGCCGGCCGACTCGGCAGCGTCGCCAGCATTGATTGCATTCGTGACGAGTTCCGAGATCACCAACTCGGCGACGTCCACGACATCAGTAATTCGCCATTGCGTAAGCGTGCTCGCCGCAAAGTGACGCGAGCACGCTACAGCCGATGGCACCGACGGAACGGTGATGTCCGCTTCGTAAGTTATCGACTGGTTCACGTCGGTTCGGCCGGCAGGAGGACCGGCGGGACTTCCGGCTGTTTCGCGGATGGAGGCGCGACCCCCGGCATGCCGCCACTCTCGGGCTCGGTCATGGTCACGGTCGTCTGCCCCTCCGTCTACGTTGCCTCCGGACGTCTCCGACCACACTGGTCCGGGCAGCTTGCCTAGGCGACTGCATGGTGGTTGCAGAACTGCTGCATAATTGATGCAGGCGATCAAGGGAGACAGGGACGCAACCATGGCACCCAGGGCGCGGCGTAAGGATCTAGTGAAACGGCGTAAGGCCCGCGGCCTGAGTCAGGAGGCACTAGGGCATGCCGTTGGAGTCGACCGCACCACGATCTTCAGGTGGGAAAACGGCGACACTGAACCGCAACCTGCGGTGAGGCCACGGCTTGCTGAAGTCCTCGACATTTCCTTAGACGAGCTCTCCCGCCTGATTGACTCCGAGGATGTGCCGCAGCGCGCCGTTTTACTGATGCCGGAGGACGTACGCCAGGGCGAGAAGGGGCACCGAAAGGCGCCGGTCGATGATGACTATCTCGGCTTCGTCCGGGATCGGATAGCGCATCTTGTCGAGATGGATCTCAGTTTTGGAGGAGACCAGTCCTCGGCGCTTGCGGTGCAGGCGCTGGGGAACCTGAGCCGGAAAATGGAAGTGGCCTCGATTCCCCTGCGACTTGAACGAGATCTGCAAGCGAGTGCGGCAGAGTTGGCCGAGGTAACGGGGTGGCTTCTCTACGATGCTGCAAAACATGACGCCGCTAGAGACGTAAACCGACAGGCATTACGTATGAGCAGAGCGGCCGGAGATCATGCAATGGAGCTGCTCGTCACGCAAAATATGGCGATGCATGCGGCCCACCTTGGCCGCCCTGCCGAGGCTCTCACGCTCGCCCGGCAAGTGCTCGAAACCAACAGGCTGACCCCTCGTCTAGAGGCATTGTTCCGCACGCGGGAGGCCCGCGCCCTGGCCCAGGGGGGCGATATAAGTGGCGCGCTCGACAGCTTCGCGAAGGCGCGAAGCCTGTACATGGAGGGTGTACGCGACAGTGAGCCCTACTGGTTTTGGTGGATCAATGATCAGGAAATTCTTTGGCATGAGGGAATGATCTATTCCGACCTCGGTCGGTGGTCTGATTCGCTTGAGGCGCTGCAAAGATCTATCGAGGTTACCCCGGCGAGGGAAAGGCGCCGTAGATACCATAACCTTGCGTCACTGCTGGATGTACAGGTTATGGCCGGAGCGTGGGTGGATTTGGAGTCGACTATGGAGGGCCTATTGGTGTATACGGGAGAGATCAACTCATCTCGAGTCAATGAGATTCTCCTTAGTGCCACGGCTAAGGTTCTCCACTCGCCTGCATCCTCGTCAGCTATGGACGCTGCCGCCATGCTTCGGGAGGAGATCGCCGACGTGTGACACCCGCACGGGTCGTTTACACAACTTGCCGGCTGACCTGCAACAACGCCCACCAGGACTACGACCGGTCAGGCTGCCATGGCCTCGATGGACGCCAGGCTCACCCCGGTGCCCGACCTGCGGAGCTTGCCCGACGAGGGGGCGCAGTAACGGCGCACGGTCCCGACGGATAGTCCGGTCATCCGGGCAGCCTCGGTGAAGGTGATGACCTGATCGGGGTGCACGTCGACCCCGTCGGGGGTGACGTCAGGGGTGACGGGTGGGGGCTCGACGAACACCACCGCCAGGGACGGCGCCAGGGTGGCGACCTCGACGGGCCGGACGGTGGCGACGGCGATGACCGGCGGGCCGAACAGTTTCCGGACGAGCTGCTCGCGGGTGACGGGCAGGCCATCGGCGAGACGATGCGCCATGGCGATTCGCACCGCGGCGCGTTGGGTGGGGGTGAGGTTCACGCCGCATCTGCGATCGTGCGGGCCACGGCCAGCACGGCCGACGGGCCCGCGAACCGTCCCAGTTGCCCCCTGGCCACCTCGACGGCCCACGCTGGCGGCTCAGGCAGGGCTGACAGGTCGGGCCGCGGTGACGGCTTGAGCCGGTTCGTCGGCGCGTTCGACGGCTCTTGCCACGGCTGCAGCTTCGATGTTGGTGATGATCTCTTCGGAGCGCGGACGCGCGACAGGATGTTTTTCCGGGGAGAAGAACCACCAGGGAGGCTCCCGGCAGGCCGGACGCTTTCCGAACCATGATCGGTACCAGTCGGCGCGTTCTGCGTCCGGTCCGCCGGACGCTCTCTTTCGGCGAACAGTAGCCGGTAGACGGCGTGCCTACCTCGACGTGCCCGCTCCGCCAGGAGCACCAGGCCGCGGGAGACGAGACGGGCGATGGTGGCGGATAGCTGGGAGCGGCCCAGGCCGGTCCGGGCCGTCAGGACCCGGTGTCCGGGGCTGCAGACGTCGCGGCCCGACCGGGCATCCTCCGCCAGGGCGAGCAGAACGACACGTTCCTGTGGTGAGAGCTCGCCGGGGAACACATCCCACGCGGCTAGCTGATGACCAAGAGACACGGGTATCCTTCGAGGTGGTGTTTTGGTAGTGCCCCCGCGGTTGCACCCGCGAGGAAGAGAGCCCTCCACGTGGGGGCTCTCGGCATTTCCGGGGTGGTTGCTAGCTGAGCCGGATTGCCGGGCAGGACTGCCAGAACGGCCAACCGCCGTCGTCGTCCGCGGGATGCCGCCATAGGGCGAGCCCGCCGTCACGGCCGGACGGCCGGTCCACATCGATCACGGCTAGCCACTCGCCGGTCAGGGGATGCCGGCCTCTCATGACCTCGTCCTGAGCCCACCACGATCCGGTGATCGTCTCCCACGGGTCGCCATCGGCGTAGGCGCGGGGGAAATCGTCCATCACGAGACGATCGCGAGGTCACGCATGGGGTGAGTGTCCGGATTGGTCACGTGGTCGCGGATGGCGGCATCGACGTGGCCACGGAGGATGGCGGGTAGGTTCCGCAGGGCGCACCGGCGCTTCGTCCGGCCGGTGCCGGTCACGGTCGCGTCGAGCCCTACCGCGGTGGCCACCAGGGCCCCGACCGGGCAGTTGATCGTGCCGTTCCTAGACAGCCACGGCGCGGCCGTGCGGGGATCAAGATCCCAGCTCCACCACAAACGGACCGTCCGGGCCTCGGGACGGTCGGGGGTGCTGGTGACGTCGCTCGCCTGCGGCACCGTGACGGTGGGGGCATCCTGCTCCGGCCGCACCTCGACGCCGTACGCTGCCGCCAGGGCAGCCCATCCGGCGTCGGTCAGGACATAGAACAGCGTCGTCCCGCGCGCCACGGTCTGTGTGACCAGGTTGCGCGCCATGAGAGCCGTGATCGTGTTGGCGCGGACGGCGGTGTCCAGGTGGTGGATGCGGCCACCCTTGGTGGCAAGGTAGATCAGGCCCCGGTGCATGGCCGCGGTGAGGCGGGACGGCGATCTTCTGTCGTTACTAAGTTCGATGCACGTGGATGGAGCCGTGGACCTCCGCCACCGCGTCGATGCCGGCCCGCTGGAACTGGCCGTCGACGTTGGACGTGAACACGTACATTCCGCCGGGCAGCCGCGCGCCCCACCGGCGCAGCACGGCGAAGCCCTCGTGCGGCCGCCTCGACCGGTAGAGGCCGAGGCGGTGGCCGTAGAAACCCCAGGCCAGCGTCGGATCGTCGCGGAAGTGGACCGGGTCGGCCAGCTCCACGAACGACAGGCCGAGGCGTTCGTACGGCGGGTAGGCCCGCCAGAAGCCGGCGTCGCCGCGGAAGTCCGGCAACCCCGAGTCCACGCCCATCCCGGCGCCCGCACACACCAGCAGCGCCCCCGCGCCCGCAAGCAGCGCGGCGGCGGCGTCCAGCGCGGCCTCGATCTCGGCGGTGCTCCGTCCCACCGAGGCGGTCACGGGTTGGTGGCGGCCCGCATGGCTGGAGTTTGTCATCGCAGCAATTATGAGCGGCCCGCAACCGCCCCTGGTGATCAAGGGGATCCGCGGAACCGCGCCGGTGGCGGTGCGTTCTGTACGGTCTGGGCCCGCAGACCGTACATCGCGTACCGCAGGGCGCCTCCCGGTCCCGACCTGGATACGGCTCGACGGTCCGGATCAGGCGGCGCGGGCAGGCCGTCAGATCACGACCACAGTGCGACCTGTCTACTCGACGACGTGCACCCGGCTACATGCCGTACCCCTGGCCAGAGAAAGGATCAGTCTGGCGGCGACGGTGTCCGGCGTGATTCCGTTCCGCTCGAACCTACTCGGGATGCGCCGCAGCGCGGCTGCCTCCCCGTCGGGCGCGGGCTGACCCGTCGTCGGGTCCCGCAGATCGTCCAGGCAGACCTGGGTGACGTCCGAGGCGATGGCCTCGTCGGATCGGCCGTCGGCCAGATCGGGGAGCGCTGTACGGAACGCGGCCACGAACGCGACCACCCCGGGCCGCCGCTGGAACGTCTCGAGCGGGCCCGCCGTGACAGGTGCACCCACGGCTGGCGCGCCTTTCCCGGCTTCGCCCGAGGTGCATCCGGCCAGTGCAACCAGCGCGACCCCACACACGACTGCGCCACGAATCCGGATTACGGCCCCTCCTCGATCATCCGAAGGTGGCTGCGGCCAGCCTGATCCGAGTTCACCGTATCCGTGCACGGAACCGTGGGACGCCTGCGGTCAGCTCGCCGCGGAGGTCTGCTGGCCGTCGGGGGCCGGGGGTGGCAGCTCGCCGGGGGCCGGGCGCAGCCCGTCGACGAGCAGCGCGAGGTAGCGGCGGCGGTCCAGGCCCGCCGGGTCGTCGGGGTTCACGGTGGCCAGGGCCATCACGACGACCGCGGACAGGTCCCGGCGCTCCAGCTCGGGGCGGACCACGCCGGCGTCGCGGGCGCGGCCAAGCAGCCGTTCCATTGACTCCAGGTAGCGGTGCACCCCCTCGACGTGGAAGGCGTCGGTCTCGCGGGCGAGGGCGAGGATGACCTGCCGGCCGGCCAGCGCCGCCACCGTGGCCTCCAACGCGCCGACGAGGTCGTGCCACGGGTCGTCGGTCTCCCGGGTCAACCGGGGCACGATCTCGGTGCTGACGAGGTGGTCGAACACGGCGCGCAGGAGCTGGTCGCGGTTGCGGAACCGGCGGTAGACCGTCGCGACCCCCACGCCGGCGCGCCGGGCCACCTCCTCCAGCGTCACGGCCCGCCCGACGTCCTCGAAGGCCCGGTCCGCCGCGGCGATGATCCGTTCGTAGTTGCGCGCCGCGTCGACCCGCAGGCCCCGCCCGCCCGTTACTTCCACCGGGGCACGCTAACAGCGTGCGACCCGTTCCCGTGCCGAGCCGGCGGCGTCTGGCCGGTCACATGAGCGACACCACGGCCGCCGCGGCGATCCGTGCGACACATCCAGCATTGTCGGGTTAGAACATGGTCATCGGGGCTAAGGACCAAGGCATGCCCGCTGACACCGACGGCGCGCCTGCCGCCACCCAGCCCACCCCTGCATCACCTGCGGCGCCGGCGGCCTCGGCGGAGTGCGAGCCGGCGACCGAGAGCCTGACGACGCCGCCCGCCACGGCCGAGCTGCCGTCCGAGGCGCAGGACGCCATCCCGCTGCAGCAGGACGGCGGCGGCGGCAAGAGCGAGAGCGGCCTCACCGTCGCCGTCGCCTTCGTCGCGAACCTGGTCATCGCGATCGCGAAGACGGGGGCGGCCCTGCTCACCGGCTCCGCCTCGATGGTCGCCGAGGCCGCCCACTCCTGGGCCGACACCGGCAACGAGGTCTTCCTGGTGATGGCGAACCGGCGTTCGCGTCGCCCGCCGGAGCCGGGTCATCCGCTCGGGTTCGGCCGCGAGGCGTACGTCTGGGCGCTGTTCGCGGCCATGGGGCTGTTCGTCGCCGGGGGCGCGGTCTCCATCACCCACGGGGTGCAGGAACTGTTCGCCGGCGAGTCCGGCGGGGACTACCTGATCGGCTACATCGTGCTGGCGGTGTCGTTCCTGCTGGAGGGGACCTCGTTCCTGCAGTCGGTGCGCCAGGCCCGGCCCGAGGCCGCGTCGATGAACCGGGACGTCCTCGAGCACGTGGTGGAGACGTCCGACCCGACGCTGCGCGCGGTCTTCGCCGAGGACTCGGCGGCGCTCGCCGGCGTGGTGATCGCCGCGCTCGGGCTGGCGCTGCACCAGATCACCGGCGTGGCGGCCTTCGACGCGCTCGGCTCGATCCTGGTCGGGCTGCTGCTCGGGGTGGTGGCCACCGTGCTCATCAGCCACAACCGGCGGTTCCTCGTCGGGCAGGAGGCCGACCCGCAGGTGCGGGCGGCGACACTGCGGGCCCTGCTGGCGCTGCCCGAGGTCGACCGGGTCACCCGCCTGCGCCTGGAGGTCGTGGGTCCCAGGATGATCACCGTTGTCGGGGATGTGGACCTGATCGGCGACGACATCGAGCCCAACGTCGCGCTGCGCCTGCGCGGGGTGGAGGCCAAGCTGTCCGCCTCACCCGCCGTCGTCGACGCCGTGCTCAGCCTCTCCGCCCCCGACGAGCCCTCCCTCACCCCCGACGACGCGCCTGCCGCCACCCCGGCCACCTCCTGAGCCGGTCTGCTCGCGGGACCGCTGCCGCGCCCTGCGTCATCCCCTCCGACCCTCCGACCACCGCCCTGCCCATGCCCCCAGCCCCGGGCCCGGGGCGGTTCCGCGGAACCGCGCCACGCTGCCGAGCACGACCTCGACTTCCGCGATCCTGCTGGTCCCACCGGGCCGTCCCGGCGGCCGGGACCACGCAACGGCTGCGATGGCGCCGGTGGGCGGGGTCCGGCCCGGCGAGGCTATCGCCCGGGGGCGGATCTGCGCGTCGCGGCGCTGACCGCGCCGAGTGCGGCGGAGACGCGCCGCGCGGGGCGTCCCCGCAGCTGTGCCATGTCCATCACGACGTCACAGTGGAGCACCGGGTTGTACCAGGCGAACCGGTAGCGGGCCTTCGGGGTCCGGCGCGACGGCCGGGGCGGCCCGGCCGCCCAGGGGACGGTGGGCCGCGCTGGCCAGACCGCCAGCACCTCCCGGCGACCCAGCCGGATGACGTCGGCACGGGCGACCTCCGGCCAGGCGCGTTCGTACCGCTGCCCGCCGAGCTCCGCGCGCAGGCCGTAGGGGCCGATCGTCAGCTTCGCGGGCCGCAGGCCGAAGCGCAGCCGCCGCCAGCCCGGGAACAGCGCGGCGGCGCCGACGACAACGACGACGCCGGCCCCCAGGAGCGCGGTGGAGATACCACTGGAGTTGTAGCCCCGGTAGGTGAACAGGAGTTCAACGAGGACGATCAAGGCCGCAGCCAGCAGGACGACGCCGACGCCGACCTGTAGCGAGCCGACGACCAGCAACCTCCGCCGCGGCCCCAGGAAGACGGCCTCGTCGCCCGCGAGGGGGCGGGGCACCTGGACCGGCTGCGGGGGAGGCGTCCACGGGCTTGGCTGCGTTTGCCAGGGTCGTGGCGTCTGCCCGGGTGGCTGAGTCTGCCCGGGTGGTGGCGTCTGCCCGGGTGGTGGCGTCTGCGGCGGTGGGGGTGTCCGTGGAGGCGCGGGTGTCTGCGGGGGCGCGGGTGTCCGGGCGGGTGGCGGCGTCCGGACAGGCGGTGTTCGTGCGGGCGGTGGTGTTCGGTCAGGCGGTGGTGTTCGGTCAGGCGGTGGTGTTCGGGCCGGTGGTGGTGTTCGTGCCGGTGGGGAGACCTGCGGAGGTCGGGGTGTCAGCAGGGGCGGTGGGGTCGGTGGGGGCGGGACGTAGGCCGGGGCCATGACCCGGGTCGGCGAACGGGGGGCGTCCGGGGTCGCCGACCAGGCGGGCGGGTCCGGACGCGCCGGTGGTAGGTGGTCGCCGACCTCGGCGGTGTGCTGCGCCACCAGCGTGCTGACCGCCGGTGGCCAGGTCTCGGCCGCGACCTCCACCCCGTCGGCGAACCAGCGCAGCAGCATGTCGGGGCGGGGCCGCTCGGCCGGGTCCTTCGCCAGGCAGGACCGCAGCGCGTCGCCGAGATCGGCCGGCACCCCGGTCAGGTCCGGGGAGCCGTGCACGACCCGGAACAGCATCGCGGCCGGATCGCCCCGGCCGAACGGACCGCGTCCGGTGGCGGCGAAGACGAGGACGGCGGCGGCCGAGAACACGTCGGCCGCGGGCCCCGCGGCACCACCGGCGGCCTGCTCCGGCGACATGTACGCGGCGGTGCCGACGATGTCGCCCGCCCGGGTGAGCTCCGTGTGATCGGCGGCCCGGGCGATGCCGAAGTCGATCAGGCGCGGCCCGTCGGCGGCGAGCAGGACGTTGCTCGGCTTCACATCCCGGTGGACGATGCCGGCTCGGTGCACGGCGACGATCGCCTCCAGCACGCCGGCCCCCAGCCGACGCAGCACCGTCGGACCGAAGGGCCCGCAGCGCGTCACCGCCTCGTGCAGCGACGGGCCGGGCACATACAGGGTGGCCAGCCACGGCGTCGCCGCATCCGGGTCGGCGTCCACGACCGGGGCGGTGAACGCCCCGCTGACCAGCCTCGCCGCCGCGACCTCCCGCCGGAAACGGTCCCGGAACCCGCCGTCCCCGGCCAGCTCAGGCCGGACCACCTTGACGGCCATCAGCCGACCGGAGGGCGAGTGGGCCAGGAACACCCGCCCCATGCCGCCCTCACCGATCCGGGCACGCAGGTGGTAGGGGCCGATCGTCGACGGATCCCCCGGTTCAAGATTCTGCATCGACGCGTCCGTCCGCAGAACTCATCACGCTCCGTCATGGGTACATGTCACGGTCAAGGGTGGAAGGGCCGACCGAAGGCGGTTCGCTCTGTGTCAATACGACGCCCATCGGTCATGACCAAACTAGTGCAGAGCAGAAGGCTTCTGGACACGACTCCGCGCTCGCCGGCCGCCGCACTCCGTTCGCCGCGCGCCGGCGGTGGCTGCCGTGCTCGGCCGTGCTCGGCCGTGATCAGCGGTGCTCAGCGGTGCTCAGCGCTCGCGGACCTGGTCGTCAGCGGCAGGACGATCTGGTCGACGACGGAGGCGACGAACTCGTCGGGCACGACAGGCTCCCGGATCAGCGAGTACTGCACGAGCATGGCAGGTCCGCTGGCGGCCACCAGTTCGCTGGCGGCCTCGGGCCGGATCTCGCCGCGTTCGGCCGCCCGGCGCAGGACCTCCCCGATGAGCTCGACGCACGGCTCGACCACGTGGTCGATGATCGTCTGGCGAATGGCGGGACGGCCGCAGCCCGCCTCAGCCGACACAAGTTGGAACGCCGTGCCGCGGGTGGCGCTGAAGGACGCCTGCACGCAGCGCAGCAGTGCGTGGACATCGGCGCGCAGATCGCCGGTCAGGGGGATGTCGCCCGGCGAGGGCAGCCGGTGCCGCAACGCGTCGGCGATCATGCCTTCCTTGGTGGCCCAGCGGCGGTACAGCACGGTCTTGCTGGTTCCGGCGGCGGCCGCGACCCGGTCCATCGTCAGGTTGGCATAACCGACGGTCCGGAGCTGGTCGAAGACCGCGTCGAAGATCGCTTCCAGCAGCGTGTCGCCGCGGCGACGGGTGGCGACCACACCGGCGCGGGGCCCCTGGGTCACCTCCGCGCGCTGCCTGTCGGCGGGAACGACGCCCACGATCGCCCTGCCTCCCGTCCGCGGGTCCGCCTGCCCCGTCCGCCCGTGGCCGCCGACCGTGCGACACACCCCGGCGGCGGATCGTCGGCCCGGCCCCGAGCGTACCCGCGCCAGGGGGTCGACATGGGCGGGACGAGGTCGGCGGAAAGGTGGGTGATCGGGGGGCGGCGCTCTGCTACCCTCCCGAATTGGATACGGATTCGTATCTTATGAAGCGTTGATCGGGAGGCTGTCATGTCCTCGTCGTCGTCCTCGTCGCCGGCCTCCTCGTCGTCCGCTGCGTCGTCGGCGGGGCAGACCGCTGCGGGGCCGCCGGCGCAGGAGGCGAGGCGCGCCCGGATCGCGCTGGTCACGATCGTGACCTGCCAGCTCATGCTCGTCCTCGACATCACGATCGTGAATGTTGCGCTGCCCAGGATTCGGGAGTCCCTCGGCTTCACCGCCACCGACCTGGCCTGGGTGATCAACGCCTACACGCTGGCCTACGGCGGACTGCTGCTGCTCGGCGGGCGGGCCGGGGACCTGCTGGGGCGCCGCGCCACCCTGCTCGGCGGGATCGCCCTGTTCACGGTCGCCTCGCTGCTCGGCGGCCTGTCCACCGCACCGTGGATGCTCGTCGCCGCCCGCGTCGGGCAGGGCGTCGGGGCCGCGTGCGCGTCGCCGAACGCGCTGGCGCTCATCGCCGCCAACTTTCCGCCGGGCCCCGCCCGCACCCGGGCAATGGGGGCGTGGGCGGCGGTGGCCGGCGTCGGCGGCTCGATCGGGCTGATCGCCGGCGGCATGCTCACCACCTGGCTGTCCTGGCGGTGGGTCATGTTCATCAACGTGCCGTTCGGGCTCGCCATTCTGCTGCTGGCCCCGCGCTTCCTGCGCACACCGCCGCGTCGCGAGGGCCGCTTCGACGTGGCCGGGGCGCTGTGTTCCGTGGTCGGTCTCGCGTCCGGCGTCTACGGGTTCCTGCGCGCCTCCGCGGCCGGCTGGGCAGACGGACGGACTCTCGGTGCGTTCCTGCTCGCCGTCCTCGCACTCGCGGCGCTCGTGGTCGTCGAGTCGCGGGCCGCGCAGCCGGTCGTCCCGCTGCGGCTGATCGCCGAGGCCAGCCGGGCGCGGACCTATCTTCTCCTGTTGCTGCTGACCGGAAGCATGCTAAGCATGTTCTTTTTCGGTACCCAGGTCCTGCAGGAGGTCCTCGGACTCAGCGCGTTGCGCGCGGGGCTTGCGTTCCTCCCGCTGTCACTGGGCATCCTGGTGTCGGCCTCGCGGGCGTCGAGACTGCTGCCCAGGGTGGGTCCGAAGCCGCTCATGCTGGTCGGGGCCGCGCTGAGCACGGGGGCCATGCTGTGGCTGGCGCAGGTCTCGGCGACCAGCAGCTACACCTCGGTCGTGCTCGGGCCGCTGCTGCTGTTCGGAGCCGGTCTGGGCCTGCTGTTCGTGCCGCTGAGCGTGAGCCTCGTCGCGGGCGTTCCCGCCGAGCACTCCGGGGCGGCCGCCAGCATGATGGTCACGACCCAGCAGGTCGGCGGCTCGCTGGGCCTGGCCGTCCTCGTCACCGTCTTCGGCAGCGCAGCCCGGCACGCGCGCGGCGACGCGCCGGGTGGCCTTGCCCCCGACGAGCTGGCGAGATATGTGCTGGCGCACGGGGTGGCCGAGGCGTTCACCGTCGGCGCGATCGGCGTAGCGGTCCTCTTCCTCACCGTGCTGCTGACCCATCCGATCCCGATGGGAGACGCACCACGGCCGCCCGGACCCACCACCGTGGCGGGCACGGATGGGGCGGGCACGGAGCCACCCGATCGCACTGCGGCTGATGGGCTGGCGTCGGATGGCCGGATCTGACAGAGAGGTGTCATTGCCGCCTGACGGGCCCGCGGCGATGCTGGGCTGGTGGACCCCCGGCAAGTCGTGATCGTGGCCTTCGACGGCGTCCAGCTTCTTGACATCACCGGGCCGGCGGACGTGTTCGCGTCGGCGTCGCGCGTGTTGCAGGCGCGGTCGGCCAACGGCGACGGCCCGGGACCGGACCGCGCCGCGAGCGCGACGACGGTCCTGCGCGCGGGCGTCGGCGCGGGTACGGACGTCGGCGCGGGTACGGACGTCGGCACAGGTATGGCCATGGGCGAGAACGCCGGCACAGGCGTGGGTACGGGGGTGGGCGTCGGTCCGGCGTACGCCGCGCTCGTCGACGAGGTGCCTACGGCGTACCCGCGGGCGGGCTTCACTGCGTTCGTCATCGACGTCCTGCGGGCCGAGGCGGCCAGGAAACCGGCGTCGACGATCGCCGCGCACATCCGCAACCTGGATTTCCTCGGACGCGTCGCCGCCGCCCCGTTCCCGGACTGACCCCGGGTGAACCGCGGCGCCCGTCCGTACGTGATGCCGACGAGGGCGGGAGCGGGGCAGCGGGCAGGGAAGGCAGGAGAGACAGAGCATGCGAGCGGTGCACGCGGGTGCGGCAGCAGGATCGGGCGGCTGATGGGCAGACGGCCCGCACGCCCCGCGGTCCGGTCGCCCGTCGGCGTGCCACGCGGGCTGGACCCGGCGGTTCTCGACGTCGTGCCCGTCCCCGCCGGGCTGTGGGCGCGGGCGCCGGGCATGGC
>NZ_JAMQQF010000139.1 GCF_023716945.1 Frankia sp. AiPs1 | reverse complement strand
GGCCGCGTGCGGGGCGCCGTCGGAGTCTGCGGCCGGGCGTTCGCGCAGCCGCGGGTCGCCGGCCTCGCGCAGGCCGTCTCCGAGCAGGTTGAATCCGAGGACCGTCAGCACGACCGCGAGACCGGGCCACAGCAGCGTCCACGGTCGCAGGGTGAGATACGGCTGGAGCTCGGCAAGCATCCGTCCCCAGGACGGGGTGGGCGCCGCGGTGCCGAAGCCCAGGTAGGACAGGGCCGCCTCGGTCAGCACGGACAGGCTGAGGATGAGTGAGAGCTGAACCCACACCGTCGGCGCGATGTTTGGCAGCACGTGCCGGCGCACGATCCGACCGGTGCCGGCGCCGGCGGCCCGCGCGGCGAGCACGTAGTCGGTGCCCAGCACCCGGCGGACCTCGCCGCGGGTGACCCGGCCCAGCCCGATGCCCGCCCCGACGCCGATGGCGACGATCGCGGTCCAGCGCGAGCCGCCGTACACGGCCGCGAGGACCATGGCGAGCAGCAGCACCGGGAACGCCAGCAGCACGTCGACGAGATGGGCGACCCCCTCGGCGACCAGGCGCGGCGGCAGGGTCGCCAGCAGCGCGAGCCCCACCCCGACGGCTGCGGCGATCGCCGTGGCCGCCACGGCGACGACCAGGGTGGTGCGGGCGCCGACGAGGACCTGGCTGAACAGGTCCCGGCCGAGCCGGTCCGCGCCGAACCAGTGCGCGGTCCCGACCGGCGCCCAGGACGCCGCCGGGTCCACCCGGGATGGGTCGTACGGCGTCCAGACCAGCGACACGACGGCCGCGACGACGACGAGCCCGGACAGGACCGCGCCGAGGCGCCCGGACCGGCTGCCCCACACGCCGCGGGCCAGCGCCCGCACCGAGTCGGTCATCGGGCGCTGCGCAGCCGCGGATCGAGCAGCCGGTGCGCGAGGTCGACGCCGAAGCCGACGACGAGCACGGCCGCGGTCACCAGCAGCACCGTGCCCTGGACCTTGACCAGGTCACGGTTGCCGATGTCGGCGACGAGCATCTGGCCGAGCCCGGGCAGCGCGAACACGTTCTCGACCACCACGGCGCCGAGCAGCAACGTCGCGAACTCCAGGCCGAGCATCGACACCACCGGCAGGGCCGCGTTGCGGATCCCGTGGCGGCGCAGGGCCTGCCCGCGGGTCAACCCCTTCGCCCGGGCGGTCCGGATGAAGTCGGCGTGCAGCACCTCCAGGGTCGCCGAGCGGACGAAACGCAGCAGCACCGCGGCCTCCACCACCGCCAGGGTCACCACCGGCAGCACGAGACCGCGCACGGCCGCGACCGGATCGGCCCAGCCGTCCGCGGGGAACCCGCCGGCGGGCAGCAGCCGCCAGTCGACCGCGAACACGGTGACCAGCATCAGCCCCACCCAGAACGTCGGGACCGCGAGGCCGAGCTGGCTCAGCGCCGACAGGGCGACCCCGGACGTCCGCCGGTGGCGGGCCGCGGCCAGGACGCCCAGCGGCGCGGCGACCGCGAGCGCGAGCACGGTGGCGGCGCCGACGAGCGGAGCGGTCACGGTCAGCTTCTCGCCCAGCTCGCCCGACACCGACGCGCCGTTGAGCGCCGAGACCCCGAAGTCCCCCGTCAGCACGCCGCCCATCCAGTCCAGGTACTGGGCGGGCAGGGACCGGTCGGCGCCGATCTCGTGCCGGATCCGCAGCACCTGGTCGGGCGAGGCGGACGTCCCGGCCAGCACGTCGGCGGTGTCGCCGGGCAGCAGCCGCAGCAGCGCGAACACGAGCAGGCTCGCGACGAACAGGGAGACCGCCAGCAGGCCCACCCGCCGCAGGATGATCACTGCCATCGGACCGCCGCCCCGCCCCGGCCACTGCGGCCGCCTCGGCCACCGACGGGGCCGGTCAAGACTTCGCCACCTCGATCTTCGACAGGTCGTAGATCGCGGACACGTCGTCGGTCGGGTAGCCGGTGACGCCGGCCCGAGCGACCTGCCGCGCCTTGCCGAGCAGGAGCCAGTCGGCGATGGCGTCCTCGGAGTAGCGGCGGGCGAGGCCGCGCAGGGCCGTGTCGCGGTCGGCGTCGGAGGCGGCGCTGGCACCGGCCGTCGCCAGCTCGCGGGCCTGCGGGGAACGGTCGCCGAAGTAGTAGCCGGGCTTGACGTAGAAGGCGAGGTCGCGCGCCTCGGCGTGGTCGACGATGCTCAGGTCGTAGTCGTGTTTGGTGTACACACCGGTGAGCCAGGCCGGGAACTCGACGCGGCGCACCTCGACGGTGACGCCGATCTCGCGTAGCTGCGAGGCGACGTAGTCGCCGATGCTCGGCGGGTAGATGTTCGGGATGGTGAGGCCGAGGCGCAGCCCGCCGCCGTGCCCCGCCTGCGCGAGCAGCCGGCGCGCGCTCGCCGGGTCGTAGCGGTCGATGCTCGTGAGGTCGGAGTACCAGGGATCCAGCGGCGGCACCGGCGAGCCGATCCGGGTCCCGGCGCCGAGCACCTTGATCAGGCCGTCCTTGTCGATGCCCTGGCGGATCGCGTGGCGGACCCGGACGTCGGCCAGCGGCCCGCGGTCCTGGTTGAACGCCAGGGTGAACTTGTCGGTGGTCGTGCCCTCGGCGACGACGAACTTCGGGTTGCCCCGGTAGGCGTCGACCAGGTCGTTGTCGGAGATCACGCCGACGTCGACCTGGCCGGTGCGCACCGCGTTGTTCTGCGCGTTCGCGTCGGCGAGGTAGCGGAAGACCACCCGGGCGACCGTGGCCTTCGGCCCCCGGTAGGCGTCGTTGCGCACGAGGGTGATGCTGTCGCCGCGCCGCCAGGAGTCGAAGCGGAACGGTCCGGTGCCGTCGGGATGGCCGGCGAGGCCGGTGGCGCCCTGACGCACGACGACGCCGGGCGGGCCGGTCAGGTGGAACAGCAGCCCGCTGTCCCGGTCCTTCAGCGTCAGGACCACCGTGCGCGGGTCGGGGCTGCTCACCGCGGCGATGGCGGCCAGGTCGCTGGCGTACGGGTTCGTCGAGGCGGGTGCGATCGCCTGATTCAACGACCACACCACGTCCGCGGCGCGCACCGGGGCGCCGTCGTGGAAGGCGGCGTTGCCCGCGAGGGTGAACGTGTACGTACGGCCGTCCGGGGAGATCTTCCAGGATGTCGCGAGCGCCGGGCTCACGACGCCCTTCTGGTCCCGTTTCACCAGCCCCTCGTACACGTTGTTGAGCAGGATCTGACCGACGGCGATTCCGCTGGTACGGGTGATGTCCAGGCTCGTCGGTTCGAGGACGGCGCCGATGGTGACAGTGGCGTCGGGATTGGCGCGCCCGCCGGTTGACGCCGACGCCGACGCCGACGCGCCAGCCGCGCCGCCATCGCCGCCATCGCCGTCCGACCCGCAGGCCGCCAGCGCCAGACCGGTCACGGCGACGGCGGCGGCGAATGTTCTGATTCTCATGAAGCGCCCTTTGCGAGGCAGCAATGATGCCGGCGGGCGCGCGGAAGTCAGCGCCCAGCGACTGGAAGGATGCAGGCGGCGGGCCGAAGACGGCCGCACCGAGAATGCGCGGGGACCTCGCCTGCGGCACCTCGTCCGTCAGCGGTGCGTCCGTCGACGCGGCGGGGCCGCGAACAGCGAGGTGGACGGCGTCGGGGCACCGCTGCCGGTGGACGGCAGCCGGCCGACCCGGACGGGCTCGCCGTCAGACGTTGATCAACAACAGATCTGGTCGAAGTGGTGCGCGCGACGGGAACTCCAGAACGCGTCCAGAATCGCCAGCCGTGGCGGCTGCCCAGTTCCCACGGGCTGACTGTAACCAGGCGCGCGGCAATCGGTCCAGAGGCGCGCAGAACGCCCCGGGACACCTGGGACAACGCCCCGGGATGCCTGGACGTGGTCGGCCGGACGCCGCACGGATCGCGCCGCCGCCTGGCACAGTGGCGGGGTGGCTTCGCGCATTCGGCTCACCCGGCGCACCCGGCTCACCCGCCGTCGCCCGGTCGATCTCATGCTGGTGGCCAGCCGGCTCTGTCGCTGATCGCCCGCGTCCCCAGAACGCCCGCGCCGTCCCGAGGCCGCCCGCGCCGTCCCCTGACCGGCCGCGGCGCCCCGAGAACGCCCGCGGGGCGTCCCGAGACCGCCCGCGCCGTTTCTCCATTCCGACACCGACGCGCCGGAGGCGAACTCCACCGTGACCAGCGCCCGTACCCTGCCCACTCTCGACATCGGCCCGTTCCTGGCCGGCACCGCCGACCGCGCGCGGTTTCTCGCCGACCTGCGCACGGCCTGCCACGGGCCCGGCTTCTTCTACCTGACCGGGCACGGAATCCCCGCCGCGCGGACCGCGGCCCTGCTCGACGTCAGCCGCCGCTTCTTCCACCTCGCCGAGGCGGCGAAGCTGGAGATCGAGAACGTTCATTCGCCGCATTTCCGCGGCTACACCCGGCTGGGCCAGGAGATCACCCGCGGCACTCCCGACATCCGCGAGCAGATAGACATCTCCGACGAACGCCCTGCCCGGGCACTCGGCCCCGACGACCCGGCGTACCTGCGCCTCGACGGTCCCAACCAGTGGCCGGCCCAGGTCCCCGAGCTGCGCGCGAGCGTGCTGGCCTACATGAGCGAGCTCGGCGGGCTGTCCCGGCTGCTGGTCCGGGCCTTCGCCGAGTCGCTGGGGCTGCCGGCCGACCATCTCGACCGGACCTTCGCCGAGGAACCGCGCTCGCACCTGAAGCTGATCCGCTACCTGGCCACGCCCCCGGCGCACCCCGCCGGCTACGACCAGGGCGTCGGCTCCCACAAGGACGGCGGCTTCCTCACCTTCGTCCTCCAGGACGACGTCCGGGCGCTACCTGCTGGGGACGTGGTCGAGCCGGCCGCGGGGCTGCAGGTCGCCGACGGTGCCGCCGGGTGGATCGACGCGGTCCCGCGGCCCGGGACCTTCGTCGTCAACATCGGCGAGATGTTCGAGCTGGCGACCCGCGGCTACTACCGTGCCACGGTGCACCGGGTCGTCAGCCCACCGCCGGGCCACGAACGGCTGTCGGTGGCGTTCTTCTTCGGCCCGCGGCTGTCCGCGACCCTCGAACCCGTCCCCCTGCCCGAGGAACTCCTGCGCGAGACCGGCGACGCTCCCCCGCCCGACCCGGACAACCCGATCTTCGCGCAGCACGGCGTGAACACGCTGAAGAGCTGGCTGCGCAGCCATCCGGAGGTGGCCCGCCGCCACTATTCCGACATCGAGCATCCGACCGCCTCCCAACCCACCGCCGGCCAGCCCACCGCTGCCCAGCCCACCGCTTCCCAGCCCACCGCTTCCCAGCCCGCTTCCCAGGCCACCGGTCACGGCACCAACTGATCCGCACGAGAGGAATCCCTGCGTGACTACCTCCCCGACCGGCTGGAGCTTCGAGACCCGGCAGATCCACGCCGGGGCGGCGCCCGACCCGGCGACCGGCGCCCGCGCGGTGCCGATCTACCAGACCTCGTCGTTCGTGTTCGACGACACCCGGCACGCGGCCGACCTGTTCTCCCTCGCCGAGGTCGGCTTCACCTACACCCGGGTCGTCAATCCCACCTCCGACGCCCTGGAGCAGCGGGTCGCGGACCTGGAGGGCGGGGTCGCGGCGCTGGCGACCGCGAGCGGCCAGGCGGCGCAGACCCTGGCGGTGCTCAACCTGGCCGGCGCCGGCAGCCACCTGGTGTCCTCGACGTCGCTGTACGGGGGGACGTACGCGCTGTTCAAGCACACGCTGGCGGAGCTCGGCATCACCACGACGTTCGTCGACGACCCGGACGACCTGGCCGCCTGGCGGGCCGCTATCCGCCCGAACACCGTCGCGCTGTACGGCGAGACGATCGGCAACCCGCGGGGCAACGTCCTGGACATCGCCGGCGTCGCCGAGGTCGGCCACGCCGCCGGGGTGCCGCTGATCGTCGACAACACGCTCGCCTCGCCGTACCTGAACCGTCCCCTCGAACACGGCGCCGACATCGTGCTGCACTCGGCCACCAAGTTCATCGGCGGGCACGGGACGACGATCGGCGGGATCATCGTCGACGGCGGGCGGTTCGACTGGACGGCCGGGCGCCATCCCCGCTTCACCACCCCCGACCCCGCCTACCATGGCCTGGTCTTCCACGAGGCGTTCGCCGAGACCGCCTTCATCGTGCGGGCCCGCGCCCGGCTGCTACGCGACCTGGGCCCGGCGCTGTCCCCGGTGAACGCGTTCCTGCTACTGCAGGGGCTGGAGACGCTGTCGCTGCGGATGGAGCGCCACAGCGCCAACGCGGCCCGGGTGGCCACCTGGCTCGCCGAGCGGCCCGAGGTCCTCTGGGTGGCCTACCCGGGCCTGGCGGACAGCTGCTGGTACTCGGCCGCCCAGCGCTACCTGCCCCGCGGGGCCGGGGCGGTGCTCGCGTTCGGGATCCGCGGCGGCGCGGCGGCCGGGCGGGCCTTCATCGAGGGCCTGGAACTGCACAGCCATCTCGCCAACGTCGGCGACGTCCGCTCGCTGGCGATCCACCCGGCGTCCACGACGCACGCCCAGCTCACCCCCGCCGAGCAGGCCGACAGCGGGGTCAGCGAGGAACTCGTCCGCCTGTCGGTGGGCCTCGAGGGCGTCGAGGACATCCTCGCCGACCTGGACCGGGGCTTCCGCGCGGCCAAGGAACGCTGAGCGGCCGACTCCTCGGGGCTCCCCGGCAGTGGCGCCGCCGGCCGACCGGCGGGATTGAATCCGCCTTCGCCGGGTGATAACGGACTCGCGTCGGGTGGCCCGGGCATCCTCCCGGGCCGCCGGCCGCCCGCCGCGGACGACATGCCCGACGGGTCCGTGCAGAGCTGGCGAGGAGATGGCGTGCTCGGCTTCAGGAAGGTCATCAATCGGAGTCGGGAGGTGGTCGAGCCGTCCGTGCGGCTGATCCGGCCGGGTCTCGGCGGCTTCAGGAAGTTCCTTCTGCGCGGGAACATCGTCGACCTGGCCGTCGCCGTGATCATCGGCACGGCGTTCACCGCGGTGGTCAAGGCGATGGTCGACGACCTGCTCACGCCGCTGATCGCCGCGGTCGGCGGCAAACCGGACTTCGCCGATCTGAAGTTCTCCGTCAACCACAGCGTGTTCCGCTACGGCCTGTTCCTCAACGCCGTCGTGACCTTCCTGCTTGTCGCCTCGGTTGTCTACTTCGTGGTCGTCCTGCCGCTGGCGAAGGCGAACGAACTGCGCCGGCGCGGCCATCCCGTGCCCGAGGCGGAGCCGGCGATCAGCGACGAGACACGCCTGCTCACCGAGATCCGCGACCTGCTCGCCGGTGACGGCCGCCGCCTGCCCGAGCAGCCGAGCGAGGCGACGCAGGCGGGCGCGGTGATCGCCGCCGAGGAGTCCCAGCACTGACTTCGCCGCAGCGGGCGGCGCCTACGACTTGCGGGCGATCAGGGCGTAGGCGCTGATGTCGGCGTCGGAGATGAGGTCGGGGTCGCTGCCGGGGTCGGGGCGCCAGCGGTGCAGCACCTCGACGCCGGGTTCGACCAGCTCCCACCCGGCGGGCAGCAGGGCGGTGACCTCGGCGCGGTCGCGGGTCTGGAACGGGATGCCGCGGCCGTTGTAGACCTCGGCGACCCGCGCCGCGGCCTGCGGCGCGAGCTCGGCCGTGCCGTGGCTGACGACGAGGAAACTACCGGCGGGCAGCCGCTCGCACAGCCGGGCGACGATGTCCGCGGGCCGGTCGGCGTCGGGGAAGAAGTGCAGGATCGCGATCAGCGACAGCGCGATCGGCCGCGCCGGGTCGAGGGTGGCGGCGAACTCCGGCACGGCGATCATCTCGTCGGGACGGCGCAGGTCCGCGTCGACGTAGACGGTCCGGCCCTGCGGCGTGCCGGTCAGCAGGGCGCGGGCGTGGACGAGCACGATCGGATCGTTGTCGACGTAGACGATCCGCGCGTCCGGGGCGACCCCCTGGGCGATCTCGTGCAGGTTCGGCGAGGTCGGGATGCCCGTGCCCACGTCGACGAACTGGCGCACCCCGGCCTCGGCCGCCAGGTACCGCACGGCCCGGTGCAGGAAGGCCCGGTTCTGCCCGGCGTAGGTGCGCAGGTGGGGAAAGACCGCGAGCGCCTGCTCGGCCGCCTCCCGGTCCGCCGCGTAGTTGTCCTTACCGCCGAGGTAGTAGTCGTACATTCGAGCCGAATGCGGGATGTCCTCCCGCAGGTCGACCGACCGCGCGCGTCCGCTCGTCCCGGCGCCTGCCCCCACGTCCACCCCGTCCCTCCGCTCCTTGGCGCGTGGCCGCAGCATCCACCCCGCCGCGCATCGCCCGCCCAACCGGATCTTTCCATCCCGCCGGGCCGCGCGGCCCACCGGCCCGGCACATCACCTCCGCGATGTCCGTCCGGCGCGCCCATGGGTCACCGAAGAACGTGGCTCGGAGCCGCCGACTTACCGGGGCGTCCGCCAGGTGCAGCAGATCAGCCGAGATATCGGGGATAACGGTTACATCCGTTCTGGTGCCGCGATGCCCAGCAGGTCGAGTCCCTGACTCAGGGTCCGGGCGGTGAGGTGGCACAGGGCGAGACGGTTCGCGCGGGTCGGGGGGTCGGCCTGCAGCACGGGGCAGGCTTCGTAGAAGTCGGTGAAGGCGCGGGCGAGTTCGTAGAGGTAGTTGCACAGCCGATGGGGTTCTAGCAGTCGGGCGACTTCGGCGAGAGCGTCCCCGAAGGCGTCGAGCTGGAATGCGAGAGCGCGTTCCGCCCTGTGCAGGGGCAACGCCGAGTCGACGGTGGTTGCCATGTCTCCGGCCTTGCGCAGGATCGACTGGATGCGGGTGTGGGCGTATTGGAGGTACACGCCGGTGTTACCGTCGAAGGAGACCATGCGGTCGATGTCGAAGACGTAGTCCTTGGTACGGCTGGTCGAGAGGTCGGCATATTTGACCGCGCCGATGCCGGCGGCCTCGGCGATGTGGTCGAGGTCGTCGTCGGTAAGGGCGTGATCCTTCTCTGCGACGGTGGCCCGCGCCTTGCCGGTCGCGGCGTCGAGGAGGTCCGTGAGTTTGACGGTGTCGCCGGCCCGGGTCTTGAAGGGGCGGCCGTCGGGGCCGAGCACCGTACCGAACGCGACGTGCGCGACTTCGACACCGTCGGTGAGCCAGCCGGCGCGGCGCGCGGTCTCGAACACAAGCTGGAAATGAAGTGCCTGGCGGGCGTCGACAACGTAGAGGAGCCGGTCGGCGTGCAGGTCGCGGATGCGGTAGCGGATGGTGGCCAGGTCGGTGGTGTCGTAGCCGTAGCCGCCGTCGGACTTGCGGACCATCAACGTGGCCGGGTCACCGTCGGGGCCGGTGACTTCCTGGGAGAGGACGACCAGCGCGCCTTCGCTGTCCTGCGCAATCCCAGCCGTAGTCAGCTCGCCGATAACGTCGGGCAGGCGGTCGTTGTAGAAGGACTCGCCCGCGGAGTCCGATGGTTCGAGCAGGACGCCAAGCCGGTCATAGATCTGCCGGAATGCGACTTCGGACTCGGCCACGATCTGCCGCCACCGGTCGAGAGTGCCCTCATCGCCGGCCTGCAACGCGACGACACGAGCCCGGGCGCGATCAGCGAACCCGGGGTCAGCGTCGAACTCCTTGCGCGCGGCCCGGTACAGGCCGTCAAGCGCGGAGACCGCCGAGGTCCCGGGGGCGAGGTCGTCGCTGTGCCAGGCGGCGTCCGGGTGCTCGTCGAGGTACTGGATGAGCATGCCGAACTGGGTGCCCCAGTCACCAAGATGGTTCTGCCGGATGACCTCGGCACCGAGGAAGCCGAGCACCCGGGCGAGCGCGTCACCGATGATCGTCGTGCGCAGGTGGCCGACGTGCATCTCCTTGGCGATGTTCGGCCCGGAGTAGTCGATCACGGTACGGCGGCCCTGCTCCAGGCGGCCGATACCGAGCCGCAGGTCCGCCAGCCGCGCGGCGATCTGTGTCCAGACCGTGGTGTCGGCGAGGGTGAGGTTGAGGAACCCGGGGCCGGAGACGGCCACGTCCGCCACCGTCGTCGAGCCGTCGGCGCGCAGCGCGTCGGCAACGGCGGCTGCCAGGTCGATGGGCCTCGTGCGGACGCGTTTCGCCAAAGCTAGCGCAGCGTTGGACTGGAAGTCCGCATGTTCCGAGGGGCGCACCACCGGGTCGGCGCCGGCCGCCTCGGGCAGCGTGCGGTCGATCGCGGCGGATACGGCGATCTCGACCTGGTTGATGAGTGAGCGTACGGTCTGCGCGGTCACGCTGAAGTCCTCCCTGGTTCGCGTGTCCATTCTTCCAGGCGCGGGGCTGTTCTCCTGCAGCGGGACGCTACAGGCGAGCCAGCGTGGCCCGACCCCTCTGCGCCAGACTCGAGTGAGACAGCCGTGGAATTCCTGCCAACGGTGGACGCGTCGCCCCTGCATGTCCGGCGAGCCGTAACGCACAGGGGCTGGCGCGACAGAGTTTGGTGATTAACCCGCAGGCGCCCGAAATGCCGGAGCAATGCCGTTACATTTCTAGCGGGTCGGAAGTTGATGGAGCACGACGGGTGGCCCCGCTATCATCAGGTGAATGAGCGATCGTTGGACTGTGCACCGAGAAGACGTCATCTACGCCAGCCCTTGGGTGAACTTGCATATCGCGGACGTCGAGACGCCCTCCGGCGCCCGAATCCCGCACCATCTCATTCGGGTTCCCGCTTCAGGCTCCGGCACGATTATGGTGAACCCGGACGGACGTATCCTCCTGCTATTCCGCTACCGATTCATCGTTTCCCGCTTCGGCTGGGAGCTCCCAGCAGGGAAGGCGGAACAAGGCGAAGAACCGGCCGAGACCGCCCGCCGCGAAGCCCTCGAGGAGACTGGTTGGGAGCCGAAGAATCTTCAACACCTAGTAACGATGAACACCAGTCCCGGACTTACGGATCAGGTCTCACATCTTTTTCTGGCGCGGGAATCTGATCGGCGCGGAGAACCTGTCGACAGCGACGAATCCGTCTCTCTTCGCTGGTGTCTGCCAGCGGAGATAAGCGCCCTTATCCGGGCCGGCGAGATCACAGACGCCTTCACTCTCGCCGGTCTACTTTGGTATCTGACCCTGAACCAGGATCCGACCTGACAGCCGCCGAGATTGGGGGTACATGCGCCGCCGTCTGTGTGATATCGGCGTCCGCCCCCACGTCCATCCCGCCCCTCCGGTCGCTGGCGCGGGGCGCAGCATTCACGGCCCACCGCGCATCGCCCGCTCAACTGGATCTTCCGACCCCGGCGGGCCGCGCCGTCCACCGGGCCGGAATATCACACTCGCGATGTTCGTCCGGGCGCGCTGTCAGGGGAGGGCGATCTCCTCCAGGGCCTCCGGGTCCCACTCCGCCCGGCTTGGGGCGGTGTCCTCGGCGCGGCGGTGCTCGGCCGCCGCATCCAGATCGGCCGTTACGTCCAGGTCGGCCGTTACGTCCAGATCGGCTGTTACGTCCGAGTCCGGCGTCAGGTGCAGGTCGTCCATCGTGACCCCGGCCTTCCAGTAGGCGCTGGCGCGCACCTGCGGGCGCGGCACCCCGTGGAGTTCGACCAGGTGACGTCGGATGATGCGGACCTGGGCCGCCTCGGCGGCGACCCACGCGACGGCCGCCGCGCCCAGCCGGGGCAGCGTCCGCACCGCTTCGGGCAGCGCGTCCCTGCGCACCCAGCGGATCCGGTGCCCGGAGCGGGCGGGCACCAGTGCCCGGTCGGGTTCGGCCACCCCGCCGAGCACGGCGAGCGCCGGGTGACCCGCCGGCAGGGCGGCAAGGATCGCGGCCGCGGCCGGCAGTCCGCTGCCGTCGGCGACCAGCAACAGCGGATCCGGCGTCGCCGCCGACACGGCGAGCGGCGCGAACTCGACCCGCATCCCGACGATGGTGACGCCGGCGCCGGGGCCGAGCCCCCGCAGCCAGTGATCCACCAGACCGGCACCGTGGGCGAAGGCATCGAACGTGAGCCGCTCGGCGGCGAGGTCGAAGGTCCGGACGGTGAACGCCCGCGACAGCACCACGCCCGCGACCCGCGCCGGCACCGCCTCGTCCCCGGCCACCCCGATCCCGGCAACCCCGACCCCGGCAACCCCGGCCCGGGCAACCCCGACCCGGGCAACCCGGTCCCCCGCTGCCGGATCCGCCGCGGTCTGGTCCCCCGTTGCGCGGGTCCGCGGCGCCGGGATCGAGGGAGACAGCCGGAACGCATCCGCGGGCAGCGGGTCGGTGTAGGCGGCGAGCCCGGGGCCGCGCAGCGTGATGCGCCGAAAGGACGCGGAGATCTCGGCGACCCCGTCGACCTGGAGCTCGCAGCGGATCGGGCGCTGCGCGCGGTCGGTGGCGACGGCCCGGATCGCCTCGTGCAGCGACATGATCGCCCTCCAGCCCATTGTCGTGACGGACAGTGGCGGCCCGTCGAACGGGGGCCCATCCGGGCCTCAAATTTAGGTGAGCCTAAGTTCTCTTCTTCGGTGCGTCACCCCTTCGCGGTCGCCAAGGTCACCGCCGCGCCCTCCCGGCGACCGGCCCGACGACCCGGCCGACGACCCGGCCGGTCGGCCGAACCCAGCGGGCCCATGGACAGGGCTGGGCCGCCGGACCTCGCCAGCCGTCGGGCCCCAGTGAGCCTATGGACATAGTCGACTTTCGCCATTAGGTTGACCCTGGTCAGACCGCCGTGCCGGCCCCGCGGGACGCCTCGGACCGCATGGTTCCCGGTCGCGGCTGGCCGGTCGCCGGCGGTCCTGCGGCGGCTCGGCCGCGTTCCCCAGCGGCCCGCGCATGAACCGGCTTCGTGGCCCGGGTCGAGCGCAGGCCCGAGTCGAGGGAGTGGTGCGATGCCGCCGGCACCCGATCGGCGTCCCGCGGGCGCACCGTGGGGCCTGCCCCGCAGCCGCTCCACCCGGTGCCGGCTCACCCGGCGGCTCGTGATTGATCTGCGCCGTTCAGCCAGCAGCCGCTGTCCCGCTCCCTGACCGGTTCGACCCCGCGGTCCGCCTGCGCCGCGCCGCCGGCCCCGGTGACGGCCCGCACCGTCCGCCCGAGCACTCCCGACC
>NZ_JAMQQF010000138.1 GCF_023716945.1 Frankia sp. AiPs1 | reverse complement strand
GGCCTGCTCCTGGCGCGCTGCGCCGTCGTCGAGCGGTTCGCCTCCTGGCCGCCCGCCGGCTGGCGGCTGGTGGCCTGCGACGTCGGGCAGGGGGACGCGCTGGTGCTGTCGGCCGGGCCCGGCAGCGCGGTGCTGGTCGACGCGGGACCCGATCCGGACCTGCTTGTCCGCTGCCTCGACGAGCTCGGCGTGCGCCGCCTTTCCGTGATCATTTTGAGCCATCTGCACGCGGATCACGTCGACGGGCTCCCCGGCGTGCTCGGCCGACTGCCGGTGGGGGAGGTGCTGGTCGGCCCGTTGCGGGAACCGGTGGGTCAGTGGCGTTCGGTCCGTCGGTGGACGGACCGGGCGGGCGTGCCGCTGCGCACCATCGGTGCGGGTGCCCGGGGCCAGGCGGGCGCGGTCTGCTGGACCGTGCTGGCGCCCCGGATCATCCTGCACGGCACGGACAGCGATCCCAACAACGACAGCCTGGTGCTCTCCGCCAGGGTCGGCGCCGCGACCATCCTGCTCACCGGGGATGTGGAGGCAACCGCCCAACGGCTGTTGCTCGGCCGTCCGCAGGACCGGGCCTGGCTGCGGGCGGACGTCCTGAAGGTTCCGCACCACGGGTCCGCCAACCAGGACCCCGGCTTCCTCGCTGCGAGCAAGGCCCGCTTCGCGCTGATCAGCGTCGGGACGGGCAACGACTACGGCCATCCGGCGGCATCGACGCTGCGCGTGCTGGACCAGGCCGGGATGGCCGTCGCCCGAACCGACCGCGACGGGGCGCTGGCCGTGGTGGCACCCGCTGCGCCTCCCGAGCCCGGCCGGCCCGGCCAGGGGTGCCCCGCGCCCGGGACGGATCGGTCGGCCCGGGGCACCGCACCGACCCGCGACCAGGTCGTGGTGGTGCGCCGTCGGTCGGGGGAGGGATCGTGACATGCTCACCCGCGTGCCAGCTTCTCCAGCGCCCCCGCTCGTTCTCGTCTCCGGAGACGAGGACCTGCTCGTGGGGCGAGCCGTCCGCGAGGTCCTCGATGCGGCCCGCGCCCGCGATCCTGAAGTGGAGATCGTGGACCGGGCGGCCGCCGAGTTCAGCGAGGCGGACATGGTGGACCTCGGCGCCACATCGATGTTCGGCGGTGGTCGGGCGGTCGTCGTCCGGGGCGTGCAGGACCTCGGGGAGGAGTTGCGCGACGCGCTGCTGGCCTACATCGGCCATCCCCTCGACGACGTCGTGCTCGTGCTCGTGCACAGCGGCGCGGTGAAGAACCGCAAGCTGGTCGATGCCATGAAGGCGGCGGGCGCCCGGGTCGTGCCGGCCGCGAAGATCACGAAGTCTCGAGAGCGGCACGACTTCGTGGTCGCCGAGGTGCGTCGCCTCGGTGGGCGGATCAGCGACGGCGCCGTGCGGGCCCTGCTCGATGCCGTCGGCGGCGACCTGCGCGAGCTCGCCGCGGTGTGTGACCAGCTCGTTGCCGACACCGAGGGCGGCATGCTCGACGAGGCCGCGGTGGCCCGGTTCCATCGGGGGCGCGCCGAGGCCAGCGGGTTCGCCGTCGCCGACGCGATCATCGGAGGTGACCTGCCGCAGGCGCTGACGCTGCTGCGGCAGGCCATCGAAGGGGGTACCGCGGCCGTGCTGATCTCCAGCGCCGTCGCCGGCGGCCTGCGGGATCTCGCGCGGGTGTCCTCGGCCGGCCCGGGGACGAAGTGGGACCTCGCCCGCGCGCTCGGCATGCCCGACTGGAAGGTCGAGAAGGCGCAGCGTTCGGCGCGCGCCTGGTCGGATCCGGGCCTGGCGCTCGCGCTGCGGGCGTCGGCAACGGCCGATGCTGGTGTGAAGGGGGCGTCGGTGGACGCGGGCTACGCGTTGGAGAAGCTCCTGCGCGAGGTGGCCATGGCGCGGTCCTTCCCGCGGGACCGGGCCCACCGCGGCGGGCGTCGATGACCGGGCCGCAGCGGCCGCCAGGATCGACCCCGGCGGCCGGGACCGCTGGCCGGCCAGGGCCGGCCAGGGGGCCGGACGATGGGTATCCCGACGAGCCCGATGCGCCGCCCGGAGGCTGGTTCGGGCTGCAGGTCCTGCCCGCCGGCTGGATGCGTGGCCTGCTCGTGACCGTCACGGGGCTGGTCACGGTGGTCGTCGCGCTGGGGGACCTGGCCAGCGCCTGGGTGGTCGGCGTCCTGCCGGTGACCGTCGCCGCGATGGTCGCCTACCACGAGGTGCTCGAACGGCTGGTCCATCCGGCGAACGCCGGTCCGGCGGCCGCGCAGAACCCGCCGGGCGACCCGGCAACCCGTTAGGCGCGGTGCGGCCCCACGGCGGCAGGCGGGTGAGGCGGCGGGCACGCGGGCAGGGAACCCAGCGGGCCGGCGGGTGACGCGGGCACGCAGAAAAGCCGGAGCACCCCTGGCGCCCCGGCTCCGCCGCGCGGGTTCAGCTGGCCGTCAGGTTCGCGTGCGCGAGGGCCAGCGCCGACTTCTTGTTGGCGGCCTGGTTCGGGTGAATGACGCCCTTGCTGACAGCCTTGTCCAGCTTGCGGGAGGCGATCCGCAGGGTCTCGCTGGCGCGATCGGCGTCGCCCGCCTCGACCGCGTCGCGGAATCGGCGCACATGCGTCTTGAGCTCGGACTTGACAGCCTTGTTGCGCAGCCGCCGCTTCTCGTTGGTGAGGTTGCGCTTGATCTGCGACTTGATGTTGGCCACGCGGAGGAACCTCTGGTTGTCGAGTCGGGATGGTGCGGACACGTCATCATACGGACGCCGGCCGCACGCGGCGGCTCGGAGTACCGGCGCCTCGGAGGCCGGTCACCTGCGCCGAATCCGGTGTCACGCGGAGTCGGAGGCGGCCGGACCGCTCGGGACGCCGAACGCGGCCCACCAAGGCGGCACCCAGAATATCAAACCGCTGCCGGCCGGTGCACCGGCGCAACCTGCGTGCCGCCTCCTGGCACGATGAAGGGAGGTCGACCCAGATCCCGGCACGGGACGGCTCCCGTGATCACCGCGAGCGAAACGAGAACTCTCCGCGTGTCCGCAGCCCCACACCTGGCGCCCGGCGCCGACCCCGCGATGATCCGCAACTTCTGCATCATCGCCCACATCGACCACGGCAAGTCGACCCTTGCCGACCGGATGCTCGGAGTGACCGGGGTCGTGGACGCGCGCAACATGCGCGCCCAGTACCTCGACCGGATGGACATCGAGCGCGAGCGCGGGATCACCATCAAGGCCCAGAACGTCCGGCTGCCCTGGCGGGCGCACGACGGTCAGGACTACATCCTTCATCTCATCGACACGCCCGGCCACGTCGACTTCAGCTACGAGGTGAGCCGGTCGTTGGCCGCCTGCGAGGGCGCGGTCCTGCTGGTCGACGCCGCGCAGGGGATCGAGGCCCAGACACTCGCGAACCTCTACCTCGCGATCGAGAACGACCTGACCATCATCCCCGTCCTGAACAAGATCGACCTGCCGGCGGCCCAGCCGGAGAAGTACGCCGAGGAGATCGCGGCGATCATCGGCTGCGACCCGGGCGACGTGCTGCGCGTGTCGGGCAAGACCGGCCAGGGCGTGCCGGAGCTGCTCAACGAGATCGTCCGGCAGGTGCCCGCGCCGGTCGGCAACCCCGCCGGGCCCGCCCGGGCGATGATCTTCGACAGCGTCTACGACATCTACCGCGGCGTCATCACCTATGTCCGGGTCATCGACGGCACCCTGACGACCAGGGACCGCTGCCTGATGATGTCGACGGGCGCCAGCCACGAGACGCTCGAGGTCGGGGTGATCTCGCCGGATCCGCATCCGACGGGCTCGCTGTCGGTCGGCGAGGTCGGCTATGTCATCCCCGGGGTGAAGGACGTCCGCCAGGCCAGGGTGGGCGACACCGTCACCACCGCCCGCAATCCGGCCACGGAGATGCTCGGTGGCTACCGGGATCCACTGCCGATGGTGTATTCGGGGCTGTACCCGATCGATGGCAGCGAGTACCCGGCGTTGCGCGAGGCGCTCGACAAGCTCCAGCTCAACGATGCCGCGCTGACCTACGAGCCGGAGACGTCGGCGGCGCTCGGCTTCGGCTTCCGCTGCGGCTTCCTCGGCCTGCTGCACCTGGAGATCGTCCGGGAGCGCCTGGAGCGCGAGTTCAACCTGACGTTGATCTCCACCGCGCCGAACGTCGTCTACCGGGTGGTGATGGAGGACCTCTCCGAGGTCACCGTGACCAACCCCAGCGACTGGCCCGGCGGCAAGATCGCCGAGGTGTACGAACCGATCGTCGACGCGATGCTGCTGCTGCCCACCGACTTCGTCGGTGCGGTCATGGAGCTCTGCCAGGGCCGGCGCGGCGTGCTCAAGGGGATGGACTACCTGTCGGCCGACCGGGTCGAGCTCAAGTACACCCTGCCGCTCGGCGAGATCATCTTCGACTTCTTCGACGCGCTGAAGTCCCGGACCCGGGGGTACGCGAGCCTCGACTACGACCAGGCCGGGGAGCAGCTCGCCGACCTGGTCAAGGTCGACATCCTCCTGCAGGGCGAGACCGTCGACGCCTTCTCGGCCATCGTCCACAAGGACAAGGCGTACTCCTACGGCGTGGCGATGACGACCAAGCTGCGCGAGCTGATCCCGCGCCAGCAGTTCGAGGTGCCGATCCAGGCGGCGATCGGCAGCCGGATCATCGCCCGGGAGAACATCCGGGCGATCCGCAAGGACGTGCTGGCCAAGTGCTACGGCGGTGACATCACCCGTAAGCGCAAGCTGCTGGAGAAGCAGAAGGAGGGCAAGAAGCGGATGAAGACCATCGGGCGCGTCGAGGTCCCGCAGGAGGCCTTCATCGCCGCGCTGTCCACCGACACCGGGAAGTCCACGACGAGCAAGTGACCCACCCCCGGCGGGGGAGATCGGGCGGGTCGACCCGGGGGAGACCGCCGGTCACGGCCACCCCCCGGGAGGTCGGCGCGTCGTCAGCTCCTGGGCAGCGGGCTCGCCGGCAGGCGGATCGGTTCGGTCGCCGGTTCGGTGAGCGAGCGGTCGGCCCTGGGCGCGGCGGCGCTGGAACGATACTCGGTGGTTCGGGGCGGGAGCAGTTCGGAGATCTCCTCGAAAACGGCCCTGACGTCATCGTCCATGGCCGGATCTTTTCGCACCGGGCTCGACCGGTCGACGATGGTCCGCCCATATCTGATCTTCCGTCAACAACGGGGGCAAAACGTGCCCGACCTCTCGTCGAGGCCGAGGGGGACCCTCGTTTCCGGTGCTTGTCCCGCCGTGGTCCCCGTGTGGCCATCTTCGGCCCGCTCGTGCGCTTGACAAACGTGGCGTTGCTGGAACCCCATCCGTTGGGGGCACACTGGGGGCATGCCACAAAAGCCTCCCGACGGGTCACCTCCGCCCGACGACGGCGCTCTCCCGCCGGCCGCGCTGGCCGAGCTGACCGAGCGCACGTTCGGGGCCTACGTGCACGTGCCCTACTGCGCGGCACGCTGCGGCTACTGTGACTTCAACACCTACACGGCGGCCGATCTCGGCGGCGCGCTGATCTCCTCGGTGGGCCTGACGACCTTCGTCGACATCGCCGTCCAGGAGATCCGGCTGGCCCGGGCGGTGTTGGGCGAGACCGACCTGCCGATCTCCACCGTGTTCGTCGGTGGCGGCACGCCGACGCTGCTCTCCGCCGACGACCTCGCCCGGCTGCTGAGCGCGCTGGACGCGGAGTTCGGACTCGCCGCCAACGCGGAGGTCACCACCGAGGCGAACCCGGAGTCGGTCGACCCGGCCCAGCTCGAGCAGTTGCGGGCGGCCGGTTACACCCGGGTCTCGTTCGGCATGCAGAGCGACCGGCCGCACGTGCTGGCGGCGCTGGACCGCCGGCACACCCCCGGGCGGGTGTCCGAGGTGATGCGCTGGGCACGCAAGGCCGGGTTCGAGCAGGTGAGCCTCGATCTGATCTACGGGGCGCCGGGCGAGTCCGAGGCCGACTGGGCGGCGAGCCTGCGGGCCGCGGTGCAGTTGGGGCCGGACCACGTCAGCGCCTACGCGCTGACCGTCGAGGAGGGCACCAAGCTGTCGCGCCGGGTGCGCCGCGGCGAGCTGTTGGAGCCCGATGACGACCTGCTCGCCGACCGGTACCTGCTCGCCGACGAGATCCTCACCGCCGCCGGGCTGACCAACTACGAGGTCAGCAACTGGTCGCGTGGTCCGGCCACCCGCTGCCGGCACAATCTGGGCTACTGGCGGGGTGACCACTGGTGGGGCTTCGGCCCGGGCGCCCACAGCCACGTCGGCGGCGTGCGCTGGTGGAACGTGCGCCATCCAGCGGAATACGCCGCCCGCCTGGCCGCGCAGCGCAGTCCGGCCGCGGCACGCGAGGAGCTCGACGCGTCCACCCGCCGGGTCGAGCGGGTGATGCTGGGGGTGCGGCTCGCGGAGGGGCTCGGCGTCGCCGAGCTCGACGAGGCCGGGCTGGGGGCGTGCGCGGATCTCGCTCGCTCCGGCCTGATCGAACCGGGCGCCCTCGAGTCCGGCCGGGTGCGACTGACCCGCCGTGGTCGCCTGCTGACCGACACGGTGGTTCGGGCCCTGCTGCCCGACTGATCCTCGCCCGACTGATCCTCGCCCGGCTGCCCGGCTGCCCGGCTGCCCGGCCGGCCGCCCGCCCGGCTGCCGGCCGAGTGACTCCCGGACGACCGGCCGCTACACGATCAGGCGGGCCGCCGCGGCGCGGAACCCGGGTGCCTCGGTGGTCGTTCTGTTGGAGAGATGTCGCCGGCTCCTCACCAGCCATTCGTGGGGCGGCTCATGTTGTGTGCTTCATGCCTGGCCGACAGCTACACTTGGCACTCACTGCGGCCGAGTGCCAGGCCTGGTGTCCGTCGGTGCAGGTGTACGCACCGTGGCCCGGCCACGTCCCGCTTGGTGAAGGGGGTGCGACCGCGTGCTAGAGGATCGGCGGCTTGAAGTCCTTCGGGCGATCGTGGAGGACTTCGTCCTGAGCAACGAGCCGGTGGGCTCCAAAGCGCTGGCGGAGCGGCATAACCTTGGTGTCTCGCCCGCTACTGTCCGCAACGACATGTCCGCGCTGGAGGAAGAGGGCTACATCACGCAGCCCCACACCAGCGCCGGGCGCATTCCGACGGACAAGGGCTACCGGTTGTTCGTCGATCGGTTGTCGGGAGTCAAGCCGCTGTCGCGGGCCGAGCGCCGGGCCATCCAGAGCTTTCTGGAGGGTGCGGTCGACCTCGACGACGTCGTCCGCCGCTCGGTTCGCCTCCTGGCCCAACTCACCCGCCAGGTGGCGGTGGTGCAGTACCCGTCGCTGTCGAGCAGCAGCGTCCGGCACATCGAGGTGGTGACCCTCGGCCCGCGCCGGATGCTCATGGTGATGATCACCGATACCGGTCGGGTGGAGCAGCGGATCATCGACAGCCTGACGCCGGTGGACGAGGAGATCGCGGGCGAGCTGCGGGCGACCCTCAACTGCGCCCTGGCCGGCCAGCGGTTGGCCGACGCCCCCGAGGTCGTCGCCACCCTGCCCGACCAGGCTCGCCCCGAGCTGCGGCCGTGCCTGGCGACGATGACCGGGGCGGTGCTGGAATCCCTGGTGGAGCGCCCCGAGGAGCGTCTCGCCATGGCCGGTACGGCGAACCTCACCCGTGCCTCGGTCGACTTCGCCGACTCGCTGCGGTCGATACTGGAGGCGCTCGAGGAGCAGGTCGTGTTGATGAAGCTCATCGGCTCGGCCCGCGAGACCGGTACTGTAACGGTACGCATCGGTCGAGAGACGGACGTGGACGCCCTGCGGACGACCGCGGTGGTGGCCACCGGCTATGGCCGCGGTCCTTTCGCCCTGGGTGGAATGGGAGTGGTCGGCCCGATGCGCATGGACTATCCGTGGACGATGGCGGCCGTCCGGGCCGTCGCCAAATACGTGGGTGAACTCTTGGGTGCCGACTGATGGCCGTGGACTACTACGCAGTTCTCGGCGTACGCCGAGACGCGTCGAACGACGAGATCAAACGGGCCTACCGCAAGCTCGCCCGGGAACTGCATCCTGACGTCAACCCCGACCCGGAGGCGCAGCAGCGTTTTCGCGGGGTGACCGCGGCCTACGAGGTGCTCTCCGACCCGGAGAAGCGGCAGATCGTCGACCTGGGCGGCGACCCGCTCGCGCCCGGCGGCGGTGGCGGTGGCGCAGGTTCGCCGTTCGGCGCCGGCTTCGGTGGCCTCGGCGACATCATGGATGCCTTCTTCGGCGGCGGGACGGCCCGCGGCCCGCGCTCCCGGGTCCGGCGCGGCAACGACGCGCTGCTGCGGATCGAGCTGGATCTGGCCGAGACCGCGTTCGGCGCCACCCGTGAGATCACCGTGGACACCGCGGCCGTGTGCTCGACCTGCACCGGCGCCGGGGCGGCTCCCGGTTCCCATCCCTCGACCTGCGGCACCTGCGGCGGTCGGGGGGAGGTCCAGCAGGTCACCCGCTCCTTTCTCGGCCAGATGGTCACCTCTCGCCCCTGCCCACGCTGCTCGGGCACCGGCACGGTGATCGAGCATCCCTGCCGCGACTGCGGTGGGGACGGCCGGGTCCGTAAGCGGCGCACCCTGACGGTGAAGATCCCCTCGGGGGTCGAGGACGGAATGCGCATCCGGCTGTCCGGGGAGGGCGAGGTCGGTCCCGGCGGCGGACCGCCCGGCGACCTCTACGTCGAGGTCTCCGAGCGCCAGCACCCGGTGTTCACCCGAGAGGGCGACGACCTGCACTGTGAGTTGCCGCTGCCGATGACCTCGGCGGCGCTGGGCACCTCCGCGACGCTGGAGACCCTCGACGGCACCGAGACCATCGCGGTGAAGCCGGGCACCCAGCCGGGCGAGGTCATCAAGCTCGCCGGCCGTGGCGTCCCGCACCTGCGGGCCGCCGGGCGGGGGCACCTGCACATCCACATCAACGTCGAGACGCCGACGAAGCTGGACGCGGAGCAGGAGCGGTTGCTGCGGGAGCTGGCGAAGATCCGCGACGAGGAGGCGCCCGCGGTCGTGGGCGGTTCCATCGGCGGCGGCGCGAGCGGGTTGTTCCGCCGTCGTGGGTCGCGGCGCGGGCGCTGACCCGTCGATCGGCACGGCCGGCACGATCGGCACGGCCGGTCCCCGGTCCGTCCGGCTCGTTCTCCGCCGAAGGGATCCCCACTGACCAGCGCCATGTTCCGGTTGTCCCCGCTGCCCACCGCGGACGTGTTCACCCTGTCCGGCCCGGAGGGGCATCATGCGGCGACGGTGCGCCGGCTGCGCGCGGGAGAACCGGTGGATGTCACCGACGGTCGCGGGGCAGCGCTGGAGTGCGCCGTCGTCGCTGTCCGGCGTGACGAGATCGACTGTGCGGTGCGTCGGCGGGTCGACGCGGCGGCGCCGCATCCGCGCCTCGTCGTCGTGCAGGCACTGGCCAAGGGCGACCGCGGCGAGCGGGCGGCGGAGATGCTGACCGAGGTCGGCGTCGACGAGATCGTGCCCTGGTCGGCGGCACGCTCGGTGGTCCGCTGGGAGGGCGAGCGTGGCGGGCGCGCCCGGGAACGCTGGGTCCGGGCCGCGGCGGAGGCGTCGAAGCAGTCCCACCGCCTGCACTGGCCGGTGGTCGGCGACCTCGTCGGGACGGCGGAGCTGACCCGGCGGGTGGCGTCGGCCGCCCTCGCCGTGGTGCTGCACGAGCAGGCCGGCGACCCGCTGGTGGGCCTGGCCCGCCGCAGCGCCGCGCCCTTCGACGAAACACCGGCCGAGATCCTGCTGGTCGTCGGGCCCGAGGGGGGCATCGCCGACGTCGAGGTGGACGCGCTGCGTCAGGCCGGCGCCGTGGTCGCCCGCCTGGGTCCGACCGTGCTGCGCACCTCCACTGCGGGCGTGGTCGCGTCCTCGGTCGTCCTCGCGGATCTCGGCCGCTGGGACGCTCGGCTTGATGATGGATAGACTGGCGGGGTAGCGCCTGCGGCTGGCGTTCGGTGGACGGCTCCTGCCCGGCAGGGCGCTGACCTGAACGCCTTCACCCACGCGCCGCACCACCCACCACGGTCATCGATCCTGAGAGGTGCCGCGGCCGTAGCTGGCCGCTCTCTATGCCCGAATCCGTCACGCCCCCCGCCGCGTCGGCCGCCCCGGCCACGACGCGCATCGTCGTCCCTGGCCCGCACAGCATGGTGAGCCTCCTGGGTCATCAGGACGAGTTGCTGCGCACCGTCGAGCGGGCCTTCTCCGCGGACATCCACGTGCGCGGCAACGAGATCACCATCACCGGCCCGCCAGCGGAGAACGAGCTGGCCGCGAGGCTGTTCGCGGAGCTCATCGCCCTGCTCGACGCGGGCACCGAGCTCAGCCCGCAGCACGTCGACCACTCCCTGGCGATGCTGCGCAGCGGTGCGCAGGAGCGGCCCGCCGAGGTCCTCACCCTCAACATCCTGTCGAACCGAGGCCGGACGATCCGGCCGAAGACGCTGAACCAGAAGCGTTACGTCGACGCGATCGACCAGCACACGATCGTGTTCGGGATCGGGCCCGCCGGCACCGGCAAGACGTACCTGGCGATGGCGAAGGCGGTTCAGGCGCTGCAGGCCAAGAAGGTCAACCGGATCATCCTGACCCGGCCGGCGGTCGAGGCGGGGGAGCGGTTGGGCTTCCTGCCGGGCACCCTGTACGAGAAGATCGATCCATATCTGCGGCCGCTCTACGACGCGCTGCACGACATGATCGATCCGGACTCGATCCCGCGGCTCATCCAGGCCGGGACGATCGAGGTCGCCCCGCTGGCCTACATGCGCGGCCGAACCCTGAACGACGCCTTCATCATCCTCGACGAGGCGCAGAACACCTCGCCCGAGCAGATGAAGATGTTCCTCACCCGGCTCGGCTTCGGGGCCAAGATCGTGGTGACGGGTGACGTCACCCAGGTCGACCTGCCCAGCGGCACCCGCAGCGGGCTGCGGGTCGTCCGGGAGATCCTCGACGGCGTCGAGGACGTCCACTTCGCGTCCCTGACCAGCTCCGACGTCGTTCGGCACCGGCTGGTGGGCGAGATCGTCGACGCGTACGCCCGCTGGGACGCCGCCGGCGACGATGCCGGTGCCGCCGCCGCGGCTGCAGCACCCGCCCGGCCGGCCCGCCGCGAGCGACGGTGACCGTGTCGGAGTTCGGAGAGGACTACTGATGGCCGTGTTCGTCGCCAACGAGTCGGGCGCGAACGACGTGGACGAGGTCCGGCTCACGGCGCTTGCCCGTTTCGTGCTCGACGCGATGAAGGTGAACCCGCTCGCGGAGCTGTCGGTGATGCTCGTCGAGGAGAAGGCCATGGCCGACCTGCACGTTCGGTACATGGGCGAGGAGGGCCCGACCGACGTGCTCTCCTTCGCGCAGGACGACGCGTTTGACGCCTCCTGGTCGGAGTCGGTCGACGACGACCCCACGACGCTGCTCGGCGATGTCGTGCTCTGCCCCGACGTCGCGCGCCGCCAGGCGGAGCAGGCGGGGCACTCCTACGAGCGCGAACTGCACCTGCTGTGCACCCACGGCATCCTGCACCTGCTCGGGTACGACCACGCCGAGCCGGACGAGGAACGCGAGATGTGGAAGATCCAGAACAAGCTGCTGGCGTCCTGGGATGCCGCGGTGAAGGCCGCCGGTGGGAAGCGTCCCGCCGGCGGTGCGGACGGTGCGGACGGAGCTGGAGAGCCCGGCCCCACCGCCGCGCACTGACCCCGGCCGGGGGGAGCCCATGAGCTCCGGCGATCTTCTGCTCGTCTTCATCACGGTGGTCGCTTCCCTGGCCGCCGCGGGACTCGGCTGCGTGGACGCGGCCCTGACCCGGGTGTCGCGGGTGTCGGTCGAGAACTTCGCGCGCCAGGGGAGCGCCGGTGCGGCGAACCTCGTGACCGTCGTCGCCGACCCCGGCCGCTACCTTGCGTTGCTGCTGCTTCTGCGGGTGGTCGGCGAGATGCTCGCCGCCGCCTGCCTGACGATCCTGTTCGCGCACGCCTACGGGACGGGCTTCGCCGCGATCGGGCTGGGCACCCTGGTAGCGACCCTGATCGCCTACATCCTCGTCGGGGTGATGTTCCGGACGCTCGGCCGCCAGCACGCGCCGGCGGTCGCGCTCGCCACCGCCGGGCTCACCGTCCGCCTCGCCCGGATCTTCGGGCCGCTGCCTCGACTGCTCATCGCGCTGGGCAACGCTGTCACCCCGGGGCCCGGGTTCCGGGACGGGCCCTTCGCCTCGGAAGCGGAGCTGCGTGACCTGGTCGACCTCGCCGAGGAGAACGAGGTCATCGAGCGCGAGGAACGCGACATGATCGCGTCGGTGTTCGAGCTCGGTGACACCCTCGTCCGGGAGGTGATGGTGCCGCGGCCGGACATGGTGTTCATCGAGTCGACGAAGACCGTTCGCCAGGCTCTTTCGCTCGCCCTGCGCAGCGGCTTCTCCCGGATCCCGGTGATCGGCGAGAGCGTCGACGACGTCGTGGGGATCGCCTTCCTCAAGGACATGGTCCGCCGCGAGCGCGGCGGCGACGAGGACGGCCCCGTCGCCGACATCATGCGTTCGCCCGTGCTCGTGCCGGAGAGCAAGCCCGCCGACGACCTGCTTCGGGAGATGCAGGCCTCGCGGACCCACATGGCGATCGTCATCGACGAGTACGGTGGGACCGCCGGGCTCGTGACCATCGAGGACATTCTCGAGGAGATCGTCGGCGAGATCACCGACGAGTACGACAGCGAGGTGGCACCGGTGGAGTGGCTCGATCCCGACACGGCTCGGGTCACCGCCCGGCTGGACGTGGACGACCTCGCCAGACTCTTCGACTTCGACGTCGACGCGCTGCCCGGCGCGGACGACTCGGTGACCGTTGGCGGCCTGCTGGCCACGGCCCTGGGTCGGGTGCCCATCCCGGGCGCCACCGTGACGGTCGGTGGCCTGCGGCTGTCCGCGGAGCGGGCGGCCGGCCGGCGCAATCAGATCGGCACGATCGTCGTCAGCCGCCCGCCGGGCCCGCCGGCTGACGCCGACGACCCGGCCCCCGGCGCAG
>NZ_JAMQQF010000137.1 GCF_023716945.1 Frankia sp. AiPs1 | reverse complement strand
GGCTCACCTCGGCCGGCGTCGTGGGGAGAGCGGCTTGCAGGGGAGTCCGCCGACCGGCCGGTTCGGGGCCGGTCGTGGGGGGGGGGGGGCGGGGGGGGGGGGTGGGCGGGGGGGGGGGGGGTGGGGGGGGGTGAGTGTTCGCGAGCTGGTCGAGAAGGACTATTACGCCGCTCTCGGCGTTCCCAAGGACGCCTCGGCGGCCGACATCAAGAAGGCGTACCGAAAGCTCGCCAGGGAGCTGCATCCCGACAAGAACCCCGGCGACGCGAAGGCCGAGGCACGCTTCAAGGAGGTGTCCGAGGCCTACGACGTCCTGTCCGACGAGAGTCGTCGGCGGGAGTACGACGAGGCCCGGGCGCTTTTTGCGGCCGGCGGCCGGCCGGGCGGCGTCGGCGGTGGGCGGGCCGGCGGCTACAGCGGTTTCGGTGCCCCCGGCACGGGTTACGGCGGCGGCTCGAACGTCAACTTCGAGGATCTCCTCGGCGGGTCGGGTGGCGGCCTCGGTGGTTTCTTCGACATGTTCCAGCGGTCGTCGCCAGGCCGCGGGCCGCGCCGGGGCGGCGACATCGAGGCCGAGGTCACCGTCTCGTTCGAGAAGTCGCTCACCGGGCTGGAGGCTTCGGTCCGCCTGCCCGGCGCCGCGACCTGCACCACCTGCGAGGGCAGCGGGGCCCGGCCGGGGACCACCCCACGAACCTGTCCGACCTGCCGCGGGCTTGGCGTGGTCTCCCGTTCCCAGGGGGGATTCGCGCTGTCCGAGCCCTGCCGCGACTGTCTGGGCAAGGGCACGATGATCGATCATCCCTGTCCGGACTGTCGGGGTTCCGGTCGGCGCGAACGCGAGCAGCGCATCCGCATCCCACCGGGCGTCAGCGATGGCCAGCGGCTGCGGGTACGTGGCCGCGGTACGCCCGGGGAGCGCGGCGGCCCGGCGGGTGACCTGGAGGTGACGGTCCACGTGCTTCGTCACCCGGTCTTCGACCGGGAGGGCAACAACCTGACCATCACGCTCCCCGTCACGATCACCGAGGCGGCGCTGGGCGCCTCGGTCCGGGTGCCGACCCTCGACGGCGCGCCGCTCACGGTGAAGGTGCCGGCCGGCACCTCCAGCGGGCGGCGGCTGCGGGCCCGTGGGCGAGGCGTACCGGCGGCGGGTGGCGGACACGGTGATCTCATCGTGACGTTGGAGGTGACCGTGCCCAAGCCGGCTGATCTCTCGCCGCGCGCGCGCACGGCGTTGCTCGAGTTCGCCCAGGCCCATCCCGAGGACCCCCGGGCGCTGCTGACGGAACGGATGGAGGCGGAGGGATGACCGCGCGTCCGAATCGCACGTCCGATCCGCCGGCCGCGCCGCACGCGCGGACGCCTTCGGTACGGCGGTCGGGCGACCGACCACCGGTGGACCCGATGGTCTCGGCCACCGAGGTACGGCCGGAGGGGTACTACCCGACTGGTCCGCTGCCCGGCCCCGCCCACGACGAGGACGCGCCGGTCTACGTCATCTCGATCGCGGCACAGCTCGCCGGCATGCATCCGCAGACCCTGCGGTCCTACGACCGGCTCGGGCTGGTCACCCCGGGACGCACCGCGGGACGGGGGCGGCGTTACTCCGCCCGGGACGTTGCCCTGCTGCGGGAGGTCCAGCGCCTGTCCCAGGAGGAGGGCGTCAACCTTGAGGGGATTCGGCAGATCCTGCACCTCAGCGCCCAGGTGATGGCGCTGCAGGCGCAGGTCCGTCAGCTCGCCGAGGAACTCGCCCGGGCTCGCGTCGACGCGGAGCGGCAGGTGGCCGAGGCGCATGCCAGCCACCGGCGCGACCTCGTCCCGGTCGACCGTGGGGCGATCGTGGTATGGCGGCCACTTCCCCGCCGCTGACCGCTCGGCCGGCGAGGGCGCCGGCCGAGCGGCAGCCGACCCCAGGGGCTTCTCCCGGTCCAGGAACGGGCCGCGAGGAGCCCCTTTCGTCGTTCCGGAACGCGCGGACGCGAAACAGGATTGAGCGGGAACGACTCAGCTATGCTGAGCGTTGACAGGGATGACACTGCACGCACCTGACCACACTGGGATCCGCCATGAACGCTGAACGCCTCACCGCCCGCTCGCAGGAGGCTCTCGCCGCGGCGATCAGTCGAGCCACCGGCGACGGGTCACCGCTCGTCGACCCCCTCCATCTGCTCACCGCTCTGCTCGAGGCTCCCGACGGCGTCGGTTCGGCGCTGCTGTCCTCGGCCGGTACCTCCGTCGACGCGGTCCGGGGTAAGGCCGAGGCTGCCGTGTCCCGGCTGCCCAGAGCCACCGGGATGAGCGTCTCAGCCCCTCAGCTGTCCCGCCAGCTCCTCGCCGTGCTCGACAACGCCGAGCGGCAGGCCGGTCTTCTGGGCGACGAGTACACCTCGGTCGAGCACCTCGTCGTCGCGCTCGCCGAGGAGGGTGGCGAGGCCGGCCGCATCCTGACCTCCGCCGGCGCGAGTCCGGACGCGTTGCGCGGCGTCTTCTACAAGGTCCGCGGCGGTGCCCGGCGGGTGACCAGCCGCGACCCAGAGGGGTCCTACCGCGCGCTGGAGAAGTACTCGATCGACCTCACCGAGCGGGCCCAGCAGGGCAAGCTCGACCCGGTGATCGGCCGGGACGCGGAGATCCGTCGGGTGATCCAGGTGCTGTCCCGGCGGACCAAGAACAACCCGGTCCTCATCGGCGAGCCCGGCGTCGGCAAGACCGCGATCGTCGAGGGCCTCGCCCTGCGGGTCGTGGCGGGCGACGTGCCGGAGTCGCTGCGCGGCCGGCGGATCGTCTCGCTCGACCTGGGCTCGATGGTCGCGGGTTCCAAGCTGCGCGGCGAGTTCGAGGAGCGGCTGACCTCGGTCCTCAACGAGATCCGCGAGGCCGAGGGACAGATCATCACGTTCATCGACGAGCTGCACACGGTGGTCGGTGCCGGCGGCGCCGAGGGCGCGATGGACGCGGGCAACATGCTCAAGCCCATGCTCGCCCGCGGTGAGCTGCGGATGATCGGCGCGACCACGCTGGAGGAGTACCGCACCCGGATCGAGAAGGACCCGGCACTGGAGCGGCGCTTCCAGCCGGTCTTCGTGGGCGAGCCGACCGTCGAGGACACCATCGGCATCCTGCGCGGCCTCAAGGAGCGCTACGAGGTGCACCATGGGGTGCGCATCACCGATGCCGCGCTGGTCGCCGCGGCGACCCTGTCCGATCGCTACGTCACCGCCCGTTTCCTGCCGGACAAGGCGATCGACCTCATGGACGAGGCTGCCTCCCGGTTGCGGATGGAGATCGACAGTCGCCCGGTGGCGATCGACGAGCTCGAGCGGGCAGTGCGCCGGCTGGAGATCGAGGACATGGCGCTGTCGAAGGAGAACGACGACGCCTCTCGGGAGCGGCGCGGGCGGCTGCAACGCGAGCTGGCGGACCGGCGCGAGGAGCTGTCGAGCCTCACGGCGCGTTGGCACCGGGAGAAGGATTCGATCTCCGAGGTCCAGAAGATCAAGGAAGAGCTGGAGAACGCGCGCCGCGCCGCGGAGCTCGCCGAGCGCGACCTCGACCTGGCGAAGGCCGGTGAGCTGCGCTACGGCATGATCCCTACGTTGGAACGGCGGCTGACCGAGGCCACCGACGCGCTGGCCGCCGCGGACTCTCCCGGCGGGGCGATGCTCAACGAGGAGGTCGGTCCGGACGACGTCGCCGAGGTCGTCGGCGCCTGGACGGGCATCCCCGCCGGCCGGCTGCTCGAGGGCGAGACGGCGAAGCTGCTGCGGATGGAGTCCGAGCTGCACGCCCGGGTGATCGGCCAGGACGCCGCGGTGCGGGCGGTGTCCGACGCGGTGCGCCGGGCCCGGGCCGGAATCGCCGACCCTGACCGGCCCACCGGCTCGTTCCTCTTCCTCGGTCCGACCGGTGTCGGCAAGACCGAGCTCGCGAAGGCGCTTGCCGATTTCCTGTTCGACGACGAGCGGGCGGTCGTTCGCATCGATATGAGCGAGTACGCCGAGAAGCACTCGGTCGCCCGGCTGATCGGGGCCCCGCCCGGTTACATCGGGTTCGAGTCCGGCGGCCAGCTCACCGAGGCGATCCGCCGGCGGCCCTACAGCGTCATCCTGCTCGACGAGGTCGAGAAGGCCCATCCCGATGTCTTCGACGTGCTGTTGCAGGTCCTCGACGACGGGCGGCTGACCGATGGTCAGGGGCGCACGGTCGACTTCCGCAACGCCATCCTCGTCCTGACCTCGAACCTGGGCTCGCAGTTCATCGCCGATCCCACCCTGAGCCCGCAGGTGCGGCGCGAGTCGGTGATGGTCGCGGTGCGGGACGCCTTCAAGCCGGAGTTCCTCAACCGGCTCGACGACGTCCTCGTCTTCGAGCAGCTCGGCCGGGACGAGCTGGCCCACATCGTCGATCTCCAGCTCGACCGGCTGCGGGCCCGGTTGCAGGAGCGGCGGATCGGCCTCGAGGTCACCGATGCCGCCAAGGGGTGGCTGTCCGACGTCGGTTACGACCCGGTGTTCGGGGCGCGGCCGCTGCGGCGCCTCATCCAGAGCGCGATCGGCGACCAGCTCGCTCGGGAACTGCTCGCCGGGCAGGTCCGCGACGGCGACGACGTGCAGGTCGACGCCGTGCCCGGTGGCTCCGGGCTGATCGTCTCCGCCGCGGTCAAGCCGGCCGCCAAGGCACTGTAAGGGGGCGGCCAGCTCACCTGGAGCCCGTCGGAGGTTACGGTAAGCAGCGGTCGATCGCCGCGTTCTGGCGATTACGCACCAAGGGTGGGAGCCGACGATGTCCGTACTTCCCGATCCCGACACCGCGTTCGGGGCGAAGGTCGCTCGGCGCCTCGGCGAGGACCGGATCGCCTGGCTGACGTCCACCGACCAGTCCGGCACCCCGCAGCCGGCGCCGATCTGGTTCCTGTGGGACGTCGCCACCGACAGCGCCCAGCTCTACAGCGAGCCCACCGCGCGGCGGCTGAGCCGGATCCAGGCGAATCCGCGCAGCTCCCTGCACCTCGACGACGACGGCCGGGGCGGCGACTTCGTCGTGCTCACCGGCGTGCTCACCACCGACCCGCAGGCCCCGCCCGCGGATCGGAACCCGGGGTACCTCGCGAAGTACAGCGAGTGGGCGCAGAACGTCTTCGGTTCGGTCGAGCGATTCGCGACGTTGTACAGCGTGCCGCTGCGGTTTCGGGCCGAGCGGACCCGCGGGCAGTGAGCCGCGGGCAGCGCGGGAGACGCCGATCGAGCGGGGGCGCAGGGACGTAGGGTCGGCGCATGGCGGGCAGATCGAACATTGTGGTCTCGGCGACCGTGCGGGACGCCCTGGCCGCCGGGGCGCCGGTGGTCGCGCTGGAGTCGACGCTGATCGCGCACGGGCTGCCGCGGCCCCGCAACCGTGAGGTCGCCGTGGAGCTGGAGGAGCAGGCGCGCGGGCGGGGGGTGACCCCCGCGACGATCGCGGTGATCGACGGCGTGCCCCGGGTTGGCCTGGACGAGCCGGATCTGCGCCGTATCGCCGACGACACCGACGTCGCCAAGCTGTCCGTGCGCGACCTGCCGGTCGCCTGCGCGACCGGGTGGACCGGGGCCACGACGGTGGCGTCCACGGCCCTGCTCGCGGCCCGTGTGGGTATTCGGCTGTTCGCCACCGGCGGCCTCGGCGGGGTGCACCGCGGTGCCGGGGACAGCTTCGACGAATCCGCCGATCTGGTTACCCTCGCGGCCACACCGATCACCGTCGTGAGCGCCGGAGTCAAGTCGATCCTCGACATCGGCGCGACCCTCGAACGGCTCGAGACGCTGGGCATCACCGTCGTCGGCTATCGGACGTCGACCTTCCCCGGCTTCTACCTGCCGCACACCGCCTACGACCTGGACTGGCGGGTCGGCGACGCCAGCCAGGTCGCCGCAACGATGACCGCGGCGGACATGCTGGGACTCACCTCGGCGATCGTCGTGGCCAACCCGCTGCCCACCGACCAGGCCCTCGACCCGGTCCTGCACGACCGGGTGCTGGCCACCGCCCTGGCCTGGGCCGAGGAACGCGGCATCCGCGGTAAGGCCGTCACCCCGTTCCTCCTGGAGACCTTCCACCGAGAGACCGCCGGAGCGAGCCTGGAAGTCAACATCAACGCCGTGCGGAACAACGTCGCCGTCGCGGCGGACATCGCCCTTGCCTGGGCCGCCACGGACCGGTCCCCCGTGGACCCGGCCGCCACAAACCCGGCCGCCACAGACCCGGCCGCCACGGAGCGAGCGCGTCGGCCGTAGCCAGCCCGGCCGTGGCCACCGGCCGTAGCCGGCAGCCGGGCCGCGGAGCTGCGACGATTCCGTCGGGGGCGCGACGCCGGGTGAGTTGGGGGATCGCGGCGGCACCGCGGTCGTCACCATCCGGCGCCGCCTGCCGGTGGACGGGCGTAGCACTGCCGAACAGGGGGCTGGCGGGTCGTGTCGTGGGTGATCGGACGCCGCTCGGCCTGGCTGGTCATCGTCCTGTGGCTCGCGGTCGGCGGGGCGGCCAGCCCGATGGCATTCCGTCTCGCCGATGCCCAGAAGAACGACGCGAGCGCGTTCCTCCCAGCGGACGCCGAGTCGACCCGCCTGCTCGCGGCGCAGCGTCACTTCCCCGGCGAGGACGCCGTACCGGCCGTCGTCGTCCTGGCCAGGCCGACGGGCCTGACCCCGGCGGACCGGTCCGCCGCCACCGTTATCGGTGCGGCGCTGCGTCCCTTCGCCGCCGGGCCGATCCTCGGACCCGTCGTCGCCCCCGACGGCCGCTCGCTGATCCTCACGATCCCCCTCGCCCAGCTCAACGATGCCGCCCGGTTCACGGACAACGTCCGCGAGATGCGCCGGATCACCGCCCGGATCGCCCCCGCCGGGACCGAGACCGCGATCACCGGGCCGGCGGGGCTGGTCGCCGATGCCTTCCAGATGTTCAGGACGATCGAGAGCCGGCTTCTCCTCGTCACCGCGGGAATCGTCGCCGTGATCCTGCTGGTCGTCTACCGCAGCCCGCTGCTGTGGCTGGTCCCCCTGGTGTCGGTGGGTATCGCCGACCAGACCGCGGCCGGGATCGTCAGCCTGCTCGCCCGGCACGGCGGGCTGACCGTCAACGGGCAGAGTTCGGGCATCCTGCGGGTGCTCGTCTTCGGGGCCGGCACGGACTACGCCCTGCTGCTCATCGCCCGCTACCGGGAGGAACTCACCCGCCACCGGGATTCGCGCCACGCCATGCGGGAGGCGATGCGGCGCGCCGGCCCGGCGATCCTGGCCTCCGCCGGCACCGTCGTCATCGGGATGCTCTGCCTGCTGTTCGGGGTGCTGGCCTCCGATCGCGGGCTCGGGCCGGTCGGCGCGATCGGCATCTCGACCGCCCTGGTGACGATGACCACGCTGCTGCCGGCAGCGATGGTCCTCTGCGGACGCCGGCTGTTCTGGCCGTTGATCCCCCGCTTCGGGGAGCATCCCCCCGTCACCGACACGGCCCGGCGGGGGCCGGCGGCACGGGCCGCCCACGACAACGCGCTGGCCGCGCCCGCCGCCCCCGGCCACGAGGACCTCAGCGAGTTCGACCTCGCCGAGGAGCCGGGACGCTGGGTCAGGATCGGCGAGGCGATCGACCGACGCCCACGGGCGGTATGGGTGGGAACCTCGCTGGCGCTGGGCGTGCTCATCGTCGGTCTGCTGACGATGGACACCTCGCTGCGCCAGGACGAGGGCTTCCGCCACCGAGTGGAGTCGGTGCGCGGCATCGAGCTGATCTCCGCGGACTTCCCGCCGGGCGTCTCGGCGCCGACCTACGTCATCGCCGCCGCACCGGCGGCGTCCCAGGTCGATGCCGTGATCCGGGCGACGCCGGGGGTGGCGGGGGTGGCCGAGGTCGGCCGTGCCGGCGACCGGGTGCAGTTCGTCGTCGTCCTGCGCGACCAGCCGGACAGCCCGGAGTCGTTCGAGGCCGTGCGCGAGCTGCGGTCCCGGGTGCACCGGGTGCCGGGCGCGGGGGCGCTGGTCGGGGGGAACACGGCGGTGAACCTCGACGTGCGGCACGCGGCGGTGCGGGATCGCCAGGTGATCATCCCGCTGGTCCTCGCGGTCGTGCTCGTGGTGCTGATGTTCCTGCTCCGCGCGGTCGTTGCCCCGCTGGTGCTGATGGCGACGGTGGTGCTGTCCTACCTCGCCGCACTCGGCGGGAGCGCCGTCGCCTACCGTTGGATCTTCGGCTTTCCCGGCGCCGACCCCTCGCTGCCGCTGCTGGCGTTCATCTTCCTGGTCGCCCTCGGCGTGGACTACAACATCTTCCTGATGACCCGGGTTCGCGAGGAGGCCGGGCGGATCGGTCCTCGGCCCGGTGTGCTGCACGCGCTGGCCGTCACCGGTGGCGTCATCACCTCCGCGGGTGTCGTGCTGGCCGCCACCTTCTCCGCTCTGATCATCTTTCCGCTCGTCCAGCTCGCCGAGGTCGGCTTCGTGGTCGCGTTCGGCGTCCTGCTCGACACTCTGGTCGTGCGGTCGATCCTCGTGCCGGCGCTGACGCTGGACATCGGCCGGCGCATCTGGTGGCCCAGCCGGTTGGCTCGCCTGGACAACACCACCGGTGGGCCGCCCCCGGCGCCCTGCGCCAGCGCGCCGGCACCGCCGCCGCGTCCGCGGACACCGCACCATCCCGGGTAGACCCGCGGCCGGTGCGGGGCGAGACCTGCTTCGGTTACCCGGATGGCCACCATCCACTCGGCCCAAACCAGTCGGACGTGTCCGGGGTGCGACCTATCGTTGCGACATGCCCGACGCTCTCCTGCCGGATTCCGAACAGTGGCGGGTCCTGCCGCCGGAGCTGCGGCGGCTGCGACGGACGCTGCTGGTCCTCGGGGCCGTCCCGGCGGTGGCGCTCACCCTGCTGATCTCGCTGTCGGTCGGCGGCTGGCCCTGGGTCCTGCTCACCGCCGTCCCGCTGCTGGCGGCCGCCCTGGCCTGGCGATCCATCGGCGCGGGTTGGCGGGCCTGGCGCTACGCCGAACGGGAGGACGATCTGCTGATCAGCCGGGGCATCCTGGTGCGCCGCGTGGTCGTGGTGCCCTACGGACGGATGCAGCTCGTCGACGTGACCGCCGGGCCGCTCGCCCGCCGCTTCGGCATCGCCAAGGTGCAACTGCACACCGCGGCGGCGGCCAGCGATGCCGTCATCCCGGGCCTGCCTCCGCCGGAGGCCGCCCGCCTGCGCGACGCCCTCACGGAACGCGGCGAAGCCCGGTCGGCCGGGCTGTGACCACCGACCGGGAGACCACCGAGTGGGAGACCACCGAGTGGGAGACCAGCCAGCGGGAGACCACCGAGTGGGGGGTTGCCGAGGGCGGCGGCGCCTCGCCGGACGCCTTCCCGGCAGGCGCGCCGGTGGCCGCGCCGGACGGGTTCCACCGGCTGCATCCGCTCACGCCGTTCCTGCGCGGCTGGGTGATCGTCGCCGCGTTCGCCGCGACCGTCGGGCGCAACCTCGCCGAGGACATCACCGCCCGGACCATCGGCCTCACCCTGATCTTCCTGATCCCCGCCGCCGGCACCTACGGCTACTGCGCCTGGCGGTTCACCCGGTACCGGCTCGATCGCGACGGCCTGCGGCTGGACACCGGTCTGCTGGTCCGGCGCACCCGCTACGTCCGGCTGGACCGGCTGCAGTCGGTGGACATCGTCCAGCCGCTGCTCCCCCGGATGATCGGGTTGGCGATCCTTCGCCTGGACCTGGCGGGCCGGGAACGCCGGGAGCGGTCCGACGCCGACGGCGGCGACTCCGGATCCGACCTGCGGTACCTGTCGGTCGGGCACGCCCACCGGCTGCGCGCCGAGCTGCTCGCCACCGCGGCCGGGCTCGCCCCCGACGTCGGCGAGGCGCCGTTCCATCCCCTCGCCGAGGTCCCGCCAAAGCGGCTGATCGCCGCGATCGCCCTGTCGCCCGCGCCGTGGGCGGCGTTGTTCGGGGCCGCGGCGATCGCCACCCCGTCGCTGCTCACCGGCACCCGCGCCGGCATCCTCGGCGCGATCCCGCTGCTCGGCTGGCTCTGGCACACCACCTTCCGGATCTTTGCCGCCGGTTACCCGTTCGCCGTGTCCGAGTCGCCGGACGGGCTGCGCATCGACAGCGGGTTGCTCGAGCGCGCCCATGCCACCGTCCCGCCGGGCCGGGTCCAGGCGATCAGTATCGGGGAACCGCTGCTGTGGCGCCCGTGCGGCTGGGTGACCATCCGGATGAATGTGGCCGGCGGCGGTCCGTCGGTCCTGCTTCCGGTGGCCCGCCGGGACGAGGCGCTGGAGCTGATCGGCAAGCTGCTGCCCGGGGTGGACGTGGCCGCGGTCGAGCTGGTCCGCCCGCCGCGACGGGCCGCGCTGCTCGCCCCGATCCACTGGCGGGTGCTGTCCTGCGGCGCCGACGACGTGGTCTTCATCGCGCGCCACGGGCTGCTGCGCCGGTACACCGATCTGATTCCGCACGGCAAGGTGCAGAGCATCCGCCTGGTGGCGAACCCGCTGGCCCGGGCGCTGCGCCTCGCCGACGTGCACCTGGACACCACCGGCGGACCGGTGCGGGTGCGGGCCGGCCTGCGCGACGGGGCCGAGGCGCTGCGGATCGTCACCGCCCAGGCCGAGCGGTCCCGGCTGGGGCGCCGCGCGGCCGTGCCGGACCGGTGGATGACCTGACGGCCCCGCCGGCCGGGAACCCAGCCCGCAGGACCGTTGCCTCGGGCAACGGCGCCCTGGGCAACGGCGCCCTGGGCAACGGCGGCCCGGGCAACGGCGGCCGGGGCAGGTCAGCCGAAGGTCGGGAACTCCGGGCCGAACACCGAGCCCCAGAGGGCCACGGCCCCCTCGTGGTCCCCGGCCTGCTCCGCGCCGACCGCCTTCGCCGAGTAGATCCGGGCGAGCCGGATGGTCTCCGCGAGAGCGTCGACGTCCTCGGGGCGCAGGTAGGCGGACAGGTCGCCGCCGACGTCCGCCGGGTCCGCCGCGACCAGACCGACCTCGTCCATGTGGCGGAAGACCTCGGCCAGCCCCTGCCGGGTGTTGAGCCCGCGACCGGCCAGAACCTGCCCGGCAAGCGCCTCGATGTGGAACGAGCGCAGGTGGCTGCCGCACACCCGGTTCCACGCCTTGAGCAGGCGCACCGCCGAGATCACCCGGGGGCCGAGGTCCGCGGTCCAGCTCGTGTGCCGTTCGGGCCGGGTCGGCAGCCAGCCGCCGACCCGGTCGGGCATGACATAGCCGGCTCGGGGGTGGTCGAACGCCGGGACGAGGTGCACGTCGGGCGGCGAGTCGTAGACGATGCGCAGCGCCTGGCCGCGGCTGCCGATCGTCTGGATCCGCTCGCCGCCGATCGCGTTGCGCACGCAGAGCACCAGGTCACGCGAGTCCCAGCGGAACCGCTTCCACGCGCTGTTCGCGGCGGAGAAGACGGCGAAGATGTCGACCTCGTCCAACGGCTGGATCATGGTGTCCCGGCCGGCCGAGCCGATCGTCGCAACGCCGACCAGCGGCAGTGCGCACCGGGGCGGGAAGATCGCTCGCAGCGCCCGTTCTGCCTCGTCCCGCCGGGCGGCGATCACGGCCTTGTCCTCGGCGCTGAGCCGGATCAGGTCATCCAGCTTGGCGAAGGCCCGCGCGGTGGTCCCGACGAGCAGGGGACCGGTCATCGCCCCGGTCGTCGGATTGATCGGTGGCGGGACCTGCTGGGTGGGCGCGCCGCCCTCCGATGGAAACAGTGCGTTGGGCGCGCCCGGCGTGGACTCGTTGGACCGCCGCCAGTGCGACGGAATGATCAGGTGGTCGTAGGTGACCTCCCCCGGCCGAACTCCGGCCGGTGTCCCCCGAGGGGTATCCACGCTCATGCTGCTGACCTCCCAGGCGCAGGTAGCGCCGAACCGTTCGGGCTCCCCTCCCCGGACGCGAGACGGACCTCCCACGGACCGCCCCGGACGCCCCGCCCGCGCTCAGCCCGTCGGCCAACGGTCGCGACATCGCTTTACATGGTGCCCCAGGGCATCACGGTCTGAACAGGGGGCTGCCACCGCGGCGTGTCCACCGCTCGCCCTATGCCGCCGAAATTACGAGAAGACGGTTGTCGCCCGGCTGACAGGAGGCCACTGTCACGGCAACGCTGACACAACATTGCACAGGCCCATCAATCAACGCTGGGCAGGCACTTTCGGTCCGGCGGCCAGGAAACGGGCCGGTCCGGGCGGGAAAACGCCGGGACGGCCGCGGTCACACCGTGCCGCCGGCCGCCCAACCGGGCCACGTGACGGTCCGTGACGCCGAGGGCGATCAACCCGTCGGCGGGCGCAGCCAGATCCGCCACCAGTCGGCTATCAGGACGGGGGTGGGCACGAACGAGGTCGCCTGCCCCAGGCGTTTGCCGATCCCGTCACCGCGGCGAATCCGCGTCTCCACCAGAGCGCCGCGGTACTCGAACCAGCCGGCCACCGCGCGGACGGCCTCGGTCGCGTAGCCCTCGCGCCGGCAGCCGAGCACGATCGACACCCCGACCACGGCGCGGCGGCCCTGGGTGTCCGCGGCGACCAGGCCGACGGCCGCCGGCCCCGACCGTCGCCGCAGCACCCAGGTCAGCACCGACCGCCCGGCACCGGCGCGACGGCGCAGCTCGCGGCGCAGCGACCCGGCCGGGTCGAGGGGATCCGGGGCGGCGGCGTGCGGATCCGTGCCGACGATCCCGCCGTAGGGGCCGACCCCGTCCCCGCCGCGCCCGCCGGACCGGGCCACCACCGCCGTGAAGGCCAACGCCGGGGCGAGTTCCTCGGCGACGTAGCCGGCGTTCCAGACGGTCAGCGGCAGAGCGAGTAGCCGGGGGGTGGTGAGGGTGGGTCCTTCACCCACGGCGCGACGGTTCCCGGACGCCGAGCAGGCCCCGTTCCCGCAGCCACGACTCGGTGCGGTCCATCCCGTCGGCGAGTGGCACGGCGGGCGACCAGCCGGCCAGGCTGCCGATCCGGGTGATCGAGAAGCCGGCGTCCCGGGTCAGTTCGCGCACGCCGAGCGCGCCGAGATCCACCCGGGCGCGCGGGTCGACGCCGGCCACGAGCCGCGCACCGAGGCCGCGGACCAGGGCGGCGGCGG
>NZ_JAMQQF010000136.1 GCF_023716945.1 Frankia sp. AiPs1 | reverse complement strand
GCGCCGCGCTGCCCGCCCTGGAACGCCTCGGGCGGGTGCTCATCGAGGACATCGCCGTGCCGCGCGGGCGCCTCGCGCAGGCCGCCGCCCGCGTCACCGAGATCGGCGCCGCGACCGGGGTGGAGATCTTCACCCTGGCGCACGCCGCCGACGGCAACCTGCACCCGATCATCGTCGTCGACCCGGCCGAGCCGAAGATCCCGCCGAGGGCCTGGGCGGCCGCCGAGCAGATCTTCGCGCTCGCACTGGAGCTCGGCGGCACGGTCACCGGCGAACACGGCGTCGGCGTGCTCAAGCGCCGCTGGCTGGCCACCGAACTCGGCAGCCGCAGCCACGACCTGCAACGCCAGGTGCGCCGGGTCTTCGACCCCACCGGCATCCTCAACCCCGGCCGCGCCCTGTAGCGCCACCCGCCACCCGACACCCGACCACCGCACCGCCCACCGCCCACCGCCCACCGGAATGAGCCCCGCCGCGCGGCGCGGTTCGCGAGGATGGTGGGGGCAGCAGGGGCGGTGCCACGACGGCGAGGAGCGGATCATCGACGGCGTCTTCCGGTCGCTGCGGGTGTACAACTTCCGGCTCTTCGCCGTCGGGCAGGTGCTGTCCGTCACGGGCACCTGGATGATGTTCACGGCCCAGGACTGGCTCGTCCTGTCACTCAGCGGCGACTCCGGGACGGCCCTCGGCCTCGTCACCGCGCTGCAGTTCACCCCGATGCTGCTGCTCACCCTCTACGGCGGCCGGCTCGCCGACCGGCACGACAAACGCCTGCTGCTCACCGGTGCCAACCTGGTCGCCGGCCTGCTCGCCCTGGCGCTGGCCCTGCTCGTGCTCGCCGGCACGGTGCGGCTGTGGCAGGTCTGCGCGTTCGCGCTGGCCATCGGCCTGGTCAACGCCATCGAGACGCCGACCCGGATGGCGTTCGTCAGCGAGCTGGTCGGCCCGGCGCTGCTGCCCAACGCCTCCGCGCTCAGCGCCGCCTACTTCAACATCGCCCGGGTCGTCGGCCCGGCCGCCGCCGGCCCGCTCATCGCCGGCTTCGGCACCGGCCCGGCAATGGCGATCAACGCCGGCAGCTACCTGGCGACCGTCGCGGGCCTGCGCCTGATGCGCCCGGCGGAGATCCACCGCCATGCCCGCCCCGAGGTCGCCCCCCGCATCGTCGACGGGCTGCGCTACGTGCTCGGCCGCGCCGACCTGGTCGTCGTGCTCGGCCTGGTCGCCGTCGTCGGGTTGTTCGGGATGAACTTCCAGCTCACCGTGCCGCTGCTGGCGCGCACCGTCTTCCACGCCGACGCCACCTCCTTCGGCCTGCTCACCACCGGGCTCGCCGCCGGCTCGCTGGTCGCCGCGCTGCTCACGACCGGCCGGCGCAACCGTCCGCCGGCGATGATGGTGATCGTCTCGGCGTTCGCGTTCGGGGCGCTGGAGGCGGCGACGGGCGTCGCGCCGACCTACCTGGCCGCGATCGGACTGCTGGCGCTGACCGGCTTCGCGAGCCTCTACTTCGCCCAGGCGGCCAACCACCGCATCCAGCTCGGCAGCGACCCGAGCTACCGAGGTCGGGTGATGGCCCTGTACAGCCTCATCCTGCAGGGGACGACGCCGCTGGGCAGCCTGGGAGTGGGCTGGCTCGCCGAGCACCACAGCGCCCGCGCCGGCTTCTACGTCGGCGGCGTCGCCTGCTCCCTCGCCGCGATCGTCGCCTGGGCGGCGAACCGCAGATGGGCCCCCGCGCCCGCCGCGTCGCCTCTCGCTGCGTCGCCTTCCGCCGCGTCGCCTTCCGCTGCCGCCGCGTCGCCTCCCGTCCTGGCGCCTCCCGTCCTGGCGCCTTTCGCCGGGTGCCCGGGAGCCGGCCGGAAACAAATCGATGGTGATGTGGCCAACGCCCCTTCACAAGGCGAGCCGATGGCCGGCGCGCCGCCTAATGTGTAGCCATGCGAACTCGTCCGAAAAAGGCGGTTCCGACGCCAAGGCCGGGTGCTGGTCCGGGCTGGAGAAGGTGGTTTGAAGATGACCGTGTCCGCTGAGACAGACCGGTGGCTGCGGCGGTTTCATCCGGGCCCGCCCGATGCCCCACGGCTGGTTTGTTTCCCGCACGCGGGTGGGGCGGCGAGCACCTATCTGCTGATCTCGAAGGCGTTGTCACCGGTCGCCGAGGTCCAGGCGGTGCAGTATCCGGGCCGGCAGGATCGGCGGGCGGAGCCGGCGCACACGGCCATCGCGCCGCTCGCCGACCGGATCGCCGAGGTCCTCGCCCCGCTCACCGACCGGCCCCTGGCCTTCTTCGGGCACAGCATGGGGGCGGTCGTCGGCTTCGAGGTCATCCGCCGGCTGGCGGCGGCCGGCGGGCCGGCGCCGTTCGTGCTGTTCGCCTCCGGGCGCCGGGCGCCGTCGGCCGAACGGTTCGAAACCGTCCACCGCCGCGACGACGCGGGTTTTCTCCGGGAGATGCGCGAGCTCGGCGGGACCGATCCGCGGGTTCTCGCCGACCCCGAACTCGTCGAGATGGTGCTGCCGCCGACCCGTGCCGACTATCAGGCGATCGAAACGTATTCCGCGCCACCGGACGCAGTGATCAGCACCGCGGTCGTCGCGATGGTGGGGGATTCCGATCCCAGGGTGACGCTCGCCGAGGCCGAGCTCTGGCGCCGGCACACCACCGGGTCGTTCGAGCTGAAGGTGTTCCCCGGCGGCCACTTCTACCTGGCTGACCAGCAGGGCGCCGTGGTGGACGCGGTCTCGGCCGAGCTCTCCGCCGCGCGACGCGCCATACCCAGTCACGAAACAGGAGAACGATGATGCCGGTTGAATTCGTCAATGCCGCCAACTGGCGTGAGCCCGGTGCGGGCATTGCGGCCGACTTCTGGCGTGGCAAGCTCGACCCGGAGTACGTCCGTCGATACACCCGCACGCTGGAGGATTTCGGGTTCGACTACACGCTGGTGGCCTACCACTCGGCGGGTCCGGACCAGTACGTGCGCTCGGCTGAAATCCTCACCTACACCGAGCGTCTGAAGCCGATGGTCGCCGTGCGGCCGAACACGTCGTTCCCGACCGTTGCCGCCCAGGCGCTGGCCACCCTCGATCAGCTTGGCAAGGGGCGCACGGCGGTTCACATCATCTCCGGTTCGAGCAACGAGGAGCAGCAGCGGCAGGGCGACTACCTCGAGAAGGATGCTCGCTATCGGCGCTCCGCCGAGTTCGTGCAGATTCTGCGGGACGTGTGGACGAAGAGCGAACCGTTCTCGCACCACGGCGAATTCTACGACTTCGATGACTTCGGGCCCGGCTACCAGACGTATTCCGGTGAGCCGCTGCCGGTCTCCCTCGGCGGATCGTCGGACTACGCCTACGCGGCGGGCGGCGCGCAGGCGGACATCTTCGCGTTGTGGGGCGAGCCGCTCGAGCAGACCAAGCAGCAGATCGACCGGGTCTACGAGGAGGCCCGGAAGGTCGGCCGAACCGGCAGGATCCGCTTCTGGGTCACCTTCCGGCCGATTGTTGCCGAGACCGACGAACTGGCGCAGCGCAAGGCGCGCAAGATCGTCGACAAGTCCAGGGCTCACTACGGCGAGGTGCTGAAGGTCAACCTGCCGAACGTGGGCTCGCAGCGCCTGCGCGACATCGCGCAGGAGGGCGAGACCCATGACGGTGGTGTGCTCTGGACGCCGCGATCGATCGCCGGGGCCGGCGGCGCCTCGTCGTTCCTGGTCGGCTCGCCCGAGACCATCGCGGCGGCGCTCGTCCGGTACGCCGAGCTCGGCGCGGAGGTGATCTCGCTGCCGACCCTTGGCGACATCGGCGATGCCATCGACACCGGCCGCTACATCATCCCACTCGTGCGCGAGGAGCTCGCCCGTCGCGAGTCCCGCGAGAAGGTCGCGATCTAGGAACGCAGCGCGACAGACCGATCAGCTCGCGAACACGCCGCCGCCCCGCCGCCGCCCTCACAGCGGGATGTTGCCGTGCCGGCCGCGACGGGACGGCGCGGCCGCGATCGCCCGCGCGATGCGGGGGCGGGTGTCGACCGGGTCGATGACGTCGTCGATGACGCCCAGCGCCACCCCCCGTTCGACGCCGCCGGCGGTGCGGGTGTGCTCCTCGACGAGGCGGGCGAGCACGCCGGGCCGGTCGTCGTCGGAGGCGGCGCCCAGCGCGCGCCGGTGCAGGATGCCGACGGCGGCCTCGGCGCCCATCACGGCGACCTCGGCGTCGGGCCAGGCGAGCACGGCCGTGGCCCCGAGTGAACGGGAGTTCATCGCGATGTAGGCGCCGCCGAACGACTTGCGGGTGATGAGCGTGACCCGGGGCACGGTCGCCTCGGCGAAGGCGTAGAGCAGCTTCGCGCCGCGGCGGACCACCCCGTCCCATTCCTGGCCGACGCCGGGCAGGTAGCCGGGGACGTCGACGAGGACGACGAGCGGGACGCCGAAGGAATCGCACATCCGCACGAACCGGGCGGCCTTCTCGGCGCTCAGCGAGTCCAGGCAGCCGCCCTTGCGCAAAGGATTGTTCGCGATCACCCCGACGCTGTGGCCGTAGAGCCGGCCGAGGCCGACGACGACGTTCGGCGCCCAGCGCGGCTGGAGTTCCTCGAAGCCCCCCGGGCCGTCGTCGCCGTCGAGCAGCCGGTACACCAGCGGATGCACGTCGTAGGCCCGCCGCACTCGCTGCGGCAGCAGCGACCGCGGGTCACGCGGATCGGGGCCGGGTGGGTCGCGGGGGTCGGGCGGGTCGGGCGTGACCAGGCCCTGGCCGGCGTCGGCGGGCGTCTCGGCGTCGGCGTCGACGGTGGCGGCGTCGACGTCGACGTCGACGTCGGCGGTGATGGCATCGGCCTCGACGGTGATGGCATCAGCGGTGATGGCGTCGGCGGCCGCCTCCTCGGCGGTGATGGCGTCGAGGTCGACGTGCCCGGGCGCGGCGAGCAGCGCGGTGATCCGCCGGGCCCGCTGGTAGGCGTCGCTCTCGGAACGGGCGACGACGTGAACGACGCCGGAGCGCCGGCCGTGCGCGTCGGCACCGCCCAGACCCGCCATGTCGATCTGCTCCCCGGTGACGCTGCGCACGACGTCCGGACCGGTGACGAAGACCCGCCCGTCGGGCGCCATGATGACGACGTCGGTCAGCGCCGGCCCGTACGCGGCGCCGCCGGCCGCGGGCCCCAGCACCACGGAGATCTGCGGCACCCGCCCGGAGGCGTGGATCATGGCGGCGAAGATCTGGCCGATGCCGTCGAGCGCCTCGACGCCCTCGGCCAGGCTCGCCCCGCCGGAGTGCCACAGCCCCACGACCGGCACGCCGTCGCGGACGGCCGCCTCGATGGCGGCCACGATCTGCCCGGCGCCGACGGCGCCGAGCGCCCCGCCCATCCGGGTGCCGTCCGTGCAGAAGGCGACGGCGGCCAGGCCGTCGATGCGGCCCCGCCCGGCCAGCACCCGGCCGCCGGCGGGCGTGGCGTCGGCGACGAACGAGCCCGCGTCGAAGAGCTGGGACAGCCGGCGAGCCGGGTCGCGCACATCCTGGCCGGGGATGACGACCGCGGTCTGGCCGATCCTGGTCGGCTGGGTCATGGCTTCCTCTCCCGCACGACGCCGGTGGCGGCGACCCGGTGTCGCAGCTGCGATCCTCGGGCGCCACCCGCGCCGCGCCACGGGTCGGTCGGTCACCGGCGGGCGGGGGCGCCCTCGGTGTTCCTGCCAGTGTCGGCCGGCGGTCTTGCATTCCCCTAAAGAATCGGTCGTGCCTGCTCCTGTCCGGCGGGGAGCGGAAAGGATTCGCCGCATTCCTGGTTCGGGCGCGGTTTCGCGGCCGCGGAACGCCGACCCTCGAAAACACGGCGACCGGCCGGCACCCCCGTGCCATCTCGACCGCATGGCACCGGACACGCATTGACGCTGATCGTCATGATGCGCTCATATTGTCCCCGCGGTAGCGGGAATACGGACAAACAGGGCGAGGCGCCGGAGGTGGCGGCCCGGGCGTCGAGGAGTGGACTGTGGGGCTGATCGCCGGCTGGTGCCTGCGGTACCGGTGGATCGTGGTGGGCACGTGGCTGATCGTTCTGGTCGCCGGCGGCGTCCTGGCGGGCCACGAGGGCGCCCGCTACCACCAGGCGTTCGGCGTCGCCGGCACCGACTCCCAGCTCGCCACCGACGCCCTGGCGACCGTCGTGCCCGGCGGCCTGCCCGACACCGAGATGATCGTCGTGCGGGCCCGCGACGGCGACATCAACGCCCCGGCCGTCCGCCAGCGGATCGCGGCGATGACCGCGCGGGTCGCCCGACTGCCCGGCGTGGCCACCGCGATCGATCCGTACGGGCCGGCCGGCAGCCTGCTGCTCGGCGTCGAGCCGGTGGCGCGCGACGGGCACGCGGCGATCGTGGGCGTCGTGATGAAGGGCGCCGCGACCAGCCCGGACCTCGCCGCGGTGCGGCGCCTGATCACCACCGCCCGCGCCTACGACGGGCCGGACCTGCAGGTGGAGATGTCGGGCATCGGCACGACGATGATCGTCCAGGGGGACATCTCCGTGACCCCCATCGCCCTGGCCGTCGCGGCGGCCACGATTATCCTGTGCCTGGTGGTACGTGCGCCCGGCGGGATAGCCGTCTGCGCACTGGTCGCCGCCGCGACCGCCGGCGGGGTGCGGGCGACCGGGGCCGCCGACCGGCTCGTGCGGCGGGTCGCGGTCTGCGGTGGCTCCGGCGGGGAACTGGTCGGCGCGGCGCGGGCCGCGGGCGCGGATGTCCTGGTCACCGCGGACGGGCGGCATCACTACGTGCTCGACGCGGTGGGGGAGCATCCGATCGCCGTCGTCGACGTCGCCCACTGGGCGAGCGAGTGGCCGTGGCTCGCGCACGCCGCCGCGCGTCTGGAGGCCGGTCTGCGGACCCGGGGACGTACGGTGAGTGCATCGGTGTCCGCTATCGTGACCGATCCCTGGCGGTTGCACGTTCCGTCCCGGTAGTCGGCGTCGCAGGCGGATGCCCGGCTCGCCGGGCCGGGTTCGTCTCGGATCCCGCCGACCGCTGCACTTCGCGGGCCGGGCGGCGCGGTACCGGCAAGGGCGTCGTCGATCGTGGTCGATGCCGATGTAAGGACATACCGGTGAGGAGTTCATGAAGGCCGACCCAGCAATTCAGCTCCGCCTGCTCGACCTGCAGGCCCTCGACGCCGGCCTGGACCGGCTGGCCGCCCGCCGCCGTGGGCTGCCCGAACTCGCCGTCATCACCGAACGCACCGCGGCCCTGGGCACCCTCGACGACGAGGTCGTCGAGGTGCGCACCGAGCTGGGCGACGTCACCCGCGCCCAGCGCAAGCTCGAGACCGAGATCGAGCTCGTCCGAACCCGCTCCGCGCGTGATTCGCAGCGGCTGGAGTCCGGGGCGGTGTCGAACTCCCGCGAACTGGAGAACCTGCAGGCGGAGCTGGCTTCGCTGGCTCGCCGCCAGGGCGTTCTCGAGGACGACGCGCTGGAGAAGATGGAGGCCGTCGAGGGTCTGGAGGGACGGCTCGCGGCCCTCGCCCAGCGTCACGCCGACCTGCAGGCGGAGATCGACGCCGCGACCACCGCGCGTGACAAGACCTACGCCGAGATCGACACCGAGTCCGCCCGGATGCGCGAGAGCCGGGCGGCCCTCGCGCCCCGGCTGCCCGAGGCGCTGGTGACGTTGTACGAGCGGATCCGGGCGTCCTCCGGCGGGGTCGGCGCGGCGCCGTTGCTGCGCCGGCGATGCCAGGGCTGCCATCTTGAGCTCTCCGGCGGCGACCTGCGGGCGGTCGCCGCGGCCCCCGTCGACGAGGTCGTGCGGTGCGAGGAATGTCGGCGCATCCTGGTTCGTACCCCCGAGTCGGGGCTGTAGCGGCGGGTCGGTTCGGGCCGGGCGAGGCGGGCAGGGCGAGGGGAGTGGCAGATGAGCACGGTGCGCAGGCTGGTCATCGAGGCCGACGGCGGATCCCGGGGCAATCCGGGTCCGGCCGGCTACGGCGCCGTGGTCCGTGACGCCGCGGACGGAACGGTGCTCGCCGAACGGGCCGCGTCGATCGGGCATGCCACGAACAACGTCGCCGAGTACTCGGGCCTCGTCGCCGGGCTGCGGGCCGCCGCCGAAATCGCCCCGGATGCCGAGGTGGAAGCCCGGTTGGACTCCAAGCTCGTCGTCGAGCAGATGAGCGGCCGCTGGAAGATCAAGCATCCGGCCATGCGTCCCCTGGCCGACGAGGCCGCCGCGATCGCCCGCACCTTCCCCGTCGTGCGCTACCAGTGGGTGCCCCGCGCCCGCAACGCCGCCGCCGACCGCCTCGCCAACGAGGCGATGGACGCCGCCGCGGCCGGGCGCAGCTGGGAGCCGTCGATCCCGCAGTCACCGGATCCGGCGCCGCACCGCGCCCCCACCACCAACCGCCTCTCCGGCTGGATGGCCCCGCCGGCCCCTCCGACGACGACGGTGCTGCTGCGCCACGGCCAGACCCCGCTGTCGGTGGACAAGCGGTTCAGCGGAACCGTGGAGGCGTCGCTGACCGATCTGGGGATGAGCCAGGCCGCCGCGGTCGCCGACCGGCTGCGCGACGAGCCGTTCGACCTGATCGTCAGCTCGCCGCTCAAGCGCGCTCGGCAGACCGCCGAGGCGCTGGGCCGCGACTACGTCGTCGACGACGACCTGCGGGAGACCAGCTTCGGCGCCTGGGAGGGAATGACCTTCGGTGAGGTGCGCGAGCGCTTCCCCGACGAGCTCAACGCCTGGCTCGCCGACCCGAACGTGCCTCCGCCCGGCGGAGAGAGCCTGATCTCGACGGTGGCCCGGGTGGCCCGGGTCCGCGACCGGCTGCTCGCCGAGCAGCCCGGCAAGCGGGTCCTCGTCGTCTCGCACGTCACGCCGATCAAGGGCCTCACCCAGCTCGCGCTGGCCGCCGAGCCGACCGTCCTGTACCGCCTGCACCTGGACCTGGTCTCACTGACCACGATCGACTGGTACTCCGACGGCCCCGCCGTCCTGCGCGGCTTCAACGACACCCACCACGTCGCGAGCCTGAGCACCTACGGCGAGTAGCGCCGCGGCGCGCCACCGAACCGGCCAGGCGCCCGACCGCGCCCCGAGGCGGAGCCGATCGCCCGAGCTGGCGCCTGATCGCGCCCGGGCTGGAGCCAATCGCGGTCCGTTCTGCACGGTCTGAGTCGGCGGACCGTGCAGAACGCACCGCAATGCGCACCGCACACCGCGGCTGGTTGCTACTGGGCGCGGATCCCGGCCGCTGCGGCGCCGACCTGTTCCGGCGTCGGCGGCTTGTAGGTGAAGTTCCGACCGCGAAGATAATCGAGGAACGCAGGCTCCGGCGGCAGCTCGTGCTCCTCCAGATAGTAGGCGATGGATTTACTCCACACCCATTTTCCGTTAGTCAGGTAGAGATGGGAACCTGCTTCCCTCGAGATTCGTCCAATCTGTCGACCGATAGAGAGGAGGAGTCTGGCGGCGCTTCCTCGAACACGTAGCTGGCAGCCGGAGGACTTTTTGTGGCGGTGGGAAACGCCTCCGCGCGGATCAGCGCCGGCCCGCCGTCGGCGAGGATGAACGACCAGGTCACGAACCACGGCGGTGGGTCAACTGACACCTCCAACCGTCCGCCTACACCCACTGCGCCCACGACAGTCCCTGCGCGGCGCCGCTGGCGAGGGCCTCAGTCCGCCTGTATGGCTGCCAGGGCCGCATCGGTCCGTTCCTCGGTCGGCGCTTCGTACTGAAATGCTCGGCTGCGCAGGTAGTCCAGGAAGGCCGGCTCCGGCGGCAGATCGTGTTCCGTCAGGTAATAGGCGATGGATGCGTCCCAGATCCACACCCCGTCTGTGCAGACGATGATCGGCACCTGCTGCCCGCGCGCCGGGTCAAGTTGGTCGATGCCGAGGCCGGCCGCACGCAGAATCAATTCGCCTTGCTTGAGGTAGGCCAGCAGCTTCGCGCGCTCGGATCCGGAGGATAGTGGTGGCCGTCCGGCGATGAAAGGCACGCCATCGGTCGTGCCGTCGAATACACTCGCCACCTTGAAGTCACCCAGGATCTGAGGCATCTCTACCGCCCTTCGGTTCTCGGTTGGAAATCGAGCCAGGCACCGTCATGCGGCACGGTCGGCCGCGGAAATCCGAACCTGTCCAGGCGCACAGAGGCGCTGTATACATTACCGTGTTTGTCGGAGATGGCGAGTTCGGTGGGTGCGGTCACGGTGACGCCGAGCTGGTCGGCAAGTTTCTGGGCCACCGGGTCCTCGCCTCGGCCGGTCTCACACGACATGAGGCGAATCGGTCGGCCCTGCCAGTTCTCGTCCTTGCGGATGAGGGCAGCAAGCTGGCGGGCGTCGAGATCCTGGCTCCCGACCCGGAACGAGGTCGGGTTGCCGTGCAGGTCGGCGGTGTAGCGACCGAGTGCGGGTTCGGCGGTGGCGGCAGCCTTCCACATCCGGTCGTCGGATTTCTCGTAGAAGGCGCGGCCGTCGGCGGTCGGCTGGCTGTCCCGCCAGATCCGGGACAACCGCCAGCCGAGCCGCTCCGGGCCCGCCGTCCCGTCCTTGGCCCGCGCCTCGGCGGCTTGAGTCTCGCCCTCGGCCCGGCCGGCGGCACGGTCCAGCAGGTCGAGTTTGCGTTCGAGGGCAGAAGGGCCGGGCGACGTGCCTGCGGGCGGTTGACGGTCCGTCACCCGCAACGGCTGGTCGTCCCTGGACGTCTCTGTTCCGCCCGCTCGGCCGTCAGGCAGCCGCGTCTGCTCTTGTCCGCCGAAGGTGCGTGCCGGGCCGTTGCCCGCCGCGGGCTGCCGGGTGCTCGGCTGCTCTACGCCAGATTTCTCGGGGGAATCGACCTGGTCGTCCTCGGTGGCGCGGGCGGAGTCGGCGGCGGAGGCTGCTCGTCGATCCAGCAACTGTGCCTTCGCCTCGGCGCGGCTCGACCCGGTGGCCTCCTCCGGTCCGACCGGCTCCGGGGACGACTCAACGTCTGAGCGCCAGCGGTCGATGGACATCGTGACCTAAAGTAACAGACTTGCCATATCCGAGTAAGTAAACGATGTGTGTAGGGGGGAGACGTCCAGTACGAAATATGATCAAGGTAGCCGCTGGGGTCACGGCGTCAGGCTGATGTCCCTGCCTGTGTCCGCTGACGGCGGTAGCGCTCGACGAGGAAGGACACCAGGAACAGCCCCGCCCCGACTGCGGCATGGGTGAAGCCCCAGAAGATTGCCAGCCAGATGGTGAACAGGCTGCCGACCACTGTGCCGGCGTGACGCTGGAATGTCTGCGCTGCGGTGCCCCCGAACCGCCGGCGGACGGCTGCGGACCCCACAGTTGCCACCACCAGGTTGACCGTCGCGAATCCGAGGAGCCACGTGTAGTCGCCTGGTGGCACGGTGTCCATGCCCCAGAATAGCGTGACAAGCGCACCTGGTTGTCGCCGATGGAGGATTCGGTGGCGCGGCTCAGGTCGAACAGGACCGGGCGGCGGGGATCGGGCCCGGGCGGGTGAGCAGCCCGCCGAGACCGGCCGGCTTCAGCCGTCGGCGAGCTGCCGTGCCTCCACGGTCATCTTCTGGATCAGCTGTTCCCAGCCCGCGAAGTCGGCGATGGGACCTGTCACTGTGAGCTCGACGAGCCCTTCGTACATCACGATCCGCCCTCCTTCCATCAGGTCCTGCTCCTCAAATAGCAGAGTTGCCACAGATCCGATGGTGAACCGTCGATGAGTAGGCGATCCTTGGCCGACTAGGCGTCGGTGAGTTCGTGGGCCTGCGTTCCAACCTCGCGGAACATCCGGTCCCAGTCCGGGGTCGAGCCACCCGTCGCGTGGACGGCCGCGCGTGTCGCCGCGAGCGTCGTGCGTAGGGCTTCTTCGAGAGTCGCGACATCCACGATCATCGTGACGTCGAGACGGCCCGTCTTCAGGTTGGTGCTGAGATCGGGGTCGATCACGTCATGAAGCTCGTACAGCGCGTCGGCGAGTCGGTCGGAAACCTCGTCAAGGTCGTCCAGCGGGCCGACTACCTGCAGCTCGACTAGCATCTGGTACTTCATCACGGGGCCTCCTCCCAGCATGTCCGGCTCTTCAGGTGTCCGCGGAGGTTCTTCTCGTAGCGCGAGTCGGATGGGGTGAGATGCACGGTGTGCTTGTGCTCTCCACACGGGCAGTAGATCTTGAAGTACTTCTTGCCCTTCTCGACTCTCCAGCTCTGACTCTCCGCCTGGCGGAGAAACGCCTCCACCTCCGCATGAACTTACCTAGGTTCCCGGGCCGGCCGCAGCGCCACGTGGGCAATTACATGACTGTAGTTCACTGCGTGTAGCTCTTCTGTGTCCTTGCGTGCGGGAGCGGTGGGCGAGGTCAGGACAGGCGTGGTCGGGCCGTCGGGGTTGGGTCCGGGCGGGTGAGCAGCCACTGGGCGACGAGCAGGTTGGGGACCCAGCAGAGGAACGGGACCACGTGGTAGGCGCGGTCGAAGGCGACGTCCGAATCGGTGCCCGCGCCGATCTGTACGGCGCTCATGACGAGCATCCACAGTCGTAGCGTGACCGCGGCGTAGGTGAGTGCGAAGGTGCGGATCGCCCACCGGCGATGGGCGGGGACGTCGCCGCGCCGAATCGCGCGCACGGCCGTGACGGCGAAGCTCGCCCAGAGCACCGCCAGCAGGCCGAAGCCGGCCGTGCCGATCGGACCGGCGAGGTTGACGGTGGACAGCGCCGCACCCGCCGTGCCGGCGAGGCAGATCGCCGCCACGGTGATCCGGCCGACGACCCGGTGCAGCCGGGGAACGCGGGCCCGAACCCGGGCCGAGAGCTGCAGCGGCGAGAGCAGCAGGGCGACGCCACCGAACGCGATGTGCAGGTACAGGAAGACCTGGAACACGGTCGACCGGTCCACGTAGTTGATGGCCACCTCGTTGCCCTGGTCGGCCTGGTCCCGCAGCGACGACGTCAGGTACGGCACCACGGCGAACACCGCGATGGCCAGGGTGCTCAGGCCGTACCACCAGGCGGCGACGGTGGTACGGCGGCGGCGAGGGCCCGGGAGGGGGCGGCCAGCGGGGTGGTCGATCGTGGTCATCGGGTCCTCCGGGAGGCGGGCGGGACAGGGCGAGTCCGGTCGGCGCGGGGCGGGGGCGCGCGGGGCGAGTGGGGCGAGCGGGCGGTGGCCGAGG
>NZ_JAMQQF010000135.1 GCF_023716945.1 Frankia sp. AiPs1 | reverse complement strand
GCTCGAGGGCGACGGCGGCCTGGGCGGCGAAGGCGGCGAGGATGCGCCGGTCCGCGGCCGGCAGCGGCCGTCCGGTGAGCGACAGGGCCAGCGTGTCGCCGATCGGGACGTCCACCGCGCCGTCCTCGGGCCGGGCACACGGGTCGGGGCCGACGCTGAGGACTGCCCGCCAGCCGTCGCCGTCGCGTTCGAGCAGGGTTGCCGAGGTCATGGCGAACGTCTCCCGGGCCCGGTCGAGCAGGGCGGGCAGCGCGTCCTCGCCGCGCAGCACGCTGCCGGCGAGCACCGACAGTGTCGCCGCCTCGGCGGAGGCGCGCACCGCCTGGCCGTAGCGGCGGGCGGAGAGGTCGACGACGCGGCTGACCATCGTCGCGACCAGGATGAAACCGGCCAGGGCGAGGGCGTTGTTGCCCTCCGCGACGGACCAGTGGTGCAGCGGTGGGGTGAAGTAGTAGTTCAGCAGTAGGGAGCTGGCCAGCGCGCACAGCAGCGCCGGCCAGAACCCGCCGATCAGCGCCACCGTCACCACGACGATCAGGTAGCCGAGCATCTCGATGGCCAGGTTGAAGGTCCCGCGAACCTGGACCAGGCCGGCGGTCAGGGCGGGGACGAGTGCCAGGGTCAGCGCGGTCGCGATGAGCCGGCGGCGGGGGGTGAGCCCGCTGCGCACGCGCGGTAGCCGCCAGCCGGTGCCGGCCTCGGCGTGGGTGACCATGTGCACGTCGATCGGCCCGGACAGGTTGGTGGTGGTGACGCCGATGCCGGGGCTGAGGATCCGGGCGACCCGGCCGCGGCGGCTGGCGCCCAGGACGAGCTGGGTGGCGTTCTCGGCGCGGGCGAAGTCGAGCAGGGCCGTCGGCACGTCGTCGCCGATCACCTGGTGGAAGCTGCCGCCGAGGCTGTCGACGAGCACCCGCTGCCCCGCCAGCGCCGCGGGGTCCGCGCCGGTGAGGCCGTCGGAGCGGGCGACGTGCACGGCGAGCAGCTCCGCGCCCTTGGTCCGGGAGGCGATCCGGGCCGCCCGGCGGATCAGGGTCTCGCCCTCCGGGCCGCCGGTGAGCGCGACCACGACCCGCTCGCGGGTCTCCCACGTCCCGCCGATGTGGTGCTCGGCCCGGTATCGGTCGAGCTGGTCGTCGACCTTGCCGGCGAGCCACAGCAGGGCGAGTTCGCGCAGGGCGGTGAGGTTGCCGGGGCGGAAGTAGTTGGCCAGCGCCGCGTCGACCTTGTCGGGAGCGTAGATGTTGCCGTGGGCCATCCGCCGGCGCAGCGCCTCGGGGGCCATGTCGACGAGCTCGACCTGGCCGGCCGCGCGGACCACCGCGTCGGGCACGGTCTCCCGCTGCGCCACCCCGGTGATCGTCTCGACGACGTCGTTGAGTGATTCCAGGTGCTGGACGTTGACGGTGGAGATGACGTCGACGCCGGCGGCGAGCAGCTCCTGGACGTCCTGCCAGCGCTTGGTGTGGCGGCTGCCGGGGACGTTGGTGTGGGCGAGCTCGTCGACGACCGCCACCGCGGGGCGCCGGGCCAGCACCGCGTCGAGGTCCATCTCGGTGAAGGTGGCGCCGCGATGGTCGGCGAACCGGCGGGGGATCACCTCCAGGCCGTCGAGCATGTCGGCGGTATGGCGGCGCGCGTGCGTCTCGACCAGGCCGACGACGACGTCGGTGCCCCGGTCGCGGCGGCGGCGGGCCTCGTCCAGCGCGGCGTAGGTCTTGCCCACCCCGGGCGCCGCCCCCAGGTAGATGCGCAGTGTTCCGCGTGGCACGCCACCCATGGTGCTCCCGTCCGGCCTGTCCGGGAACCAGTGGAAGGTCCGGACAGGCCGCATTTTCATGATCGGCGTTAGTGGGCCGTGAGAAACCGGCCGGACGCCGTGAGAACCGTGTGAGTGATCGCCCTTTTCGGTTTTCGTCGCGCTTTACTGGGCCCCTGCCGGGACGAAGGAGGGGCGCATGCAAGACGTGGTGTACGTCCTGCTGACGCTGGGATGTTTCGCACTGCTGGCTCTCGTGCTGCGAGGAGTCGAAAGGCTGTGAACGCGGAGAACATCGCCGGACTGGTGCTGTCGATCGGGTTGGGGATATTCATCGTAGCGGCGCTGCTGTTTCCGGAGCGGTTCTGATGTCGACGTCGTTCGCCGGCGTCCTCACCGTGGCGCTGCTGGTCGCCGCGCTGTTCGTCACCTACCGCCCGCTCGGCGACCACATGTACCGGGTCTTCACCGGCCGGCGCCACCTGCGGGTGGAGCGGGCGATCTACCGGCTGACCGGGGTGAACCCGGACGCGGGCCAGCGCTGGGGGGTCTACGCCCGCAGCGTGCTGGCGTTCTCGCTGGTCAGCGTGCTGCTGCTGTACCTGCTTCAGCGTATCCAGGAGCACCTGCCGCTGAACCTCGGATTCGGCGCGGTGGGGCCGGCGCTGGCCTGGAACACCGCGGTGAGCTTCATGACGAACACCAACTGGCAGGCGTACTCGGGCGAGTCGACCATGGGCCACACCGTGCAGATGACGGGCCTGGCCGTGCAGAACTTCGTCTCGGCGGCCGTCGGCATCTCGGTCGCGATCGCGGTGGTCCGCGGCTTCGCGCGGCGCCGGTCGCCGGTCGCGGCGGGTGGGCCGGGCAGGCTGAACGGCCCGGGCGGCCCTGACAGCACTGACGGCCCAGGCGGGCCGGGCGCCGGCAGCCGGGATGACCTGGTCGGCGCGGGTGACGAGATCGGCAACTTCTGGGTGGACCTCACCCGGACGGTGGTCCGGATCCTGCTGCCGATCTGCGTGCTCGCCGCGATCGTCCTCATCGCCGGCGGGGCGATCCAGAATCTGCACGGCAACCGGGTGGTCTCCACCCTGGCCGGCGGCCATCAGACGATCACCGGCGGTCCGGTCGCCAGCCAGGAGGCCATCAAGGAGTTCGGCACCAACGGCGGCGGCTTCTACAACGTCAACTCGGCGCACCCGTTCGAGAACCCGACGTCGTGGACGAACCTGTTCGAGATCTACCTGCTGCTCGCGATCGCCTTCTCGCTGCCGCGCACCTTCGGCCGCATGGTCGGCGACCGCCGCCAGGGCCTGGCGATCGTCGCGGTCATGGCCGCGCTCGCCCTCGGCAGCTTCGCGGTGAACGCTGCCTTCCAGACCGCGCACCACGGGACGGTGCCGGTCGCGGTCGGCGCGGCGACGGAGGGCACGGAAACCCGGTTCGGCGTGCCGGACTCGGCATTGTTCGCCAGCGGCACGACGCTCACCTCCACCGGCTCCGTCAATTCCTTCCACGATTCCTACACGAGCCTCGGCGGCGCGACGCTGCTGTTCAACATGATGCTCGGCGAGGTGGCGCCCGGCGGCACCGGATCCGGCCTTTACGGAATGCTCGTACTGGCCGTCGTCACCGTCTTCGTGGCCGGGTTGATGATCGGCCGAACACCCGAGTACCTCGGGAAGAAGATAGGTTCCCGGGAGATCAAATTCGCCTCCCTGTACTTCCTCGCCACCCCGGCGATCGCCCTGCTGGGCACCGGGATCGCGATGGGCCTGCCCGGCGAGCGCGCCGGCATGCTCAACTCCGGGGCGCACGGCCTGAGTGAGGTGCTCTACGCCTTCACCTCGGCTGCGAACAACAACGGCTCGGCCTTCGGCGGCATCACGGTCAACACGACCTGGTACAACACCGCGCTGGGCTTGGCGATGCTGTTCGGCCGGCTGCTGCCGATGCTGCTGGTGCTCGGGATGGCCGGCTCCTTCGCCCGCCAGCATCCGGTCCCGGCGACCGCCGGGACGCTGCCGACGCACCGGCCCCAGTTCGCCGGGATGCTCGGCGCCATCGCCCTGATCATCGTCGCGCTGACGTTCTTCCCGGCGCTCGCCCTCGGCCCGCTCGCGGAAGGGATCCACTGATGAGCACCACCACCGTCATCGCCCCGCCCGGCGCCGCGCCGCGGCCGGGCCGGGGTCAGGGCGGGCCGCGACGGGTCGGCGGCGGCCTGCTCGACCCGCGCCAGCTCGGCCGCTCGCTGCCCGCGGCGCTGGGCAAGCTCGACCCCCGCACGCTGTGGCGCAACCCGGTCATGCTCATCGTCGAGGTCGGCGCGGGGTTCACCACGGTGCTCGCAGTCGCCGACCCGTCGGTGTTCGGCTGGCTGATCACCGTCTGGCTGTGGCTCACGGTGGTGTTCGCGAACCTGGCCGAGGCCGTCGCCGAGGGCCGGGGCAAGGCCCAGGCCGCGGCGCTGCGCCGCACCCGCACCGACACGATCGCCCGCCGCCTGACCGGCTGGTCACCCGGCCAGGCCGCGCCCACTGCCGAGGAGATCGCCGCGGGGGAGCGCGTCTCGGTGGAGGAGGTCCCCGCGCCCAGGCTCGTCCGCGGGGACGCCGTCCTCGTGGTCGCGGGGGAGACCATCCCCGGGGACGGCGACGTCGTCGAGGGCATCGCCAGCGTCGACGAGTCGGCGATCACGGGGGAGTCCGCGCCGGTGATCCGCGAGTCCGGTGGCGACCGGTCGTCGGTCACCGGCGGGACGAGGGTCCTGTCCGACCGGATCGTCGTGCGCATCACCCAGCAGCCCGGCGAGAGCTTCATCGACCGGATGATCGGCCTGGTCGAGGGCGCCGACCGGCGGCGCACCCCGAACGAGATCGCGCTGAACATCCTGCTCGCCGCGCTCACCGTCATCTTTCTGCTCGCCGTCGCGACCCTCCAGCCGCTGGCGATCTTCACCAAGGCGCAGCAGCCCGCGATCCCCGACTCGGCCGCCCTGACCAGCCACGGGATCACCGGCATCGTGCTGGCGTCCCTGCTGGTCTGCCTCATCCCGACGACGATCGGGGCGCTGCTGTCCGCGATCGGCATCGCCGGGATGGACCGGCTGGTCCAGCGCAACGTGCTCGCGATGAGCGGCCGAGCGGTCGAGGCGGCCGGCGACGTCAACACGCTGCTGCTCGACAAGACCGGCACGATCACCTTCGGCAACCGCCAGGCCCGGGCGTTCCTCCCGGTCGGCGGCGGCGAGGCCGCCGACCTCGCCGCCCTCGCCGACGCCGCCCAGCTCTCCTCGCTCGCCGACGAGACGCCGGAGGGCCGTTCGGTCGTCGTGTTCGCCAAGGAGCAGCACGGACTGCGTGAACGCTCCCCCGGCGAGCTGCGCGCGGCGACGTTCGTGCCCTTCACCGCCCAGACCCGGATGTCCGGCGTCGACCTCGCCGACCCCGACCCCGACCCCGACTCCGACTCCGACGGGCAGGCACGCCGGCAGATCCGCAAGGGCGCGGCCAGCGCGGTGATCGCCTGGGTGCGTCAGGCCGGCGGGACGATCCCCGTCGAGCTCGGCGAGATCGTCGACGGTGTCTCCGCCGCGGGCGGGACACCGCTGGTCGTCGGGGAGATCACTGGCGCCGGCTCGGCGGCGCACGCGCGGGTGCTCGGCGTCATCCAGCTCGCCGACGTCGTCAAGACCGGCATGCGCGAGCGGTTCGACGAGATGCGCCGGATGGGCATCCGCACCGTGATGATCACCGGCGACAACCCGCTCACCGCGAAGGCGATCGCGCAGGAGGCCGGCGTCGACGACTTCCTCGCCGAGGCCACCCCGGAGGACAAGCTCGCCCTCATCCGCGCCGAGCAGGCCGGCGGCAAGCTCGTCGCGATGACCGGCGACGGCACCAACGACGCCCCGGCGCTCGCCCAGGCCGACGTCGGCGTCGCGATGAACACCGGCACGTCCGCGGCCAAGGAAGCCGGCAACATGGTCGACCTCGACAGCGACCCGACGAAGCTGATCGAGATTGTCGAGATCGGCAAGCAGCTCCTGATCACCCGCGGCGCGCTGACCACGTTCTCCATCGCCAACGACGTCGCCAAGTACTTCGCGATCATCCCGGCGATGTTCGCCGGCGTCTACGGCGGCCTGGACAAGCTGAACATCATGCGGCTGCACAGCCCGGAGTCGGCGATCCTGTCCGCCGTCATCTTCAACGCGCTCGTCATCGTCGCCCTGATCCCGCTGGCCCTGCGGGGCGTGCGCTACACGCCGAGCAGCGCCTCCGCCCTGCTCTCGCGCAACCTGTCCCGCTACGGCCTCGGCGGGATCATCGCGCCGTTCGTCGGCATCAAGATCATCGACCTGCTCGTCCAGTTCATCCCGGGGGTGGGTTGACCCATGTTCGCGCGACTGCCCGGCTGGGTCCGCCAGCACCTGGCCGCCCTGCGGATCCTGCTCGTGTTCACCGTCGTCGTCGGCCTCGCCTACCCGCTGGCGATCCTCGCCGTCGCCCAGCTACCCGGCCTGCATGACCGCGCCGACGGCTCCTTCGTCACCCGTGCCGACGGCCAGCGGGTCGGCTCGTCGCTGATCGGCCAGTCGTTCACCGACGCCGACGGCAACGCCGTGGCGCGCTACTTCCAGAGCCGGCCGTCGGCGGCCGGGGACGGCTACGACCCGACGTCCACCTCGGCGTCGAACCTCGGCCCGGAGGACGTCGTCGACAGCTTCGACGACCCCGCCACCAAGGACGACGACGAGTCCCGGCAGAGCCTGCTCACCCAGGTCTGCGCCCGCAGCCAGGCGGTCGGGGCGCTCGACGGCGTCGACGGCCGCCGGCCGTACTGCACCGCCTCCGGGGTCGGCGCCGTGCTCGCCGTCTACCACGCCGGGCCCGGCTACGACGGTCGGGTGACGCGAGTCGTCAGCGTCAACGAGCTCTGCCCGACCCGGCCGTTCCTGCCCACCTACGCCGGGCTGCCGGTGCGCTGCCGGACCCTGACCGACGACATCGCCGCCGGCCAGCGCGTCCTGATCCGCGGCGATGCCCCCGCGCACCCCGCCGTCCCCGCCGACGCGGTCACCGCCAGTGCCAGCGGCCTCGACCCGCAGATCAGCACCGCCTACGCTGACCTTCAGGTCCGCCGGGTGGCCCGGGTCCGTGGCCTGCCCGCGAGCCAGGTCGCCACGATCGTGCGCGACCACACGACCGGCCGGAGCCTCGGCTTCCTCGGCGAGCCGGCGGTCAACGTGCTGGGCCTCAACCGGGCGCTGGACGCGCTCACCCCGGCGCGGCGGTGAGCCCGGCGGCCGGGTCGGGTGGCCCGCCCGGGTCGGGTGGGTCGCCCGGACCGGGGGACGAGGGGAGCGGGGAGCCGGTGGGACGCATCCTGATCGTCGAGGACGAGCCGCAGCTGCTGCGCGCGATGCGGATCAACCTGCGTAGCCGCGGTCACGAGGTCCGCACCGCCGTCGACGGCGGCCACGCGCTGCGCGAGGCCGCCAGCCACCCGCCCGACCTGGTCGTGCTCGACCTCGGCCTGCCCGACCTCGACGGCATCGACGTCATCCGCGGCCTGCGCGGCTGGACCCGCGTCCCGATCATCGTCCTGTCCGGCCGCACCTCCGGCCACGACAAGATCGCTGCCCTGGACGCCGGCGCCGACGACTACGTCACCAAGCCGTTCTCGGTGGAGGAACTGCTCGCCCGCATCCGCGCCGTCACCCGCCGCGCCGGCGGCGCGGAGACAGGCCCCGTCATCACCATCGGCCGCCACCGCATCGACTTCGCCGCCAAAGCCGTCACCACCCTGCCGGATCTGGATTCGGCGCAGACGCCCGGGTCCGAGCCGGCACCCGGGTCCGAGCCGGCGCCCGAGCCGGTGCAGGCGCCCGAGTCGGTGCGGCTGACGCCGACCGAGTGGCGCCTGCTGGCGGTGCTGGTGCGCGAGCCCGGCAAGCTCGTCGCGTCGCGGTCCCTGCTTGACCAGGTCTGGGGCCCCGGCCACGCCGACGACACCTCGTCCCTGCGGCTCTACGTCAACCGCCTGCGCCGCAAACTCGAACCCGACCCGTCCCGCCCCCGCCACCTCACCACCGAACCCGGCATGGGCTACCGCTACCAGCCGTGACGCAATCGTCGTGGCTGGAGCCGAGGGCTTCGGCGACGAGTAGCTGGGCCGGGTGATGCACGAGTGTCGATTTGCCGGCGCCGCTGGGTCCGTCGACGGAGAGGAACAGTGCCCTGCGGTGATCAGAAAAGGGCCGCAGGCGGGGCATCGCCCTCTCCTGAGGGTTGGCCGCGGAGTTCGTTGAGCGAGAGCGGCTGGCCCTCGGGGCCGGTGGCCAGTAGGACGAACAGCCGGGCGGTGACGAGGGCGTCGTAGGTGGCGCGGTGGGGCCGCAACTCCGGCGGAAGGCCCGCAGCCAGGTTGAATGCCTCGACGAGTGCCCCGAGGCGGTAACTGACCCGCTCGGGCCGAAGCCGCCGGGCCAGCCGCAGGGTGTCGAAGACCTCGGCTGGTTCCCACTGGGGCAGCTTGCGGCGCAGCACACTGAGGTCAACCGGTGCGTTGTGAGCGACGATCGTGGCGTCGTCCAGGGCTGTCCGTACTTCCTTCTCGATCTCAGGGAAGCTCGGGGCGTCCGCGACCATCTGGCCGGTGATGCCGTGGATGCGACGAGCGAAGCCGGTGATGGGCGTCTGTGGGCGGATGAGCCAGGTGACGGGCTCCCCGATGACGCCGCCGGTGATGGGCACGACGGCCAACTCCACCAGATCGGGTGGGCGCTGGCCGTTGCCCTCCACGTCGACGACGGCGTAGCGGCGGCTGGTCCAGTCCGTCATGGCGAGGTCTCCTGCTGCCATCCGATGTCGGCCCGGCCGTGCCGCCGGGTGTGGTGAGGATGGCGCACGTCGTGGACCTGGAAACCGAGGGTGTGTTGGAGGAAGTAGCGCGGCTGCTCGTGAGGAAGACCGTCGACGATCGCGGCCCGCTCGGTGACCTCGACGACCCGCAGCTGTTCCGTACCGGGAATCGCCTGGGCCAGGGCGGCGACCTCGCCGGCGGTAGGGGTTCGGTGGCCCTGCCGGCATCGCTCCAGCTGGGCGGCCGGGCAGATGTCGCACAGCTCCCGAATGCCGTAGTGACCGTTGTAGTCGGCCAGGCCGTGGACGTAGGACACCGCGCAGGAGGTTTTGCGAAACAACCGGCCGTGACGGGTGAAGGCCCCGAGCACCCGGTTTTCGAGCGTCTCGGGGACGATCTTGCGTCGGGCGGTCCCCGCGTACGGCTCGGGCAGGCCGGCAGCCTGGTAGTAGCTCGCGATCTGGTCGCGGTAGAACAACCCGGTGAAGACGGTGGCGTCGGCGTGGCGGCTGAGGCCGGCCGCGCGGGCGAGGTGGTCGTCGGTGTCGTTGAGACCGGGCACCAGCGGGCGCCAGTACAGGATCGTGCGGTAGCGCCGGGGTTGGACGCTCGTCGCCAACTCCAGGGAGGCGGCGGCCACCGCCGACGGATACGGCTCGATGCGCTCCTCGTCGATGCCGGAGTAGGTGAACAGCAACGTCACCTTGAGATGGTGCAGGCGGTTCAGCCGCTCGCAGTCCTCGGCCTTGACCTGGTGACGGGTGATGACGAGGACATGGTTGGTCAGTCCACGCTCGTCGAGGTCCTCGAGCACGGCGAAGGTGTGGGGCTTCACCGCCGGGAGAAACGGCTCGGTCGCCCGGTTGAACAGTTGTACGGGTGTGACGCCGGGCTGGAAGTAGGGGTGGGTCACGAGCTGGTCGACAGCTTCGGCATCCCGCATGAGCGCCCGCGGCTGCCGCTCGTCCCACAGGCCGTAGGTGTGGCGGATGCAGTAGGCGCAGTCCGGCGGGCAGCCCTGGATGTGGTTGAGACTCAGGCCGCTCTTGCGGTACTCCACGACTTCGCGCGCTCGCGGGGGTAGTTGCTCGATCTGCCCGCTGCCCAGCAGCGGGACGACGGTACTCACCCTTGCCTCCAAGGACCCCGATCGGTTCGGGGCGGTGGTTGACCTGACTCGGAGGGTAAGAGCGCAGAACATACGTGGCCAGAAAGTTTCTAGGAGTTTCTCGAAGAAATGTGGGCCCGCGTGATCCGGGCGAAACTACGCGCCAGCCTCGCCGGTCTCGTCCGTCTCGGTCGCCAGATCGTCGAGCACCCGCGTGATGATGGTTCGGGCGGCGCTGCCGTAACTGGCGACGGCGGCAAGCTGGTCGAAGACGCCGGCGTAGAACTGGATCTCCTGCGGCTGGGCCAGGTTGAGTTCGGCGGAGAAGGTCTCGATCGTCACCAGGTCCTGGTCAAGCAGCCAGAAGCCATGCGCCGGCGCAATGACGTACCGGGTCTCGAAGCCGATAACACCGAATCGCACATTGCGCAGCGCTGAGAGCGACACCAGGCGATCCAGCTGCGCCATCATGACGTCGGGGGCGCACAGGCAGTAGCGCAGCGTCGCCTCAGTGAGCACAAAATGAAACTTCTTGTCCGGCCGGTACAGCTGTTCCTGGCCCTGGACGCGGGCCGCGACGGCGTCGTCGACACCGCCGGAAACTTCGTGGACGGTGGCGGTCTCGGCGAAGCGAGCACGAGCGTACTCGGCAGTCTGAAGCAGGCCGGGGATCACGGTGGGCTCGAAGATTCGGAACAGCCGGGTCCTCGAGTCGATGGCGGCCAGAGTGTCCTGGTGTGGTCGCAGACCTGGCGACAGCAGGCGGCGCCACTCGGCGTGTTGCAGCTCCAGCGTGTGAAGCGAAGCGAGGAGTCCCGCAGCCTCGCCCGCCGCACCAGTGACTCCCGTCCAGGTGCGGATGTCCTCATCCGTGGGAGTCTGGCGGCCGTTCTCCAACTTGGAGATCTTGGAAGCAGGCCAGGAGGCGGCTTCCGCGAGCTGCTTGCCGGTGAATCCGGCCGCGGTGCGCAGCTCGCGGAGCCGCATCCCCAAGGAGCGGCGCGCCTCCTCGACGCTGGTCGTTTTGATGGTTGATCTACTTGGCGGCAAAATCATCCCGTCGGACGGCGCGGTGCCAGGCAGCATCACGCCAATAGCTGTGACGCACGACGACGGCCGGGTCGGTGATGACCTCGCCGCCCAGAAAAGCTCGGTCGCCTCCGAAGTGCATGCGTACCAGCTTGCACGAGTCGAACAGCCAGTAGTCGTAGTCAGGCAGGCCGGCAGCGTGGTCGCGGATGAGGTAGCGGATGTCCTCGCCGGCGGCGTTGGTGTACTGCGAGCAGAAGACGCCGAATTGGCTGTAGTCGGTGAGCGGCAGGCTTACCACCCGCACGCGGGTGAACCGGCGACCCTCGGCTGTGGCCTGGCGGATCATGGCAAGCCACTCTCCGAACCAACCGAGATCAACCTCTTCACCGGCTACGAACTGCCGCAGCGCCTCCGACTCGTAGGCCTCGGCGTAGTCGTCCTGGGCCTCCAGCCGGAAGGCGGTGTGCTCGAAGGCGAGGAAGAGACGGTTGAACTCCTCATCACCCAGCAGCCTCAGCGGTCCACCTCCGCGCCCTCCGCGTCGGCGAACCGCAGCAGAGCCTTGGGGATCTCGACGAAGCTCTCTCCGTCGAGGACGTCGCGCAGGTCGCCCAGGGCCTCCGGATCGGTCACCGTCCATCCCTGCACAACGTAGGTGTCCCGGTCGGTGGCGTAGAGGGTCGGGCAGCGGCCGGACTGGGAGTCCGAACCGAGCAGGGTCAGTCGCGTGGATGTCCTCCAAGAAAATGCGCGAATGTTCTCGTTACTATAGTCACCAGAGAGGCACACTGCGTCAAGGTTGCGCCGGGGTGCGCGGCCACCGCGACGGTGGTGCTGTGCGTCCCGCCGCGAACCCGACCCGACCCGGACCCGCCACCGAACCCGGCATGGGCTACCGCTACCAGCCGTGAGGGCGGCACAGGACGCTCGAATAGGCCGTTTTTGCAGGTCAGCGGGTCCGGCTATCGTCCCCGCAAAGGGTTCGCCCCGAAAGAGCCGGTGACCGGCTCGTTGGATATGTTGTGGCGTCGTCAGCTCGGCAACGCAGGCGAACGAGGCGGCGGGTACGGCATGGCGATGAGGCTGGGCAGTTCATACACCCTGGAATCCCTGGTCGGGCGGGGTGGGATGGGGGAGGTGTGGCGTGGGCACGACCAGTCCGGACGAGTCCTCGCCTTCAAGCTCCTGCTGCCGGAACTCACCGCCGACGAAAGAATAGTCGCCCGGTTCATGCGGGAGCGGTCGGTCCTCACCCGTATTCAGTCGCCGTTCGTGGTGAAGGTCTGGGATCTCGTCGCCGAACACGGCCGGCTGGCCATCGTGATGGATTTCATCGAGGGTTCCGACCTGCGCCAGTACCTGCGTTCCCGGGGAACGCTGCCCCCGGCGGTGGCGGTCGCCCTGACCGTCGACGTCCTGACCGGTCTCGGCGTCGCCCACGACCTCGGCATCGTCCACCGCGATCTCAAACCCGCGAACGTCCTGCTCGGCGGCGACGATGGCCTGGCGCTGCACCCCAGAGTGACCGATTTCGGCATCGCCGCCGTGGTGGACGCCTCGACCGAGCTGACCACCAGTCAGGGTGTCCTCGGCACGCCGACGTACATGGCCCCGGAAATGATCGTCGGCGGTGGAGTCGGTCCGCCCGCGGACGTCTACGCCGCCGGCATCATGCTCTACGAGCTGGTCAGCGGGGTCACCCCGTTCACCGGACTGATGCCGCTGGCCGTGATGCGCGCCCACGTCGATCTTCTGCCCGGTCGTCCCCCCGGCCTCGACGACGCGCTGTGGGCCGTCATGTCGGCCATGCTCGCGAAGAATCCCGGGGACCGGCCCGGGGTGGCGGAGCTGCGCGCGCTCCAGCCCAGCCTCGCGGGCCGACCCGCCCAGCCGCCGCTCGGATCGCCGCCGCTTGCCACGACCGGCTCCGGCCCGGGCCTGGCCGACTCCGCTCATCGGTGGGCCGCGGCTCCGCGCTGGGACCCGGCGACGTCCGATCCGGCATCGTCCGACCCGGCATCATCCGACCCGGCTATGTCTGATCCGTCAACGTCAGATCCGGCGACCTCTGACCCGGCATCGTCCGACCCGGCGCGGTCGGCACCCAGGTCAGTGCGACGCCGCCGTCACAGTCCGATGGCCGCCGCCGTCGGCGCCGCCGCCGCCGCCACCGCTGCCGCCACCGCTGCCGCCACCGCTGCCGATACCGACACCGACAGGGCGCACGGCGCACGGTGGCGGCGGGTGTCCTTCATAGTCGCCGTCGTGGCGGTGGTCCTGACGCTCGGGGCGACGGCGCTGAAGGTCGAGTTGCGCGACGGGTCGGACCCGTATCCGCCGGCGGCCGGCCAGCCGGGACTCGCTTTACCATCGACCGCAGGCGCCTCCTCGGTCACTGCTGCCACGTCGTCACCCGCCGCTGCCACGTCGTCCGCCACTGCCACCGCTACCGCCGGGGCGGCCTCGGCCGGCGCCGAGCCCGGTTCCGCGGGGTCGGGCGAGCCCGGTTCCGCGGAAC
>NZ_JAMQQF010000134.1 GCF_023716945.1 Frankia sp. AiPs1 | reverse complement strand
CCGCGGGGCTGGCCGCGGTCGCCACCCCGTTCGTCGCCGTTCTCGCGGCCGACCTGCCGTTCCTTACCGGCCGGGAGATCGAACTGCTGCACCGCGGCGCCGAGGAGCCGACGGCGCACGCCGCCGTCCTGGTCGACCCCGGCGGGCGGCGCCAGTACCTTGCCGCCGTCTGGCACACCGCGAGGCTGCGTGCCGCGCTGCCCGCCGACCCGGTCGGGCGGCCGGTGCGGGGTCTGTTCACCGACCAGGTGGTGACGTCCGTACGCGCGGACGCCCTCGCCTGTCTGGACTGTGACGCGCCCGCCGACGTGGCCCGTGCCCGACGCTGGGCCGGCCGGGCCCGGCCGGGCACGATGTGACGATGACCTCCGCCCACACGCCACGGCCCGGAGACACCCCGCTGCCCGGAGACACCCCGCTGCCCGCCCACACCCCACGGCCCGGAGACACGCCACGGCCCGGAGACGTCCTGCCGCCCGGAGACACGCCGCGGCCCGGTGGCGGCGGCGATGTTCTGGATCGATGGTTCGCGCAGGTCGGCGCCGAGCTCGGCGTGGAGTTGGCGGGCGTCGACGTGGCCGCGTTGCTCGATCTCACCCGGGAGGTCGCCCACGGGGTCGCGCGCCCGGCGGCGCCGCTGACCGCGTTCCTGGTGGGTCTCGCGGCCGGTCGAGACGCCGTCGTCGGCGGCACCGACGCGGCGGTGGCGGTCCGGGCGGCGACGGTCGCCGTGCTCGGTCTGCTCGACCTGCGGACGGCCGAGGCCGCTCAGCCCATCCGGCCGGGGCCCGCCTCGTCGAGGTAGCCGCGCATGTCGATCGCCATGGTGCGCACCGCGTCCTGGTCAGGCTCCTCGTACTGCTCGCCGCCGCTGGTCGCCCGGGCGTAGCCGAAGGTCAACCGGGGCAGCACCTGGGTGGGGGTGTCGAGGTCGTCGGCCCACTCGGGCTCGTCGCCGGTGAAGGCGGCCGGGCCGGAGGGCAGGTCGGCCGCACCGGGCGCGGCCGTCACGACGGCCCAGTCGATCACGCCGAGCACGATGATCGCCGCCAGCGCGGGCACGGCCGCGATCGGTTTCCACGCCGTCAGCCCCACCAGGGCGAACACCGCGACCACCGTCAGCCCGCCGACGAGGTGGCGTCGGGTGGGACGAAGCGCGGGAACCTTTCGACCACGCCGATAGTGCGCCATACCGACAGTGTGCCCCACGGCCGGCGAGGTCCCCTGCGGCCGCCGTGTCCCCGCGTGGCCGCCGTGTCTCCAAGTGGCCGCCGTGTCTTCGCGTGGCCGCCGTGTCCTCATGTGGTCGGTGGGGGCCGGCGGGGCGTGGAGTCGGCTCCGGGCGGGAAGGCGACCGGCACGCTCATCCCGATGGGTGAGGTCCGGTCCCGATGGGTGAGGTCCGGTGTGGGTGAGAGGGAACGCGGGCCGCGTCCCACCGATTCGGCCGGGGGCTTCCGGGTATCCAACGTGGACCTGGCCGGCCCGACGCGACCGTGCGGCATCGTTTCGTCGTGCCCAGGGTGACACCCGGGTCGACGACCGGGCCGGCACGGGACGGTGATTCTGACCGCCCGAAAGTTCGGCCGCGGGGCGTCGGGCCGGCGCTCGCGAGCCCTCCATGGGCAGGTGGCGCGGTTGCAGGTGGCGGCTGCGTCGCCGGTCGACGCCTGACAGCGGAGGGTATGTGGCCTCACCCTTTTTGGTGAAGGTTGCGCACGTCGGGCGGCTTCTGGGCCACACTTTTCGGAGAAAGCGATATGGACCCATGGCCCGGCGCCGCACCATGCGTTCGACCTTGCGAGGCGGGAGGTTTGCCGTGGCGGCTCGACGTCGGACGACCCGTCCGCGCCGAAAGTCCCTTCCAGGCACCCTGCTACTGCTCACGGTAGCGGCGGCGGTGCTTTTGGTCGGCGGCTGCGGCTCGCCGAGTTACGAATATGTGACGAACAAGAAGGACGGCGCGTTTCTCCGGGTTCCGAACGGGTGGAATCACCAGGAGATGCCCGGCCCGGCCCTGTTCGGTATCGATGCCCGCAACGTCAGTCCCGAGATGCTGCAGGGGCTGATGTCGCGGGAATGGGTCATGGGGCTCGACGCGGCCCGGCGATTCGACGACTCGCGCCTGCTCGTCCCGGACGCCACCCTGCCCAAGGGGTTCGCGCAGGTTCGCCACCTGCTGCCGGAGGAGGCGAACGCGGTGTCGACCAACGACCTGCGCAACTTCGTCCTGTCGGTGGACGACGCGGTGGCCGCCCAGGAGAAGGCCGTCCGTCAGGACCCCTACGGCGCCCGCCTGACCCCCGACTTCCTGCTGCTGGCGGACCAGGTGGTGCACAAGAAGGACGGCGTTCACGGCGTGCACCTCGTCTACCAGGTGCAGACCGACGCCGGCCTGGTCACCATCGACCAGACAAGTCTGCTCGACAATGGGCAGACGGTTCTCTACCAGCTCATCCTCGCGTGTTCGTCGCTGTGCTACGCGCAACACGCAGACCAGATCGGCGATGTGGCCAAGTCCTTCACGATCGAGCCGACGGACCGAGGGCAGTAGAGATGGGCGTGATGGACCACGCAGACGGAATCCGCACGGACGGGTCCGGCACGGTCGGTTCTGGCCCGAACGGCCCTGGCCCGGACGGCTCTGGGCCGCTCGGCGGGTCGACGGCGTCCACCGTGACGGAGCAGCCGGAGCCGGCGGCCGAGGGCGACGGGAAGCCGCGCCGCCGGGGACTCCCGCTGTGGGACCGGGTGAAGTTCCTGATCCTGCTCGGCGCCGTGTTCCTGTTCGTGGTGGCCGCGGATGTCTCCGGCGATCCGCTGATGACCTGGGCCGACGCGTTCCGGATCCAGGCCAGGAAGAGCGCCTGGGTGCTCGTCCTGGTCGGACTCGAGGTGCTCCACCAGGTCCACATGCTCATCGCCGAGCGGTGGTCGGCTTACCACGTGTTCTGGACCGACCGGGTCTTCGGTCGGGCGGAACGCCGGATGCTGCGGCTCAACGACTGGAACCGGTACCGGCTCAGCCGCGCGGCGAAGTGGATCGTGGCTCTCGCCCTCGCCCTGTTCGTCTACGCCCGGCTGTCCCACACCTCGGTCTTCGACGCCCTCGTGCAGGTGCCGGGTGACCTGTGGAAGGCCATCCCGTTCGTCCTGCAGATCGTCCTGCTGATGGTCCTCGTCGTCGGCCAGTTCGTCGTCATGTTCTGGTTCCTGTCCAAGGGCGGCGTCGACACCTACTTCCCGGAGGACATCACCACCCGCTTCGCCGACGTGTGGGGCCAGGACCACGTCGTCAGCCGGGTCAAGGAGAACGTCTTCTACCTGGAACGGCCCGAGGAGATCGAGAGCCGCGGCGGGCACGTGCCCGGCGGCATCCTGCTGTGGGGGCCGCCCGGCACCGGCAAGACGCTCCTCGCGGAGGCGGTGGCCGGCGAGACCGGCAAGCCCTTCGTGTTCGTCGACCCGGGCGCCTTCTCGGCGATGTTCATGGGCGTCGGCATCCTCAAGGTGAAGTCGCTGTTCCGCAAGCTGCGCAAGCTCTCGCTGCGCTACGGCGGCGTGATCGTCTTCTTCGACGAGGCCGACACGCTGGGCAGCCGCGGCGCGCTGAACGGCGGTTTCGGTGGGATGGGCAGTGGGGCGCGATCGTGGCTCGCCCGTCAGGGCGCGCCCGCGGCCGGGGCGTCCCGGATGGCGTCGGGCCCGGCCGGATCGGGCCCGGCGGGCCACTTCGCCGACCCGTTCGGCGCGCGGGGCGATGGCGGGTCGCGCGATCTGTGCAACGGCCTGTCCTACCTCAGCTCCGCCGCCCGCTCGGAGATCACTCGGGAGCAGGCGCGTGAGCAGTTCGTGATGGGCGGCGGTGGCGGCGGGTTCGACGGCACCCTGCAGGCGCTGCTTACCGAGATGTCGGGGTTGAAGAAGCCGCGTGGCTTCCTCAACCGGGTGGTGCGCCGCACGCTCGGCATGCGTCCGAAGCCGCCGCCGAAGTACCGCATCCTGGTGATGATGGCGACGAACATGCCGCAGTCGCTGGACGAGGCGCTGCTGCGCCCCGGCCGCATCGACCGTCAGTACAAAGTCGGCTATCCGAGCAAGGAAGGCCGTATCCGCACCTTCGAGGGGTACCTCGCGAGGGTGCGCCATGAGCTCACCAAGGAACAGATCGACCGGCTTGCCATCATGAGCCCGGAGTCCACCGGCGCGACCATCAAGGACACCGTCAACGAGGCGCTGGTGCAGGCGGTCAAGGACGGCCGCGAGGTGATTACCTGGCAGGACATTCTCCGGGCCAGGGTGATCAAGGAGTATGGCCTTGCCGACGACCACGAGCACATCGATCGGGAGCGGCACAGCATCGCCCTGCACGAGGCGTGCCATGCCGTCGTCGCCTACCGGATGCAGCGCGGTCGCGTGATCGACCTGGCGACCATCGAGCGGCGCGGCGGCGTCGGCGGCTTCGTGGCCCACGTCGCCGTCGAGGACCGGATGTTCATGTGGAAGTCCGAGATCGAGATCCAGGTGATGGTCTCGCTGGCCTCGCTCGCCGGGGAGCGGATGTTCTTCGAGGGGGACAACACCGTCGGGGTCGGCGGTGACCTGCGCAGCGCCACCCTGCTCGTCGCCAACTTCATCTCCTCGGCGGCGATGGGGGAGACCCTGGCCTCCCGGCTGTCCATGCTCGAACAGCAGATGGGCAACGCCTCCATCGACGCCGACCGGCCCTTCGGCGAGCAGGTCGAGGTCAAGCTGCGCGAGCTCTACGAGCGCACCGAGGCGGTGCTGGGCGCGAACCGCCGGGAGATCCTTGCCCTGACCCACGCCCTGGAGACCCACAAGACGATCACCGGCGAGGACGTGGAAGCCATCATGGAAGGCCGCACGGGGCCCACCGTCGACGGCCGTCGCTACCACGAACCGGACTTCCTCAACGTCGCCGAGCGCTACCACTCCGACGCCGTGCGGGCGCATCGTGGCCAGACCCGGGAGCTGCACAAGTTGCCCGAACTCGGCCGCGCGGCGGCGAGCAAGTCCGCCGAGGCGCCCACCGCTGGGGACTGATGCCGGTCGGGGCCGGGCGAACGGGGTTGGCCCTCGGCAGCTGCTACCGCCTCACCTGGGTCGAGTGGCCGCCGAGAAGCACGTGGCGATCGCCTCCGCCCAGCCCGGGTCGGGGCTGGCCGCCGTCAGTCGGGGCTGGGTGCGGGCAGTCGGGGCGGGGCGTAGGCAGTCGGGGTGGGGCGCAGTGCGGCGAAGGCGAACACGGCCGCGGCGAGGGCCGCGCCGGCGGCGAGTAGCAGGCCGGCGCGCGGGCCGAAGGTCTGCGCGACCCAGCCGGCGATCGGGCCGCCGAACGGGGTCGTGCCGAGGAACGCCACCGACCACAGCGCCATCACCCGCCCGCGCATGGCCGGGTCCGCGGAGAGCTGCACGGTTGCGTTCCCCGTCGAGATGAACGCGACGCTCGTCCCGCCCACCAGCACGAGCGCGGCCAGCTCCAACTCGATGGAGGGCGCGGCCGCGGCGAGAAGGAACGCGATGCCGAAGGCCCCGGCAATCACCGCGAGCGGCCGGACGCCGATGCGGCGGCGGCGGGCCACCAGCAGGCCACCGATGACCGCGCCGGCCCCCATGGCGGAGGTCATCATGCTGTAGGTCTCCGCGTTGCCGCCGAAGGTCTCCCGTGCCACCAGCGGCAGCACCACCTGGAACTCGTACGACAGCGCGCCGATGACCAGCATCATGATCAGCGGAATCCGCAGCACCGGAGTGCGTCGGACGTAGGCGAAACCGGCCCGTAGCTGCCCCGGTGCCCGGTGCACCGGCGGCCTCTCGTGCAGCGCCGAGGTGTCCATGCGGTGCAGGGCGAGCAGCACCGCGCCGAACGACGCCGCGTTGAACAGGAAGCACCCGGCCGTGCCGACGGCCAGGATGACGACGCCCGCGATGGCCGGTCCGACGATGCGGGCCGCGTTCACCGTCACCGAGTTCAGGGTGATCGCGTTCGGCAGGTGGTCGGAACCGACCATCTCCTGCACGAAGCTTTGCCGGGCCGGGTTGTCGACCGCGTTGCACAGGCCGATGAGCGCTGCGGCCACCGCGATCATCCACAGCCGGGCGGTGCCCGTCAGATCAAGTGCGCCCAGGGCCAGCGCGGCGAGCCCGGAGCCGACCTGCGTCATCATCAGCAGATGCCGCCGGTTGGTCCGGTCCGCGATGAGGCCGCCGTAGGGACCGAAGAGCAGCACCGGCAGGAACTGCGCGGCCGTCACCAGGCCGAGGGTGGTTCCCGAGGCGCCCAAGGAGAGCACCAGCCAGCCCAGGGCGATGGTCTGCATCCAGGTCCCGCACAGCGAGACGACCTGCCCGGCGAGGAAACGGCGGAAGTTCGGTATCTGCAAGGCGGCAAAGGTGCCGCCATGCGGTGCGGCCACCGCGGCTGTTCCGCCCGTGGCATGGGTACCGGGGTCCGGCCGGTCCGGCTTCGTTGCCGGGGGCCGGCCGGGACTGTCGACCTGCAGGGACATGCACACACCTCCAAGCGCATCAACGCCTGGCGGCAGATCGTTATTTCGCAGCAGGTAACCATCTTGCCCGATGGTGACGGAGCCGAGCCGGCGGTTGGCTTTCGCCGCGGCCCGATCTACTATGCGAACAGATGTTCGATTGATGTGTCGTGGGGCAGGCGGAGTTCCGCCGAAGTCCGGTGCGGCGCATCGGTGCGGGAGGGGTTGGTGATCGTGATTGATGTCGAGGCGTTGCTGGGCGGGGTCGTCGCCGTCGACGCGCGCGAGCTGCCCGATGTGGAGGTGGCCCTGCTGGTCGTCGATGTCCGTCGGTTGGTCGACGCCACCGACGCGCTGTGGATCCGGCTGCTGGCCGAGTTCGATCGGCGCGGGCTGTGGCGGCTCGACGGTGCGCGGTCGGCCGCGGCCTGGCTGCGTCGGGAATGCCGGCTGGTGCATCCCACCACGGCCACGGCACTGGCGGTCGCGCGTGCCGTCGAGGCACTGCCGGCCTCCGGCGCGGCCTCTCGCGCCGGCACCCTGAGCTTCGAGCACATGCGGGCGATCGCGCCCGCCGCCGAACCGCAGCGGCGCGAGGTCGCCCTGCGGGCGGACCCGATCTTCGCCCGCGCCGCCCTGTGGATGAACCCGCGGCAGATGAGCAACGTCGTGCGCACCTGGATGCAGCTGGCGGACGGATGAGCGCCACGCTCGGGCGGCGCAGGCGCCCGGGGGGACGGTCGGGGGTGGCGAGGTCGCCGGCTCGGACCCCGGGTCAGGGGGGGCCGAGGGTACCGGTGGCCCTACAGCGGGATGTTGCCGTGGACGCTCTTGTCCGCACGGGCGTCGGCGAGCGCGTTGGCCAGCGCGGAGGCGACGGCGCCTCGGGTCGCGGCCGGGGTGACGACGGCGTCGACCACACCCAGCTCGACGGCCCGGTCGATGCCGCCGACGGTGCGAATGTGCTCCTCGGTGAGCTCCGCCAGCACGTCCGGTCGGCGCTGGGCCGGCACGTCGGCCAGCTTGCGCCGGTGCAGGATGCCGACGGCGGCCTCCGCGCCCATGACGGCGACCTGCGCCGTCGGCCACGCGAACACGGCCGTCGCGCCGAGCGAGCTGGCGTTCATCGCGATGTACGCGCCGCCGTAGGCCTTACGCGTCACGACGGTGACCCGGGGCACGGTGCACTCGGCGAAGGCGTAGAGCAGCTTCGCCCCACGGCGGACGACGCCCTCCCACTCCTGCCCCACGCCCGGCAGGTACCCGGGCACGTCGACCAGGACGATCAGCGGCACGCCGAACGAGTCGCACATGCGCACGAAGCGCGCCGCCTTTTCGGCGGAGGTGGCGTCGAGGCAGCCGCCGCGGCGCAGCGGGTTGTTCGCGACCACCCCGACGGTGCGGCCACCGAGCCGGCCGAGCGAGGTCACGATGTTGCGGGCCCACTTCGGGTGCAGCTCGATGCCCTCGCCGTCCAGCACGGCGTTCACCAGCGGCCGCACGTCATAGGCCCGCCGCGGGTTCTCGGGCAGCAGCTCGGCGAGCTCGCGCCCGGCGACCTGGCCGATGTCGCGCTGGTCGGCGAGCAGCACCGCGAGCGCGCGGGTCCGCTCGATCGCCTCGTCCTCGGAGTCGCAGGTCACATGCACGACCCCGCTGCGCTTGGAGTGCATCTCCGGGCCGCCGAGGCTGGCGGCGGTGCAGTCCTCGCCCGTCACCGATCGCACCACGTCCGGACCGGTGACGAAGACCTTCGCCTCGGGACCCATGATGACGATGTCGGTCAGCGCAGGGCCGTAGGCAGCGCCGCCCGCCGCCGCGCCGAGCACGAGCGAGAGCTGAGGTACGCGGCCGGAGGCCCGGACGGTTGCGGCGAAGATCCGTCCGACGCCGTCGAGCGAGGCGACGCCCTCCTGGAGCCGGGCGCCGCCGGAGTGCCAGATGCCGACGACCGGGCAGCCGAGCCGGACGGCGGACTCGATGGCATGGACGATGCGGGCGCAGCCGTCGCGCCCCATCGCACCACCCTGTACGGTCGGGTCGGTGGCGAATGCGACGACTTCGTTCCCGTCGACGAGGCCCTGGCCGGCGACGACCCCGGATGTGTCGCCGGCTGCGAACAGGGACACTGTGTCGGCGTCGAAGAACCGGCCAAGCCGGGCCTCGGGTGTGCGTGGGTCAACTCGGTCGATCGTGGACAGACTCACCGTGCGTCTCCTTGCCTGAACGGCGTCGAACCGGTTCATCGGCCGACGCGCGACCACCTGGGGTACGCGCCGGTACCCGCGAGACACTCGGTCCGGCGACCATGGGCGCCCGCCGCACCGGCGGGCGGTGCCGTGGCAGCGGTGGGGCGGCCGGCGTCACGGCGACATCTAGGTGACTGCGATGGGCGGATCTGGTGCGGCACTCGGCAGTTGAGCAGGGGTGGTGCTGAGCCGGGTGGGCACTCGGGTGGTGCATCACCGCCGTCGCTGTGGCCGGCGGATCCGGATCCGTGCCCGGCTGGGCACGGCATGCGGCTCCGCCGGCGCTCCGACGGTGACGGCTGGGTGTCCGGCCGATGCGGAGCGGCGTGGGCCGTCCCCGCGGCGGGGCCGTCAGACCGTGAAGGCCAGACAGACGTCGTGGCCGCCGAAGCCGAACGAGTTCGACAGGGCCGCGCCCGTGCCGATCTTGCGGTTGTCGATGCTCACGACATCGAGCGCGATCTCGTCGTCGAGCGCGTCGAGGTTGCGGGTCGCCGGGACGATCCGCTCGCGCAGGGCCAGGAGGCTGGCTATCGCCTCCACCGCGCCGGCCGCCCCGAGCAGGTGACCGGTCATCGACTTGGTCGACGTCACCGCGACCTCGTCGATGTGGTTGCCCAGCGCGGAGCGCAGGGCCACCGCCTCGGCCACGTCACCCGACGGCGTCGACGTGGCGTGGGCGTTGATGTGGATGATGTCGGTGGGCGCCAGCGACGCCGAGCGCAACGCGGCACGAACGGCCCGCGCGGCGCCCGCACCGGTGGGATCCGGGGCGGCGATGTGGTAGGCGTCCGAGCTGATCCCAGCGCCCGCCAGCGTGCCGTGGATCCGCGCGCCGCGGGCGGCGGCGTGTTCGGCGGCCTCCAGGACCAGGATCGCCGCGCCCTCGCCGAGTACGAAGCCGTCCCGCGCCTTGTCGAACGGGCGGGACGCCGTCTCCGGCGTGTCGTTGCGGCGGGACAGGGCCTGCATCTGCGCGAAACCGGCTATCGGCAGGGCCGCGATCGCGGCCTCGGTCCCGCCGGCGATGACGACGTCCGCCCGACCGGCCCGGATGATGTCCAGCCCGAGGGCGATGGCCTCCGAGCCGGACGCACAGGCGCTGACCGGGGCGTGCACGCCCGCCTTTGCCTTGAACTCCAGGCCGACCGTGCTCGCCGGGCCGTTGGGCATGAGCATGGGCACCACGTGCGGCGAGACCCGCCGGGCACCCTTCTCCCGCAGCACGTCGTGCTGGGTGAGAAGGGTGATCACGCCGCCGATCCCGGAGGCCACGCAGGCCGCGAGGCGCTCCTGGTCGACGTCGGGCGAGCCCGCGTCGGCCCACGCCTCGCGGGCGGCGACCAGCGCCATCTGCTGGCTGCGGTCGAGGGTGCGTGCCTCGACCCGGCCCAGCGGGAGTTCCACCGCGAGTGGTGCGCCGATCTGGACCGGAAGTTGCTCGATCCAATCCTCGGTGAGCCGCCGGGCGCCGGAGCGGCCCGCGAGCAGACCCTCCCACGTCGAGGCGACATCGCCACCGAGGGGAGTGGTTGCCCCGAGGCCGGTGACGACGACCTGCCTTGGGGTTGTGGTCACGCCGCCACACCAGCCCGCTGGATGTACGAGACCGCGTCGCCGACGGTCTTGAGGGACTTCACGTCGTCGTCCGGGATCTTCACGGAGAACTTCTCCTCCGCGGCGACGACCACCTCGACCATGGACAGCGAGTCCACATCCAGGTCGTCGATGAAGGTCTTCTCGGGGGTGACGTCCGCGGGGTCGACACCGGCGACCTCTTCGAGGATGACGGCGAGACCGGCGAGAATGTCCTGGGACACGGTGGTTCCTCCTGTGGGATCTGGGCTGGTGGCGGCGATGGCTACGCGCGATCAGGCGATCGTCGCGGGCATGCGCCGGGGTGCTGGTACCTGGGACAGGGGTGTGGCGGACCCGGTCATCGGACCGCCAGGGACGCGGCGCGGCGGGCGGGCATCCGCGCCGAGAGGTCGATCAGGGTCACGGGCATCGCACGACCTGCCCGCAGTAGGTCAGGCCGGCGCCGAAACCGAACAGCAGCACCGGGTCGCCCCGGCGGATCTCGCCGGTGTCGAGCAGGCGAGCGAGCCCAAGCGGAATGCTCGCGGCGGAGGTGTTGCCCGAGTCGACGACGTCGCGAGCGACGGCGGCGTTCGTGGCACCGATGCCCGTCGCGAGTGCCTCGACGATCCGCAGGTTGGCCTGATGCGGAACGATACCCGCGAGCTCGTCGGGCGCCACGCCGGCCCGCTCGCAAATCTGCCGCACGGTCGGCACCAGGGAGATCGCCCAGCGGAAGACCGCCTGGCCCTCCATGCGGAACAGGTTGTCCCCGTAGCCGGGGACGCGAATCACCTCCGGCCGGGAGCCGTCGTGGCCCCAGACCGCCGGGCCGATCTCGTCGGTCTCGGCCGGGCCGATCACGGTCGCCCCGGCGCCGTCGGCGAGCAGGATGCAGGTGCTGCGGTCATCCCAGTCGGTGTAGTCCGACAGCCGCTCCGTGGCGACGACGAGGACGTTGCGCACGCTGCCGGCCCGCACCATGTCGGCGGCCGTCGACACCGCGTAGCTGAAACCGGCGCAGGCGCCGTTGATGTCGAACGCGCCGGCATGAGTGGCCCCGATGCGGTGGGCGATCTGCGGCCCGGCGCCGGGGATCTGCGAGGGCGAGGTGCAGGTCGCGCCGATGACGAGGTCGATGGTGTCCGCCGTCAGGCCGGCGGCCGCGAGCGCCTTCTCCGCGGCGGCCGCGCCCATGGCGACAGTCGTCTCCTCGTCGTCGGCGATCCGGCGGGTGGCAATGCCCGTGCGGCTCTGGATCCAGGCGTCCGAGGTCTCCACCCGCTGGGCGATCTCGTCGTTGGTGACGAGCCGCGCCGGGCGGTAGACGCCGAGCCCGAGCATGCGGGCTCCGCCCACGGCGCTCATGCCCGCACCCCGACGAGGGTCGCGTCGGGCGCCGGTAGGTCCGGCGGCGTCCGCGGCGCTGGGCTCGCCGGCGCCTGGCCGAGGTGGTCGGTGCCGACGTGTTCGGCGATCAGCTCGCGCGCGGCGGGCAGGTCGTCCGGGCTCTTCACGGCAAGGATCTTCACGCCGGGCAGCTCGCGGCGGGCGATTCCGGCCAGGGTGCCAGCCGGCGGCAGCTCGATGACCGCGGTCACACCAAGCTCCCGCAGCGTCGCCAGGCACAGGTCCCACCGCACTGGCGCGGCGACCTGGGCGACGAGTCGGGAGAGGAGATCAGCCGGGTCCGTGACGATCGAGCCGTCGGCGTTGGACAGGGTCGCCACCCGGGCCGCGGCCGGCCGGATGCCGCCGGCGACGGCGTCGAGCGCGTCGCGGGCCGAGGACATGTGGTGGGTGTGGAAGGCACCGGCGACGGACAGCGGTCGCAGCCGGACGCCCGCGGGCGGTTCGGCCGCGAGCCGGGCGAGGTCCTCTGTCGTGCCAGCAGCGACGATCTGGCCGGCGCCGTTGCGGTTGGCCGCGGTCAGGCCGAGCTCGGCCAGCCGGGCGGTCACCGCCTCCGGCTCCCCGCCGAGCAGCGCCGTCATCCCGGTCTCGGTCCGTGCGGACGCCTCGGCCATCGCGCGGCCGCGCAGGGCCACGAGGATCAGAGCCTCCTCGGCCGAGAGGATGCCGGTGAGGACCGCGGCGGTGATCTCGCCGACGCTGTGGCCCGCCAGGACGAGCGAGGTGGTGGCGACTGGGGCGGCGACCGGCAGGCCGAGCTGTTCGGCGGCGACGAGACCGCTGGCGACGATGAGCGGCTGGGCGATCGCCGTGTCCCGGATCGTCTCGGCGGGCGCCTCGCACCCGACCTCCAGCAGATCGATGCCGGCCGCGGCCGACCACCAGCGCAGCCTTTCCTCCGCCCCGGGGAGACCGCGCCAGGCGCGGAGCTGTCCGGGGGTCTGTGCACCCTGGCCGGGTGCGAGGATCGCGAGCACGTAACTACCTAACCCTTCGCGGGGACTACTTGTCGCTGGCGGCCACTCACCGATGTCCCGACCGGGCGTTGTAGATGGTCTACAAACCGATCTGCCTTCACCGGAAATTCGTTCCTGCTGCGGACATCGGGGCGGATTCGCGTGACAGGCCAGCAGAGTGGCCTGATGTGACCGTTCTCGCACGGGGGTAAGACGACTCCGGAGCGATGCTCCGATCATGTTCTCCCTGTAGGTAACGCACCGTCGAGGCGTCCCAGGACGAGCGCAACATGCAGGATGAATCGCTCCCGGTGATCCGCCGGGTCGAGACCACAGACCTCCGCGGCCTTCCGCAGCCGGTAACGGACCGTGTTGGTGTGGAGGTAAAGGGCCCGGGCTGTGGCCTCCAGCGACGAACCGAAGTCGAGATACGCCCCGGCGGTCTCCAACAACGGCGTGCCCGCGTCCCGCAGCGGCAGGTAGACCTCCTCGACGAGCGTTCGTCGAGCGTCGGCATCCCCGGCCAGCGCCAGCTCCGGCAGCAGCGCCCGGGCCTGAACCGGCCGGGGCGCGGCCGGCCAGGCGGCGACGACGTCGGTCGCGG
>NZ_JAMQQF010000133.1 GCF_023716945.1 Frankia sp. AiPs1 | reverse complement strand
CCCCGGCGACGGCCCCGGCAGCGGCAGCCCGGCCGGGCTGCGACGCCGCGGCGCTGCAACGCACCGTCGGCGCCGACACGACGATCAGCGCGGCCGCGTCCGCGACCACGCCGAACACCGCCACCCGTTACTGCAAGGTCGACGGCTACGTCGCCACCTCCGGCCCGGCCGGCGGCAACCACGTCAACTTCTCCGCGGCGCTGCCGGACAGGTTCGTTGGCCGGTACCTGTTCAACGGCATCGGCGGCGCCGCCGGCTCCATCCCGCCGATCGACGAGGCGCAGCTCGCCGCCGGCTGGGCCCAGGCCGGCACCGACGCCGGCAACCAGGGATCGGTGCTCGACTACCGGTTCGCCGTCGACCGGACGAAGGCCCTCGACTGGGCGAGCCGCGGCGTGCACGTCACCACCGTGGCCACCCAGGCGATCACCCGCGCCTACTACGGTCTGCCGACCCAGGCCGGGGCCCTGCACCGCTACATCAGCGGCTGCTCCGGCGGCGGCCGGATGGGCCTGGTCGAAGCATCGCTCTACCCGACCGAGTACGACGGCGTGCTGGCCGGCGCCCCCGGCTCGAACAGCCTCAACATCCTCAAGTTCGGCCAGATCGTCTCGTACCTGCTGGCCCATCCCGACGCGTGGGTGTCACCCGACCAGCTCGGGCAGCTCGAAAAGGCGCTGATCGCGAAGTACGACGCCCGTGACGGCGCCGCCGACGGCTTCATCCGTGACCCCGGCGTCATCGAGACCGACTTCGCGCCGTACGGCCTGTTCACCCCGGCGCAGCTCGACCTGCTGCGCCTGATCACCGGCGAGCTGAAGGTTGGCGACCGCTCCTACCCCGGCTTCTCCGCGGCCAACGTCACCGGCTGGTCGGCGTTCCTGACCGGCACGCAGCCGCCGTCGACCTGGGGGACGCAGCCGCCGCCCGCCCTGATCCTGTTCGACACCGTGACGCGGGCGCTGTTCGGCGCCGACTACGACTTCCGCACCCAGTTCGACTTCGCCGACCCGGCCGACCCGCAGTCCTGGGCGACGACGTTCGACCAGGTCTTCCCCGGCCAGAACGCGGCCGCCGACTCCTACGACCGCTTCCGTGACGCCGGCGGCAAGCTACTGATCTGGCACGGCGCCAGCGACAACGGCATCTCCGTGTTCGACACGATCGGCCTGTACGGCAAGGTGGCCGCCCACCAGCACGGCTACGCCGACACCCAGCGCTGGGCCCGGCTGTTCACCGTCCCCGGCCTGTTCCACTGCTTCGGCGGTCCCGGCGCCCAGGACACCCCGGCGCAGGGGCTCGCCGCCCTCGCCGACTGGGTCGAGCACGGCCAGGCCCCCCGGACGATCGTCGTGCACTCCGCCCCCAGCCAGCCGAAGGCCGATTTCCTGCTCTGCCCGTACCCCGCCCATGCGATCTTCCTCGGCGGCGCCGACAACCCCCGCAACCTCAACGCCCTCGACGCCAAGAACTGGCGTTGCTCCGCCTGATTCCTGCGGGCGATCGCGGCCAGAAGGGCAAGCCTGGCCGCGATCGTCGGGCGCGGACCCGTCGCTGCTCGGCTCCTTGCCGACGGTTCCCGAAGATCAAGATGCGCCGGTCAGCCGGCTTTCGTCGACCGGTAGCTGCCACGCGGCTACGCGAAGCGCCGAGCGGCCGGCATGCGGGTCACCGAGCAGGGCGGTGCGGGCGAGCTGCACTCGCAGATGTCTCGCGGGATCGGCTGTGGCGTGCCCGCGGTCAAGGAGCAGGGCGGTCTGGCCGGCACTCGTAGTCACCACGGCATCGGCCGGATAGCCGCCGACGGTCAGACCGAACTGGGCAGCCGTACGCGGGTAGGTCACGGCCAGCAACTCGGCGAGTCTCAGCCGGTACTCGTACTGCGTGTCTCCGACGGCGTCGCGCTGCATGGACCCCGGGCTCTGCTGGGCGGCAGCCAGCAGACTGCCGCCGAGTCCACCGCGCGACCGCCAGTAGTGGCTGCCGCCGACGACGATCAGATGCGAACGAGCCCGGGTGATGGCGACGTTCCAGAGGTTGGCCTGCTGCTCCAGCCAGGACGCAGTGCCCGGTCTGATGCCCTCGGCGGCGACGAGGGAGAAGATCATGGCATCACGTTCACCGCCCTGGAAGGTGTGCACCGTGCCGACCTTGACCCGCTCGGGCTCGCGGGCAGCCCAGATCGCGGAGATGGCCGCACTCTGTGCCCTGAACGGGGTGACCACCCCGATGGACCCCGTCGGCGGTAGTGCGCCGAGCAGCGACGTGATCTGGTGGTTGACCGCGTCGATCTCCGCCCGGTTGAGCCAGGAGCCGTCGGCCGGATTCTCGGCCCGACCCGCCACGTCGACCCAGCACAGCGGATCCAGGTCGGCGCGCCGCTGGGCGCGGACGTCGGTGAGCACCGTGAGCCGGTCGCCGTAGAAGAGCCGGTTCGCCAGACCTGCGATGGCTGGATGACACCGATAGTGCTCGTCCAGGAGCAGGCTTGCGCCATCGACGGTGCGGTCGAAGGCATGGAAGCTCGAATACCGCAGATAGGACAGGCAGCGGTCGGCCAGCCAGTCCGCGTCCAGGCCGGTTTCGCGCCGTATCTTTGCCTCCTTCGCGGGCGGAAGGGTGGCGATGTGGGGAAGCTGCATCGCGTCGCCGATGATCAGTGCGCGCTTGGCGCGGAACAGCAGCGGCAGGACCGCCGGGATCGAGCACTGGCTGGCCTCGTCGACGATGACCAGGTCGAACAGTCCCGGAGCCGTCGGGAAACGGCGCGCCGACAGTGCGGTGACCGCCCAGCCCCGCACATACGGCAGCACGGCCCGCAGTTCGGACCAGTCGCGCCCCCCCGTTCTCGCGGTCTGCAGGAGGGCGGCGATCGCGCGTCGGCCTGCGGCGGATGCGTGTCCGAGATCGACCTCCACCAGGTCCCGTGAGGCGGTGAGCACATCCTGTTCGCGCTGGCGCAGATCGGTGAGGAGACCGGAATCGACCGGCATGTTCGCCAGGCTCGCCAGAAATCCCGTCCGCCTGGATTCGAGTTCGGCGAACTGCGCCACGAGTGCGCACCGCTCGGCGGTCGGTTCGCCGTCGACGCCGAGCTTCGTCAGGAGCCGGGAGCGCCGCGACCGGCCGAAGAACCAGGCCTTCGCCGTCCGGGCGGCCTGCGCCGCCCACCGCGCCGCCTCGCTGCCGAGCCGCTGGGCCAGTCCCGCCGAGTCCACCTGCAGCTCGCCCGCGACGCCTCCCTGCTCCTCGGTGAGGTCGAGCAGGTCCTGCTCCAGCCGAGCCTTCCCCGCCAGCTGTTCATACAACGTGGTCTCGGCCGACCTGGCCCTGTCCAGTCGGATGGCGCAGGTGGTCGGGGTCTGGTGCGGCGTTGCCCGGTTTCCGAATTCTTCCAGCGACTGCAGCTCACGCTGCCGGTTGTTCGTCGCGCCGAAGGCACTGCCGGTGCGCACCAGCAGGCCCGGGATCTCGTTCTCGCAGCGTTCCCACACCTCGTCCACGGCGCGGTTGTTGGTCGATGCGACGAGCACGCGCTGTCCGTTCGCGACCGCGGTGGCGACGAGATTGGCCACCAGCTGACTCTTGCCGGTCCCCGGCGGTCCGGTGGCAACGGTGACTCGACTGGTCATCGCGGAATGCAGCACCCTGCGCTGGGCGTCGTTCGACTGCCACGGCGTCACGAGGCGCACGGCCGCATCGGTGGACCCCGGAGACGGCGCGGGAGCCGAGTCGGCTCGTAGGGCGTCGAGCGCGGTCTGCGCGATCTGTGACGAATGCGTGGAGATGTAATGCAGGTCATCAAGCAGCTTCCGGGTGGCGGTGTCCTGCGGGACGCGAAGAAGCGCCGCGACGTTCCGTGCGCCCACTCCCGCGTCCGGATGTCTATGTGCTCCTCGAGCGTGAGCGGCAGCAGTTCCTGGACCATCGGAAGTGCGTAGAAGTCTCTCAGCAGATGGCGCGCCTCGAACGCCAGCCTCTCGGGTTGGTCCGCCTGCCAGGTGGACTGGTAGGTCGTCAGCAGGTCGGCGGCCTCCTGTTCGCCGAGGACCTCCCGCGCGAGCGCCGGGTCGGGGCTCGCGACCGAGTCCAACTTCAGGCGCCATCCGGAGCCGTCCTGGACGATCTCGACGCTGCGAGTCAGCAACGGCGCGACGCGTGACTTCCGCGGCCCTCTGGCCCCGGATGCGGGAGCCAGGACGACCATCGGGTAGCCGGCGACCAGCTCGCCGCCCTCGGCCTGCACGCGGGCCACGAGCTCGGCGGCTTCGGGAGGCACAGGGAGGTAGCCGTCTTCGTCCGCGTCCCCGGACAGGAAACGCTCCCGCCCACGCAGGCAGACGTAGTCGGGGCTGGCGGCGCGCAGATCGTAGATGCCCCCGGCCGACTCTCCGCGCAGACATGCCTGGTAGTAGCTCAGCAGCTGGACCCAGCGGTCGGGCTGCCGGCGCGGATCGCCGCCCGGCTTCGCTGCCTGGTCGGCCGTCGGAGCCGTGGTCGGGCCCGATTGCCGGGATCGTGCGGCGCCGGTTCGCGGATTGTCCGCGAGAACAATGCGGCCGTTCACCCCGATGGCCGACTTGACCGGGATCTGGCGGGTCTCCTCGTCGCGCAGCCGCAGCCGGCTGTTCACGTGGTCGAACAACTCGTCCACGGAGACCCTGCCGTCACCGTCGTGATCAGCCGCACCGGTCCGCAGCGCCTCGACCAGTTCGCCCGTGAAGACCGAAGGAGCCTGGCCGCCTGCCCCGACCGGGCCCGCGTAGGAATTCTCGCCGGGCCCGGAGGAGGAAAGTACGTAAACTCCGCGACTGGTCAGCGGGGCCGCCGAGGCCGACCCGCCGGACTTGGCCTCCCGGGTGCGGAAACCCATCGCGAAGCCACCACTGAGGCAGCAGTCGAGAATCGCGATCTTCTGCGGTGCCCGGCAGGATTCGAGCTGGTCGTTGACGAAGGTCGCGGACACGGTCGTGTGCGCACCGACGTTCGCATGATCGGAGTCGTGCGTGATGAAGAAGAACTCGCCGGTGCCGGCCACGTCCCGCACCCCGTGCCCGCTCACGTAAAGCAGGGTGAGGTCGTCCGGGCCGGCCGAACCGAGAAAGTCGTCGATGGCGAGCCGCATCGCGTCCGCGGTCGGATCGATGATCACCTGGACCGGTTCGAAGCCGCCGATCGTGCGATGTTCCAGCACGGCGGCGAGCTGTCGGAGGTCCTCGTGAACGCATGGTAGGGGGCCGAAGTAGCCGTCGATGTAGTCGGCCACTCCGATGAGCAGTGCGCGGCGGTGCCTCGGCTGGTTCACGATCCGGTGTCCCGCAGAAAGTCCTCGATGATCCTCTCCTGCGCGGCGTCCGGCCGACCGGTGACCTCGACTGACTTTTCCCCGTTCACCAGGCGGACCGAGCGATGTCGATCCCGGGCACACCACGCCTTCACGACGTCGACCACCATGCGGGACAACGTGCCCAGAGCGGTGGCACCGAAGATCCACAGGGTGGGATCGGTGGGGACTGCGGGTCCTTTTGCCTGCGTCTTTGCCTGCGCCGGGTGAGTGCCGGCCGGTCCGGGCCCGAGGATCAGGCCCGGAACCGAGGCAAGGTCCGCGCGCAGTGACCGGGCCATCCGTTCGGACCGGAACACGTCGCTGTCCTCGGGCATTTCGATCTTGAGTATGGGGTGTGCGGAAGATGCTGTCGAATATGCGTCGGCCACCTACACTCCTTCCAGTCGAAGGATCAGTCCGCAGGAAGATCAATTGAGTGCTGCTGGTCAGCTCGAAAGCGGATGTCGGCTCGAGTGACAACTGATGGTGAGCATACCGACAACTGTCGGCGGGTCTTCCGACGCTTGCTGCGGAGAAGTTTCTCCGCCTACCGCACGGGATTCGCGTTGACACCGGGGATGAGCAGGTGGCCGGCGTCGACGGGGATGGTCACGCCGGTGACGTTCGCGGCCAGGTCCGAATTGAGGTAGAGCGCGGTGTCGGCGATGGCCTGCGGGTCCAGGAACGTCGTGCCCTTCAGCGCGCCGTAGTGGTAGCCGCCCTCGATCATGTCGGCCGCGGTGCCGCCGGGGTGGCCGGCGAACATGTCCCAGGCCGCCTGGTGGTCGGTCATCGGGGTCAGGATCGCGCCCGGGTTGATGGAGTTGCAGCGAATCCCGTAGCGGGCCAGCTCCAACGCGATGTTCTTCATCAGACCGATGACGCCGTGCTTCGCGGAGACGTAGTGGGCGTAGTTCTGGCCGGGTTCCAGCCCGTTGACCGACGAGGTGATGACGATCGAGCCGCTCCGGTGTTCGATCATGTGCGGGGTGACCGCCTTGGCGGACTTCCACACCCCGGTCAGGTTGACGCCGATCATTTCCTCCCACTGGTCCTCGGTGAGTTTCCAGAAGGGTGCCTGCGTCCAGATGCCGGCGTTGGCGATCAGAATGTCGATCTTTCCGAAGGCGGCGATGCCCTGAGCGACCACGTCATCGAGTTCGGCCTGCGACCGAACGTCCGCCTCGATGGCCAGCGCCCGCCGGCCGAGGGCCTCGACCTGGGCCACGGTCTCGTCGACGTCGGCCTGGACCGCCATCTTGTAGGCCACGGTCGAGAGCTGCTCGGTGATGTCGACGATGATGACGTCGGCGCCCTCACGCGCGCAGGTGACCGCGTGCGCCCGACCCTGCCCGCGTGCGCCACCGGTGATCAGGGCGACCTTGCCCGCCAGCATTCCCATTGATGCCACTCCTCGCGTCTCATCGTTGTTGTTCGGGCGTTCGGGTTCGGCGCTCACGTTGCGGCCGAGGTCGCCTTCCGGGCTCATCCGCCCGACGCTAGGCCTGACGGACACCCGGCGTCTACTGCTGCTTACTGCGTCGATCCGGGTCGGTGCGGGTCGTCCTCGGCCAGACCGGTCCGCGGCGGGGGACGGTCAGCCGCGGGGAATCATCGGAGCGTCGCGGCCCGTTCCCGTGATCCTTCCGGCGCCGCTCGTGAGTCTCTCCTCGTGGTATTCCTGTTCGACGTTGACGGTCCAGACGTCGTGCTCCGTGCCGTCGAGGATGTTTTCGACGGTGAGCATTGCTGTCAGCATTGAGTGGTCGGCGTTGTTGTACCGGTGCATGCCGTTGCGGCCGACCGGATGCACGTTGGGCGCGTGCTCCGCCAGCCATTCCCGCATGATCTCGACATTGCGCCGATAGTGCTGATCGTAGGTGGGATATGCTTTCGGAACGCGCACGACGTACCCGGCCTCGACGGCGCCCGGACGAATCAGCTGCAGGGCCTCCAGTTCGGCGGTCGCCTGGGCGATGAGCTGGTCGTCGGGTTTGGTCCACATGTCGTCGCCCTCGAAGACGAAGAACTCCAGACCCAGGCAGGTCCGTCCCTCCTTCACCAGGAAGGGTGACCAGGAACCGTAGTTCTGGATTCGGCCCACCCGTACGCCCGGGTCATGGATGTAGATCCAGTTGTCCGGGAAGCTGAACTCTCGCGGGACGACGAGGGCGACGGTCAGGTAGTCGCGATAGCGCAGGTCCCGGGCTGCTTCGAGGATCGATGGAGGTGCGGGCGGATCCATGCTGGTGATGAGCGTCGACAGTGGCGTCGAGGAGATAACGTGATCGGCGGCCAGCCGGTGCCGCTGCCCGGACCCGGCGGTGACGGTCACGGCGACCGCTCGACCGTTCTCCCGATGCACCGCGGTGACCGTGGCATTCATCGTCAACGTGCCGCCCATCTTCTCGACCTTGCGGGCGGCTTCCTCCCACATCATCCCCGGCCCGTACTTGGGATAGTGGAACTCCTCGATGAGGCTCGTGATCTCCTTCCGGTTCCGGCCGGGACGAATCGCGTCCAGGACGGCTGCCGCAAGGGAGAGATTCTTGATCCGCTGCGCCGCCCAGTCGGCGGGCATCTGGCTGACTGGAATTCCCCACACCTTCTCCGTATACGTTTTGAAGAAGGTTCGGTAAAGCCGCCAGCCGAACCGGGCGACCAGCCAGGATTCGTAGTTCGCGTGCTGGTCGCGCGGCGGCCGGAGGCGCGCGCGCAGGTAGGACCCGAGGGCGAAAGCTGCCTCCCGGAGTCCGAGGTTTCGCAGGGCGTTCAGGGGTCGCAGCGGGTAGTCATAGAGCTTGCCCTGGTAGTAGATCCGGCTCATCCGGGGACGGAGCAGGAAGTCCTCCTCGGGCAGGATCTCGTGCCAGAGTGCGTCGACGCGGGCCACCTTGGTGAAGAACCGGTGCCCGCCGATGTCGAAGCGCCAACCGTCGCGCACGACGGTCCGGCTGATCCCGCCGACCACATCGTCGGCTTCGTACACCGAGACGGGCGCGCCGCGGCTCGCGAGCTGGTAGGCGGCCGTCAGCCCGGCGGGGCCGGCCCCGATGATCACTGTCTGGGGATGTCTGGGTGTGGGCACCTGATCTCCTTGGTCGACCACTGGGGCGACGCGTGAGGTCCACCCTCGGGACAGATGGACGACTGCGTCTAGAGAGTTGGACATGACTGTCCAAAGATAGCCTGGACGGGTGTCAGCCGATGCCGCCAGGCCCTCCCGGCCATCCCCGCGCGGGCTTCCCGCCAAGCGAGAGGCGATCATGGATGCGGCGCTCGGCCTGTTCGTCCGGCAGGGGTACGCGGCCACGACCCTCGACGAGATCGCCGCCGCCACGCCGGTGTCCCGGCAGACCGTCTACAACCACTTCGGAGACAAGGAGACGCTGTTCCGCGCCGTCGTCGACACGCACTTGGCCGCCACCCTCGACGTGCTGCGCGAGACGAGCCCGGGCTTTCGCGGACCTCTGCCCGACGCTGAGACCTGCCTCAACGACCTCGCCCGCCGGCTGCTCGCGATCGCCAGCAACGCGCGCGCCGCCTCGCTGCGCCGACTCCTGCAGGCGGAGGGTGAGCGCCAGCCGGAACTGCTCGCGCTCTGGCGCGACCAGGTCGCGGCGCCCGTGTTCGCCGAGGTGACCGGCCTGCTCGCCCGTCTGGCGCACGGCGGCGCGCTCTACCTCGACGATCCGACTCGTGCGGCGGGCCAGTTCATCGCGCTTGTGTGGGGAACCAGCTGGCAGCTCACCGCACTCGGGACCATCGCCGGCGCCGCCTCCGCCGACCCGGACGAGCGAGAACTCAAGGCCGCACTGAGTTCCTGCGTCCGCCTCTTCGTTCGCGGCTACGGCCAGCCCTGATCGCATCCACCCTGGCGTGGGCCCGGCGGCGCCTTCGACGACGGTTGGACCGACCGGAGATCAGCGGTCTCGGTGCTGGTGGGGTCCCGGTGCGTGGTGATGGCGGTGGTGGGCCTTGCCGGCGATCATCCCAACGACGATCAGAGGCCAGGGGAACCACATGGCGCCGTGCGTCACGACCGACAAGGTCAGGAGGAGGGCGAGGAGTGCGACCGGGATGACGGCGTGCGGCGAGCCGACCAGCTCGAGCCCGTGCAGTCGATCGCGCAGGCCGGGACGCTGCGCCGGCGGCGCGGCCGGTTGCGGCCTGGGCTGCAGGTCCGCCGTGAGCGGGGCGAGCTCGTCGAGGGTACGGGCCGCGTAGGCGCGGGCCAGCCGCTCGTCCGCCTCGTCCAGCGTGAGCTGGCCGGTGCCGGCCGCCCAGGCAAGCCAGTCGGCGGTGCGTGTCCGGTCCGCGTCGCTGGCCCGCACAGTGCTGGTTGGTCCAACAGTGCTGGTTGGTCCGACAGCGCCGGTAGCCCCGACAGCGCCGGTGGCCCCAACAGCGCCGGTCGGTCCGGCAGCGCCGGTGGGTCCGGCAGCGCCGGTGGGTCCGTTCTTCGAGGTGTCGAGAGCCCGTGCGTCGTCCGTCATCGCCGCTCCTCCGCTGGAGGTTGCACCACCCATATCCACGTTATGTCGGATGCCGCGGCTTCGCTGCGGGTGCAACCAACCGGGTCACCAGCGGTCTGCTGCTCAGGCCACCGGGTGAGGCGGGGTGCTCGGCGGCCAACCGGGTCGGGAGAAGTGCTCGCCCTGCACGTGCAGGCGGACGATCTCTCTGGTGTAGGGCAGTGTTCGCGCCGGCAGCTCGTCGGGCGCGCACCACCGCAGCGCCGAGCACAGCTCCGGCTCCCGGATGGTCGGCTCACCCACCCAACGGGCGACGAGGAAGCCGAAGCCGATCCGGGCGCCGCTGTCCGGCGGCAGGGCGTGGGTGACGCCGACGAAGGTGACGCCGTCCTGCTCGACCCGCAGCCCCAGCTCCTCGTCCAGTTCGCGGACGGCCGCGGTCACCACGTCCTCAGCCGGCTCGAGTCGCCCGCTGGGCAGCGCCCACCACCCGCTGCCGTAGATGTCGCCGGCCCGCCGGGTCAGCAGCAGCCGGTCCTCGCGGAGCACGAGGAGCAGCACGTCCACCGGCGTCCGGTACTCGTCGCGGGCAGCATGCCCGCCGTCTCCGGTCACCCCGTCGACGGTATCCGCCGCCTGCGCCAGGCCGACTGCTCCGAGTGGGGGGCGGCTGTAATGCTGATCACGTGTCTCGAGAAAATCGGGATCCTCGGGGGCCGTCGATGGTTAAATCCCGGCCCATCTCGGTCGAGGCGGGTTACCGGAAAGCTGGCCGGTGGCCGGCGGGTGAATGGCAGGGAACGGGAATTCGACGTTTCTGGTGAATCTTCTCCCCGATTGGTGAGTGCCCGGCCGCTGAGTGCAGGCGGCGGCATCCTCATGGCGGTGACTTGATATGGTTCGCTCCGGTCTCTGTCTTTCTGATCGACCCGCGGATTGTCATCCCGTGATTGGGGTGGGAAGCCAGGCCCTCCACCGCCCCGTTTTCGGGTCGCGTCCTCTTCTGTCACGACGGCCGCTCAGGGGTTCTCGTGTTCTCGCGCCACCGGACATCCACCCGCCGCCGCCCGCGCGCCTGGGCGGTCGTCACCGCGCTTGCCGTCGCCGGGTTCACGCTCGTGGGATGCGGACCGGGTGACACCTCGTCGGTCGCGGCCTGCGTCAGCCCGGGGGTGAGCGACGACCGGATCGATCTCGGCGTGCTGTACCCGGATTCGGGGCCGGTCTCGCCGATCTTCGAGGCGGCTCGGGCGGGAATCGACGCGCGCCTCGGGGCGGTGAACGCCGCCGGCGGTGTCCACGGGCGGCGTGTCGTCTACCAGTGGCGCGACGACCAGGGCTCGCCGATGGCGAACGGCATCGCCGCCCGTGACCTCGTCGAGCAGCGGCGGGTCTTCGGTGTCGTCGAGCTGTCCGTCGCCGCGTCGGGCAGCGCCGGTTACCTCGCCCAGCAGGGCGTCCCGGTGACCGGTCTGGCCTCGGAGCAGGTCTGGTCCCAGGACCGGAACATGTTCGCCGCCACCACGGCCACCGACGCGGCCGTCGACACCCAGGGCCGGTTCGTCCGGGACCAGGGGGGCAGCCGCGCGGTGATCCTGCAGACCGCGCTGTCGGCCGGCATCTCCACCACGGCCTCGACGTACGCACGCAGCCTGGCAGCGGCCGGGGTCCGGGTCCTGGACACGGTCACCTTCACCACGGGAGTGGACGACCCGGTGGCGGTGGCCCGGCGAATCGTCGCCGCCCGCGCGGACACCATCGTCGGCGTCATCGAGCCCAAGGATCTCGTCGCCGTCCTGACCGTGCTGCGCGGCGCGGGCCGCAACCCGAAGGTCGTCCTGTCCGCCAACGGCTATGACCACGCGTTGCTGCGTGCCGTCGGTCCGCAGGCGGCGGGAATTGCCGTGCCCGTGTTCTACAAGCCTTTCGAGATCGGCGGACCGGGGATCAACGCCTATCTCGCGGCGATGCGTCAGTTCGCCCCGCAGGTCGCCCAGCCCGAGCAGGACATCGCGGTGATCTCCTACATCAGCGCCGACATCTTCCTGCGCGGACTGCAACTCGCCGGAAGCTGTCCGACCCGGCAGGGATTCATCGACGGCCTGCGCGCGGTGAACAGCTACGACGCCGACGGACTGCTCAGTACCATCAGTTTCCGTGCCGGCACCGCCCGCCCCACCACGTGCTATTCCTTCGTCCAGGCCAATGCGGCCGGCAGCGGGTTCGTCGTGGTGGAACCGAACCTCTGCGGCCACGAACTCAGCCCCTGACCGGCACCGCGCCCCAAGGATCAGGCCCCAAGCATCAGGCCCCAAGCACCAGTCTGGCGCTCAGAGGGTCGAGTAGAGGCGCTCGGGCTGGTCGCGCTTGGTGTAGAGCTCCCAGTAGAGCTCGGCGATCGTGTCCGGCTGGGTCTCGGGGCCGCCGCGGCCGATGAACGTCGCGAGCGGCACGTGGGCGGCGTACACGCCCTTGTCGGCGAGGGCGGCGTTGAGGGCCAGCACCCAGTTGCGCAGCCCGGCGGTCGCGAGGCCGACGTTGCCCATCCGCGGGAAGACCAGCGCGGACGACGCCCCGGTGGTCACCAGCAGCGTTCCGGAACCGCGCTCGATCATGCCGGGCAGCACGTGCTGGACCGCGGTAACCGCCCCGTACACGTAGTACTCGATCTCCGGCTGGATGCTCTCCACCGTCACGTCGAGCGCCTCGACGATCGGGTTCAGGGCGTTCTGCCGCCCGGCCGGCGCGGGGGAGTACTCCAGCACGTCGATCGGGCCGAGCTGCGCCTCGGCGCGGGCGAGCGCGGCGACGAGGGACGGCCGGTCGAGGACGTCGGCGGCGAACCCGGCCGCCGTGATCCCCTCCTGGGTGAGCTGGCCGGCGAGGTCGTCGAGTGTCGCCTGGGTGCGGGACAGCAGCGCGACGGCGAAGCCCTCCCGGCCGAAGCGGCGCGCGATGGACAGCCCGAGTCCGGGGCCGGCCCCGACGATGGCGATGGTCGGCATGTGCCTTCTCCTTGCGATCATGAAGAGCGATGTGGCGTGGGGAGCGATGTGGCGTGGGGAGCCGCGGGTCACTGTAGCCGATGATCCGAGTTCGGAACATCTGCAACGGGAACATCTTGTCCAGGACGGTATCCGCTAGGATCGAACCCGTGCCCGTTCCGTCGCCTCTCTCCGCGAAGCTGCAGGTGGAGCCGTCGGCGAAGCCGGGGACGGGCCAGGTCACCGAGTCGCCGCCCGCCGGGTCCCGCCCCGCCGGGTCGCCGCCCGCGGATCTCACCTGGCTGCTGAACCGGGCAGCCGCGCGCATGCGGGGAGAGCTCGACACGGTCGCCCGCGGGCACGGCCTGGCCGGCGTGCGCGACTGGATCGTGCTGACCGCGCTCGGCGTCGAGGCCGGCCGCACCCAGCTCCAGCTCGGCCGGGAGCTCGGCGTCGACAAGACCACGCTGACGTCGCTGCTGGATCGGCTCGAAGGCGACGCGCTCGTCGTCCGCCGCCTCGACCCGCGTGATCGGCGCGCCCGCATCCCCGAGGTCACCGCGGCGGGCCGGCGGCTGCAGGCGCGTATCGCCGCGGCCCGCGACGAGGTCGAGGCCCGGC
>NZ_JAMQQF010000132.1 GCF_023716945.1 Frankia sp. AiPs1 | reverse complement strand
GCCGCCTGCGGCACGGCGCGGGCGGAGCCGGACGACGACCGTCACGGCTGGCCGATGCGGGCCCGTTCCCATTCGGTCAGCCCGCCCCAGACGCCGAACCGCTCGCCTGTGCGCAGGGCGTAGCCCAGGCATTCCCGTCGCACCCGGCACCCGCCGCAGACCGCCTTCGCCGCCGCCTCCCGCCGGGTGCGTTCGCGGCGGGGCACGCCGTCAGGGGCGAAGAACAGATCGAGATCACCGGCTCCGCAGGCGCCCGCGCTGCGCCAGGACGCGAGCGGGGGAACGTCTGCGGCGGGCGACCAGGTGCGGCGCGTGGAGGCTGATACGGGCATGTTGCGTCCTCTCCGGTGTGAAGCGATCCGCCAGGAACCGGCCCGAAACGCCGGCCCCGACCCGTCCAGCCCCGCCTGTCCGACATCAGGCGACCAGGGCGGAACGACGGGCATGGCGCCTCACGGCGCGCAATGCCTATTCCCCCGCGCGCCGCCGGAAACCCGCGGCGGGCATACGTCACGCGACCGAAACATGCCGCGGCCGGGCGCCGTGACGATCCCGACGCGCCCGGCCGCAATACCTGCGTCAGGCACCATGACCTGGGCTGATCCGCCTACGAGCGGCAGTCGGCGGCGGGTCACCGGCAGCCGGTTCGGGGGGCGTCGTCCTGGGCATCACCGACTTTTCTGGCATGCTTGACCTCGCCGAAGGGCGCAGTGCGCCACCGGCAGTGAACGGCAGGCAGGCTGCCGGGCCGCGCCGCGTCAGGGGCGCGTCGAGTCAAGGGTCGCACCGCGTCAGAGCAATCAAGGTTGGCCGGTATCTAGGGTTGGCCGCCATCAGGAGTGGTCGGTCGGACGGGAGGCCGGCAGGGTGGGCAGGCACAGCGAGGTGAACGACGCCGTCGCCGCCGGGCCTGGCGGGCGCGGTGAGCGCGAGCCGGCCGGGGCTGCCGGGCAGACGGGTGCTTCCGCCGGGCAGGTGGGTGATCTCGAGAACGGCCCGACGGGCGAGAACGGCGCGACGGGTGAGGGCGGCGCGACGGGTGAGGACGGTGCCGCCGGCAGCGATCGGGCCACGATGCGCCTCGACGCCCGTTCCGGCGGGATCGACCGGGTGCGCAAGTTGGCCGTCCGGATGCTCGCCGGCACCCGGTGGGAGCCGGCCGTGGACGACGTCCGCCTGGTGCTCAGCGAGCTGACGACCAACGCCCTGCTGCACGGGGCCGCCCCGATCGAGGTACGGATCCTCGCCGACGGCGCGGCGCTGCGGGTGGAGGTCAGCGACAGCAGCCCGACGATGCCGCTTCGCCCCCCGGCCGGCGGGGACGGGCTGACCGGGCGGGGCATGGCACTGGTCGCCGCCTCGGCCACCCGCTGGGGAGTCCAGCCGGTGGCGGCAGGAAAGATCGTTTGGGCGGAGTTCGCCGGGGACGGCGACGGCGCGGGTGCCGGCACCGGAACGGGCCCGGGCGCCGGCGAGAGTCGACCGAACGCCGCACGCAGCGGCCGGACTCCCCCGGCACGGACTCCCCCGACCCGACGGCGGGCCGCTACCGCGGCGCAGGCCGGCGGGTCCGCGCCGGCCGACGCTTCGACGCAGGACCAGGGTTCGACGCAGGGCCAGGGTTCGACGCAGGGCCAGGGTTTGGCCGACAGCGGCGGGGCGCGCGCGGTCGGGATCAGGGGCATGAGCGGCCTGCGCGGCGTCGGCACGATCAACCTGTCCGCCGGCGGGCAGCCCACGTCATCGCCGGGGCATCTCGTCCGTCTCGGCGACGTGCCCACCGATCTCCTGCTTGCGGCGAAGCATCATGTGGACGGTCTGGTCCGGGAGTTCGCGCTGGCCGCGGGCGGCGCGGCCTCCGGTGCCAGCGCGGCCGTGCCGGAGCGACTGGCCGAACTGCTCGGGACGGTCACGACCCGGTTCGCCGGGCCCCGCCAGGCGATCAAACGGCAGGCGCTGGCGGCCTCGTCGGCCGGGCGGCCGCGCACCCCGCTGGAGCTGGTCCTCCCGCTGAGCACGGCGGCCGACGCCGAACAGTACCTGGCAGCGCTGGAGGAGATCGAGGACTACGCCCGCGCCGCCAGGCTGCTCACCCTCGAGTCTCCGCCCCAGCATGTGGCGTTCCGGCGCTGGTACATCGGGTCCCTGGTCGAGCAGTTGCGCGCCGCCGAACGCGGCGAGGGCACGCTGCGGACCCGCGGCTTCGAGCAGTACCTGCTGGACACCCTCGACGTGGTCGTGGTCGCCCAGCGCACGGCGGAGCGCTCCGCCCGCCTGCAGCGGGTCACCGCCGCCCTGGCCCGGGCGACCACCCCGGAGCAGGTCGCGGCCGCCGTCGTCTCGCAGGGCGCGAAGGCGCTCGGCGCCAGCGGCGGGGTCCTGCTGATCCCGCACGGCGGCGGGCGGCTGGCCATCCCCGGGTCGGTCGGCTACGGCGAGAGCATGATCGCGGCGCTGCGGGCGGAGCGGCTCGACGACCGGCTGCCGGCCACGGACGCGCTGCGCAGCGGCGAGCCGGTCTGGTTGGAGTCACGCCGGGAGCGCGACGCCCGGTACCCCGACCTCGCCGAGCTGGAGCCCACGGCGGTGTCGATGTGTGTGCTGCCGCTGTTCGTCGGCGACCGCACCCTCGGCGCACTGCGGTTCTCCTTCGACCACTCCCGCCTGTTCGACGACGACGAGCGGGCCTTCGTCCAGGCGCTGGCGACGCAGACGGCGCTGGCGCTCGAACGCGCCCGGCTGTTCACCGTGGAGCGCGACGCCCGGGAACGCACCACGCTGTTCGCCGCCGCGACGGACCTGTTCACCTCCACCCTGGACACCCGGCGCATCCTGGAGCACCTCGTCTCCCTGCTCGTGCCGTGGCACGCGGGGCGGGCCGCGGCGTGCCGGTTCGACGAGGAGGGCGGCGTCGAGATCGTCGCCGTCGCCGATCGCGCCGGCCCACCACCAACCGCCGGCGACGACGCGAGCATCGGCGACGCGAACATTGGCGACGCGACCACCGGCGACCACGCGACCCCGGACCCGGCTCACCAGAGCTCCGTGGTCCCGGTGCAGAACCCGGCCGCCGTCGCGATCCGCGGCCGACTGGGCGGCCGGGGCGTCCCGGACGGCGGGGGCATGACCCAGGCGCTGCGCACCGGCCGGCCGGCCCGTTCCCCGGACGGCACGCGGCTGGCCCTGCCGATGGTCCTCGGCGGTCGGCCGGTGGCGGCGGTCGGACTCGCCGCCCCCGAGGGCCGCGCCTACGAGGACGACGAGCAACGCGTGGTCGCCGAGCTCGTCGACCGGGCGACGGTCGCGATCGGCAACGCCCGCCAGTACGAGCAGGAACGCCGGACCGCGGTCACCCTGCAACGCAGCCTGCTGCCCCAGCGCCTGCCGGAGATCCCCGGGCTCGCCTTCGCCTGGCGTTACCTGCCCGGCAGCGCCGGGGCTCTGGTCGGCGGCGACTGGTACGACGTGCTGCCCCTCGACGACGGCCGGATCGCGCTGGTCATCGGCGACGTGATGGGCCACGGGATCCACGCGGCGGCGACGATGGGCCAGTTGCGCGCCGCGGTGCGCGCCCATGCCGTCGCCCAGACCAGCCCCGGGGTGGTGCTCGCCCTGCTCGACGCGGCTGCCAACCGGCTCGAGCAGGGCCGGATCGCGACGGCGGCATTCGCGCTGCTCGACCCCGGCAACGGCCGGCTCGTCCTCGCCTCCGCCGGGCACCTGCCGCCGCTGTTGATCCCCCCGCGCGAGCCGGCCCGCTATGTACGTCTCGAACCCGGGCCGCCGCTGAGCGCCGGCCTGCCGGACTATCCCGAGACGGAGCTGACGGTGGAGCCGGGCAGCACCCTGCTGTTCTTCACCGACGGCCTGGTCGAGGACCGCCGCCGACCGGTCGACGAGGGGATGGAGCTGCTGCGGGCGGGAGCCACCGCGCACGGCACCCCCGAGGAGGTCTGCGACCGGGCGCTGGCCGCGCTCGGCCGTGACGCCGACACCGAGGATGACACCGCCCTGCTCGCCGTCCGCCTGGGCTGACCCGTCCGTATGGCCTGACCATCCCCGGGCCGATCACGGAAGGGAGCCCTGGTGCGGCAGGTGCGGCGGGTTCGGCGGGTTCGGGGCGGTCAGCGGCGGGCGGCGTAGATCCGGCGGACGACATCCTCGATGTCGGGCTCCTCGACGGTGAAGTCGAGGACCTCGGCCCGTTCGGCGACCGCCGCGAACACCCGGGCGGCGGTGGTGGTCTCGGCGTCGAACGCGAGGCTCTGGCGCAGGCCGTGTGCCTCGCTGGACAGGTGGCGGGCCCCGCCGATCCCGATCAGGTCCGGGGACGGCGCGGCGAGGTGGACGACGAGCACCCGCTCGGCACCGGTGGTCCGCCCGAGGCCGACCAGGTCGCCGTCGTAGGCCAGCCGGCCGTGGTCGATGACCAGGACCCGGTCACACAGCCGTTCGACGTCACCCATGTCGTGGGTGGTCAGTAACAGTGTCGTGCCGTCGGTGCGACGCATGGCGATGAGGAACTCCCGCAGCCGCTGCTTGGACAGGACGTCGAGGCCGATCGTCGGCTCGTCGAGGATCACCAGCCGGGGGCCGTGCAGCAGCGCGGCCGCGACCTCGGCGCGCATCCGTTGGCCCAGGGACAGCTGCCGGACCGGGGTGGTCAGGAAGTCGGCCATCTCGAGCCGGTCGACCAGCTCCTCGGTGCGGGCCCGCTCCACGGCGGCGGGCAGACCATGGATCGCGGCCAGAATCCGGAAGGACTCCCGCACCGGCAGATCCCACCAGAGCTGGGAGCGCTGACCGAACACGACCCCGATCCGGCGGGCGAGCCGGCGCCGGTCCTTGACCGGACGCAGCCCGCAGGTGGTCACCGTGCCGCTGGTGGGAACGAGGATGCCGGTCAGCATCTTGATCGTGGTGGACTTCCCGGCCCCGTTGGCACCGATGTAGCCGACCGCCTCGCCGGGTTCGATCCGTACGGTCAGGTCGTCGACGGCGGTCAGCCGCCGCCGGCGAGGCCCGTCGCGCACGGTGAACTCCCGGGTCAGCCCCGCGGTCTCGACGATCGCGCTCATCCGCCGTCCCCCTCGCCCTCTTCACCGTCCCCCTCGCCCTCTTCACCGTCACCCTGATCTTCTTCCGCCGACTGCCTCACGCGCCGACTGCCTCACGCGCCGACTGCCTCACCCACCGGCTGCCTCACCCGCCGCCGCCGCCGCGGTAGTGCCGCACACCCCAGTGCCAGCACAGCAGCGCCATCGCCCACGCCCAGAGCGCGGCGAGCGGTCCGCACCAGGCCAGCCACGTCGGCAGCAACGCGGGCGCCGGCAGGTCGAGCAGCCGCAACGTCGGCAGGAACCCGGTGAAGGCCATCGGGAAGAAGAATCCGAACACCGCCTGGAGAGGTCGCGACCACACCGACGCCGGCTGGGTGGCGGCGTAGCGCCCCCCGTAGACGAACGCGTTGGTCATCTCCTCCCCATCGAGGAGGAAGAACTGCAGGCCTCCCGCCAGCACGAACATCGCCGCGAACGTCGCCCAGCCGCTGACCAGGGCCACCACCAGCAGCGCGGCGTCGCCCACGCCCCAGGCGACGTCGTTGACGGCCAGCCCGGCACCGAGCGCCACCAGACCGACAGCCGCACGCGCCAGTCGCCGCAGGCTGATGTCGCTGGTAACCAGTTGCAGCAGGAGCGGTTGCGGCCGCAGGTAGAACACGTCGAGAGTGCCGGCCCGCAGATACGTGGGCAGGTTGTCGCAGTGTCCGAAGGCCAGGTCGGCGAGGGAGAAGGCCAGGTCGGCAAGGCCGAACACCAGCAGCATCTGGTGAAACTCCAGCCCACCGAGCCGGGTCACCGCATGGAACAGCACCCAGATCTCGGCCAGCTCGACGGCGGCGGACAGCAGGGAGCTGACCAGGTCGAGGACGAAGTTCGCCCGGTAGGAGGTCTGGGAGCTGGCCCGAGCGGCGAGCACCACCCGGTAGGGACGCAGCCGAACCCGAAAGGTGAGTCCCTCAGCCACCCCGCACCTCAGCCACCCCGCACCTCAGCCACCCCGCAGCTCAGCCACCCTGCACCTCGAGGTGGCGACGGCCGGCGCGGGTCAGCGCCTGGCCGAGGCCGCCGACGCCGGCCAGCCACGCGAGCTGCGCCGCGAGCAGGGTGAGCGCGCCGGCGAGGCCCACGCGGCCGGCGAGGATGTCAATCGGGTACGTCATCATCGACGGGAACGGCGTCGCCTGGGCGGCGATCCACAACCAGTGCGGGAACAGCCGGATGGGCACGAACAGCCCGGCCAGGAACCCCGAGACCACCAGATAGAACACCTGCAGGCCGCGGGTCTCCACCAGCCAGAAGCCGGCGATCGCGACGAGGTAGGCGGTCGCGACGGAGATCACGATGGCGAGCAGCAGGCTCACCGCGCCGAGCGGGTACGCCGCGACCGATCCGGGCCGCGCCATCCCGACGCTCACGCCGATCACGAGCATCGGGATCCCCCGCGGGACCAGCGCGAACAGGGCCCGCCCGACCTCGGTCGTGATCTCGGCGGCCTGCACGTCCAGCGGGCGCAGGAAGTCGACGGCGACCCGGCCGTCCTTGATCCTTTCGGCGATGTCGGTCCGGCCGGTGAGGTTCTTCCTACGGACCAGCATGCGCCGCCTGTTGCAGCGATGGCCGACGAGTAGCCGACCAGGCGGGTCCACCCCCTGGGTTGACCTGCCGGCCCAGGGCTCAGGGATGGCCGACGACGAGTCGGAGCGCCCCGACGAACTCGGGCTGGGTCCGAAGGTGCCCGTGTCGCCGGTCCCAGCTTCCCGATCCAAGATCACGTCGAAGGTGGTCGACCGCCCGGGTCTCGTCGGCGTCGCTGATGAAGCCCCACACCGACTGCGCCCGGCGCACCGCCGGGTCGAGGAACCGCTCCGGACGGGCGTAGTAGGCCTTGGTGAACCCGTCGACACAGTCCATGGGTATCGGCACCGGCTCGACGCTCACCCGCGTACCGATCAGCGCGCAGATGAGGTCGATGTCGGGAAACCGGCGGCGGTCGGCCTCGACCAGCGCCGGCGTGTACTCGGCGAGCCACAGCAGGTCGAACGCGTCACCGTCGAAGGTGAGCACCACGACGGGACCGCGAGTGACGCGCCGCAGTTCGCGCAGCCCCCGCTGGACATCCGACCACTGATGCACGGTCACTGTGGCCATCGCGGCGTCGAACGCGTCGTCGTCGAACGGGAGGTCCTGCGCGGTCGCGTTGACCGCCGGCGCCAGGTCGCGCGGCCGCTGGGCGCGCATGGCGGCCGACGGCTCAACGGCGACCACGTAGCGATCTGCCGGCTCGTACGAGCCGGCGCCCGCCCCCACGTTGAGCACGGTGCGTGCGCCCCCAAGGGCGGCGTGTACCTGGGCCTCAATCCGGGGGTCGGCCCGCCGGTGCGCCGCGTAACCGCCGCCGTGTAGTTCGTAGTCGAAATCCCCGGCCCCGCTCACGTCCACGTCAGGACTTTCGGGCCACGCCGCAGTAGCCGTCGACGGCGGGGGGAAGGCTGCCGTTCGCGGTGGGGGCGGGCCGCCAGTGGGTGTGCGGGACGACGCCGGGCGGGACGAGTTCGAGGCCGTCGAAACGGCGGGCGAGCTGCTCCGGGGTGCGCAGGAGGTAGGGCACGGCGCCGCTGTCGTTGTACTCGTCCTGGGCCGCGTCGAACTCCCCGCCGTCCGCGGGTAGCGTCCCGTCGTAGCTGACGAGGTAGCTGCCGGGGACGAGCGGGGCCAGCAGGGCGTCGACGATCCGGCGGATCTCGGCGTCGTCGGCGATGTGGCCCAGCACCCCCATGAGCATCAGCGCGACCGGCTGGTCGAGGTCGAGGGTGCGGGCGGCGCCGGCGAGCACCGCGGCCGGGTCGCGCAGGTCGGCGTCGAGGTAGTCGGTGGCGCCCTGCGGGGTGCCGACAAGCAGCGCGCGGGCGTGGACGAGCACCAGCGGGTCGTTGTCCACATAGACGATCCGGGCGTCGGGCGCGGCCCGCTGGGCGACCTCGTGGGTGTTGTCGGCCGTGGGCAGGCCGGTGCCGACGTCGAGGAACTGGCGAATGCCGGCCTCGGCGGCGAGCCAGGTCACCGACCGGGTGAGGAAGCCGCGGGAGGCGCGGGCGAGCTCGGCGATGCCGGGGAAGATCTTGAGGTACTCGTCGCCGGCCTCCCGGTCCACCGGGTAGGAGTCCTTGCCGCCCAGCCAGTAGTTCCAGATCCGCGCAGAGTGCGGCACGGAGGTGTCGATCCGAGCGCCCGGGTCCTGCTGGGGCGACGCGTCGGCTGTCATGGGTGCACTCCGAAGATCCGCGGGACGACAAGGGGGCGGACAAGGGGGCTGGACCGCCTCTTCCCGGCACACGGTATTACGGGTCGGAAACCGACTTGCTGCGGGCCGTGATGTCGACCCAACTCCCCGCGACGGCAAGCTGAACAACGGGTGACCACACCTGCGGGCTCGCGGCGCCGACCGGCGCGGGGGAAACGCCGCTCGGGCGCGTGGCACCGCAGCTCAGCGCTGCGGCGGCGGCTCACCGGAATGGGCGGCGGTATCGGTTGAGCGCCGATCGGTCCCGGCATATACAACGGTGGGGCGTGATCCGGATCACCGCGGGCCCGCGGTCGTGACCGGCGGCACCGCACCCTGGATCCATCGGGATCCATCCCGACGCGAAGGAGCACCCGTGGCCGACGAGCAGCGCATCTCCACCACCCGCCGGATCTCCGCCCCGGCCGAGCGGATCTTCGAGCTCGTCACCGACCCCGACGGCCATGTCCGGATCGACGGCTCGGGCATGCTCGTGGCCGCCGGCGACGCCCGGCGCGTGACGCGCGCCGGCGACGCGTTCGAGATGGACATGGACCGCGAGCCCCTCGGCGACATTCCGATGGGCAAGTACCGGGTGCGCAACGTCGTCACCCGCATCGAGCCCGACGCCCTGGTCGAGTGGACGGTCGGCGGCATCGAGCACCCCCCGATCGGCCACGTCTACGGCTACGCCCTCGCGCCGGTCGACGACCACACCACCGACGTCACCTCCTACTGCGACTGGAGCGCCGTGTCGGAGAAGTGGAAGGCCCGGGTGAGCTGGCCGGTGGTGCCGCTGACGATGCTGGAGAAGTCGCTGGCGAACCTCGACCGCCTGGTCAGCCCGACCGCCTGACCGCCCGTCCGCCTAACCGCCTGACCGCCTGAGTGGCGCTGGTCATCGTTCCGCCCACGGGGGCCCGGCGGCGAGGAGGGCGGCGCGCTGCCAGATGAGCAAATATTGACCCCCCCCCCGGAGAAATTGCCGCTGCGGCGGGATCGCTGTGCGTCGTGACGGCGGTAGCGCAGGGTGGGCAGGTCGAGCAGTATTCCGGTGGCGAGGGCGGAGCCGGCGATGAGGGTCGCGGTGTCCTCGACGCCGCGCAGCGCAGCCCATCCGCCGATGGTGAGGAGCAGGTTGCGGCGCCACATCACCCCGGCCGGGTGCACGGGTGGCAGGGTGTGGTCAGGGAAGGCCGACGCCCACGCGATGGCCAGCGCGCCGCGGGCCAGCGGCCCGGCGGGCACCGCCAGCCGCGCAGTGCGCAGGGTGCCATCCGCGTGCAGGTCACGGGCGTGGCCGACCGCGTAGCCGGCGGTGGGATGGGCGGTGAGCGCGCCGCTGAGGGCGGCGAGCGCGTCGGGCTCGAGCTCGTCGTCGGCGTCGAGGTTCTGGACCAGCGGCGCGGTGCATTCACCGAGGGCGATGTTACGGGCGACGCCGGGGCCTTCCTGGGTGCCATGCGCACCGATCCGGACACGGCCGTCGTCCGCCGCCCCGCAGGCGGTCAGCGTCTCGCGAATCTCGCCGGGTGGCCCGTCGATCTGAACCCGCCATGTCCAGTGGGGATGGCGCTGCTGATGGAGCGAGTCCCATGCTGCTGGCAGGTAGCCGGCATACGCGGCGTGTACCGCGGTGACCACGTCGACCCGCATGTTCGCAGTATGTACCGATCCGGTCCGCATCCGTGTGGTACATATCCGGAGAAGATCCGACGGAAGGGGGCACATGGACGTCGCATCGATCAACGCGCGGCTCGGTCAGGCAGCCTCCACCGACTCCCGCGAGTTGGACCGAGTCTGCGAGGATCTCGCCGCCGAGCTGGTCGACGCGGACCTCGAGCCCCCTTTTCAGATCCCGTCGGCGGACTTCGTCACCGACGCCTGGCTGATCTGCGCCGACCGGTACTGGCGCCGCCGATTCCTGCGCGAGCCGACCGTCGAGATCGCGGCCCGCTGCGCCCGCTGGCTGTACGACCACACCGAGCCGCCGATCCGCCCGGACATCATCGACAAGTGGTCCTTGGGCTACGCCTTCATCACCAAGGACACCGTCGAGTCCCGCCACGACCTCACCCTCGCCACCGGCCGGATCGTCGAGGCATCCCAGGGCTCGGCCGACATCTGCTACTTCGCCACGCTGTATCACGCCGGAAAGCTCCGCGCGAACTTCTGGTTCGACGAGCTCCACCAGTTCCTCGAATCCGCCCTGCTCGCCGTCGCCGCCGGCCGCCACCGCGGCGACCCGCTGTACACCGCGCTGCGCGCCTTCGCCGCATTCGGCAGCCGCACCATCACCACCAGCCATGCCCTCGACCTCCTCGGTGCGGCCTGGAACGCCCTCCCGCGTTCCCGCGCCGTCGTCGACGTCTGCCTGGGCGCCCTCGCTGCCGCCCCACGCTTCCCGGACCGGGGCGAACAGCTACACCGGCACGCCACCGACGCCGTCGCCGAGTACCCCGACGACCATCTCTTCCGATTTCGCCTCGCGAGCGGCCAACGCATGTGCGGCGACTACGCCGACGCACTCGACACCATCGACACCGCCCTGCGCCTGCTGCCCGCGATCGGCACCCGCATCAGCCACGACCGTCTGCAGGAGCAGTACCTGCGGGAACGCGACGTCATTGAGAAAGGCCTGGATCTCGCCGAACTGTCTGCCAGCCAGCAGACCCGCTGGCATGCCCAGGACGCCGCCAACCGCGACCTGCGCCGGACCCTGCAGACCTCGGCCATCCGCGCCGTCGAACTCGTCACGGTGTTCACGGCGGCCGTTGCCTTCGCCGTCGGCTCGCTCCCGATCACCCTGACCGGCAACCTCACCTTCCGCGACCGCGCGCTCCTGCTCACCATCCTCGGTGCGGGACTCCTGCTCTTCGCGTTCGTCATCATCGCCGGCACCTGGATCATCACCGGACGACACCAACCCGACCCCGCCGCCAGCCCACCGGACCGAACCAGCAGTTTCTAGGCCGCGCCCCAGCCCCAGCCCCAGCCCGAGCCCGAGCCCGAGCCGACGATCGTGAGGTCCGCGGAACTGCCCGCGCGCCAGAGCAGACGCGATCAGGTCCGCCATCGTCCACGACGGGCGGCCGGCTTCGTGGCAGGACCACGGCGCACCGCCCGGCGCATCATGGGGCAATGGCGGGCGTACGGATGACCAGCAGTGCCGACGATGTGCGGGCCTGGCTCGGCAGTCACGTTTTGCAACGGGTCGCCGGTCCCGAGGGCCCGCGTCGGCGGGCCCAGATCTTCGAAGCCGCGGGCGAGCGGTGGTTCGCCGAGGACCGGCCGATCCGCCGTGTACACGCGGATGCGGCGATGTTCGTCGGCGGCCTGCGCGCGCTGCTGCTCCAGTCGCTGCACCCGCTGGCCATGGCCGGCGTGGCGGGCCACTCCGACTTCCGCCACGACCCGTGGGGCCGCCTGCAACGCACCAGCTTTTTCCTCGCCGCGACCACCTTCGGCCCGGCCGAGGAGGCCGAGCGGGCCGTCGCCCGGGTCCGCGGCGTGCACCGCCGCGTCCGCGGAGTGGCCCCCGACGGCCGGCCCTACGCCGCCGGCGACCCGCACCTGCTGCGCTGGGTACACGTGGCCGAGGTCGACAGTTTCCTCGCCGCGTTCCAGCGCTACGGCGGTGGCGAACCCCTCGACGCCGCCGAGCGCGACGCCTACATCGCCGACGCCGCGACCGTCGCCGACAAGCTCGGCGCCGCCGACCCGCCGCGCACCGAAGCCGAGCTGGCGCAGGCCCTGCGCGAGTTCCGCCCCGAACTCGCCGGCACCCCCGAGGCTCGCGCCGCCGCCCGCTACCTGCTGCTCCAGGCGCCGCTCCCGCTCGTGGCCCGACCCCCCTACGGCGTGCTGGCGTCGGCGGCCGTCGGCCTGATGCCCGCCTGGACCCGCTGGCCCCTGCGCCTGCCCTACCTGCCCGCGGCCGAGGCGACCATCGGCCGCCTCGCCGGCCACGGCATCGTCTCCGCCATCCGCTGGGCCACCCGCCCACCGTCGACAGCCCCCGGATCCCGGGCCTCGGCGAACAACCACGCCGGCGCGAGAACCGCCGCGCGGTTCCGCGGAACATCCTGATCATCAGAGTCGGACTTCGGACCGAACAGTCCGTACTAAATGGTCATTCCAGGCCGTGGTGCCCCTGCTGGTGAGCAACCGACCCCTGGCCGCAGCGGACGGGCCCGGGAGCTAGCGGCGTTCGAAGACCCACGCGGCGGCCACCGCGGCGCCGACGATGAGGCCGACGAGCAGGATGCCGCCGAGGACGAAGAAGCCGACCGCCTTGATCAGGGCGATGACGATGGGCAGGGCGGCGGCGAGCACGAAGAAGCCGCGGGTGCGCACCGGGGTGTTCACGACCGCGTACAGCTTGCGGGGGCCGCTGACGCGGGAGACGTTGAGCTCGTCGGACACCGACGGCATGAGCCGGATCGTCGTCCAGGTCAGCGCGACGAAGGCGAGCGTCAGCGCAAGGGCGTAGAGGAAGCCGACGGCGCGGCCGAAGGCGTCGAACGAGGCTCCGGCGGCGATCACCGTGATCACCAGCGGGATGTACCACGAGGTGGTGCGATCCTGACGCGCCTGGCCGGCCAGTCGGCGCGCCTGGGCGAACCGTTCGCCGCGCCGACCCGCCTCCCGGTTGCCACCCGACGACTCGCCGTAATACCCGTCCGCCATGAGCGCTCGGCTCCCCTCCACGGTGAGTACAGCCATACCCCGCATCGTGCATGGGCACGACACTGCACCCCTCGTTATTTTCCCCCAATCCAGCGACCCGGGGGATGTGATTTCCAGGGAAGACCACAACGCGCTGGCCCGGAGTCACGGCCCGATGGCCCGGAGGTGGCAGCGGGCGCCCGGTCCCGACCGTTCGCCCGGTCGTTACCGTTACGGTATGTGTCGCAACATCACCGAGCTACGCGGACTCGAGCCGCCGGCGACCGCCGACGAGGTGCAGGCCGCCGCCCGCCAGTTCGTCCGGAAGATCAGCGGGCTGCGCCAGCCGCCGGCCGCGGCGGACGCCGCCTTCGAGGCCGCCGTCGCCGAGGTCGCCGCCTC
>NZ_JAMQQF010000131.1 GCF_023716945.1 Frankia sp. AiPs1 | reverse complement strand
GACCGGCAGCGCGGAGCGCCGCGGGAGCAGGTTGCCGCGGCGGTGCGGGCCCGGGGACTCGGTGGACTGCCCGGCCGACCGCTCGGGGGGCCGATCCGCCGCCCGCCGGAAGGTGGCCGGGCCCGGGCCATCCACCAGCACGTCATCGGATAGTCGAACTGCGTCATCGTGGCCTTGCGCCGCGTCCGCCGGATGCATGCCCGTCATGTGACCAGTAGCAGACAGCGATGACACGTAACCAACGGTCTGCAACGCTCGTGTCGCCGGACATCCGACTCAGGGATGGACCTCACGGACGCGCCCCGCCACGGTCGAGGCCGGGCGTCCGCGCGGCCGGCGAGCACGAGTCAGCCCTCGCGTCGCGTCCCCCGCGATCTGCCCCCACGTCGCCGGCCCACCCAGGGGCGGCGTACTCATCCCACAGCCACCGCCCCGACCGGCGATTACCTCGTCTTTCCGACGCCATTCCCGGGAGCAGCGGGATATCGGCCGCCTCACCACCGAGAAGGGCCGTGAACAGGCATTGCGCTGCCAGCTGCCGGCCGGCCACTGGAAGCGGCGGCCCGGACCGGCATCGGTACGATGATGAGATCCCGATGACGAGTGGTTCTACGCCGACCGGCGCCATCTCGCGCTGCGGCGCGGACGAGCCGGAAATCCGTGACGGAAGAGGTGTCCGGTGGGTAGCTTCCTCCTCCCGCTGGGTGTCAGCGTCATCGGCCTGGCGTTTGTTCTGCTCGGCGGCTCGCTCAGCCTGGTGACGGCGGTCAGCAGTCGACCGAAGAAGGCCCGCCAATGGGCCGCGAAGAAAGCGGCAGGCCGGGTCGCGGCGATGGTCGATCACCTCGATGGGCCTGGTCACCCACTTCTCGTCGCGGAACTGGTCTCGCGTGACGCTCGACGCCGGCAGGTCACCTTACGTGCGATGGTCCTGCTTGCTCCGACATACCTGATCGGAACTCTCGGTTTCCTCCTGGCCAGCGTCGGCGTGCTCCTTCCGAACCGTCCGTGGCAGGAGGGCGGCCCGCCGGCGAGCGACTGGTGGGGGGCGGGGCTGATCCCCGCCGCCGGTCTCTACGCCCTGCTGCTCTTCCTGGTCGTGCGGGTTCAGACGTACATCTTCGGCCGGGTCGCCGACCTGTTCGCCATTCATTCCCTGCTGCGGTACCTGGAGGCCGCGACCGCACTCGGTCGGCAGGCCGACCTCGACGGCGTGACCGGTCGCCGGGAGCTGGCGGGGCATCTGGGTCTCGCCGCGACGCACGTGGAACATCACGTCGCGAAGATCCTGCCGCTCGGCGTCCGCCGCCGTGAGCGGCGGACCGTCGTGCGTCGCGCCGACAGACTGGCCAGCCTGCTCCGGGACCAACAGATCTTGATTATTACGGCCTCGACGGCTGACATCGAGGCGACTACGCCAAAGATCACCAGGATTCTCGTGGCCCTGGTCGAGGACCGTCTCGGAGACCTGGCGACCGACGTCGAGCAAGGTTCGGACGCGATTGTCATCCCCACTCAAACCCCAGGCGAGGCTTCGATGGCGCTGCCCGTGCCGCTCGGCAGGGACGTTCCGCGGATTTTCCTGTGTCATTCGAAGGCAGACCGGCGGGCGGTCCGGGATCTCTACAACAGACTTCGTACGGACGGCTTCCACCCCTGGATCGACGAGGAGGACATCCTTCCCGGCCAGGACTGGAACCACATCATCCGGCGGGCGATCAAGAGCAGTCGTCATGTCCTCATCTGTATGTCGGCCTCCTCCATCGGCAGGCCTGGCTACGTGCAGAAGGAGATTCGGGCCGCTCTCGACGTCGCGGAGGAGTACCCGGAGGGTTCCATCTACTTGATTCCGGCCCGGCTGGAACCGTGCGACATCCCCAGCGGACTCGGCCGGTTCCAGTGGGTCGACCTGTTCGAGCCGGACGCATACCCCAAGCTCCTCAGGGCCCTGCGGGAATGAGGGTCATGGCCCTCCCGGCGGGTCGCCGCGGCCCCGACGGCCCCGACGGCGCCGGGCGGCTGGCGCTCGCCCGCGCCGACGACATCAGGTGGTCACCGGTGCGGCGACCCTCGTCGAGGTGGTTCACCAGCGGATCAGGCGCCCCGCGCTGGACTGGACGCTCGCGTCGGATCCTGACGATCTCATGGTGTCGTGCCGCCGGCGGACCATCGTGATCAAGAACCGGTGGCCGATGACTAGCTGTCCTGCCGGAGCCGAAAAATCTGTACCCGCGGCAGTAGACATCGGGCGACGGCGTGGGTAGAGTTCCTGTTGTACACAGAAGAGTCCAGGGTCGCGCCAGACAGGAACTGGCGCGAGCGGGACGGCGGCCAAGGCGGGCTGCCGAGCACCATCACGCAAGATCAGTAACGGCAACACCCGGTCATGGAACGGACGAGGGAGGGAGGAGTAGACGCCATCAGGATCGCCGGAGCGATGTCTTAGCTCGCTCGGCTACCGCAGGCCCCAGATTGGAAGGTGGTCCCCGGTCACGCATATGCGATCCCCGCGTCCCCGCCCGCTCGGGGTGGCCTCGCGGGTATACAGATTCGGCGTACCTCGCCGATAGATGGTGTTGATCCTTCGGGACCCTGGTGCCTTATGGCACCGGGGTCCCTCGATGTGTGCTCGAGAGGCGCGATGAGCCCTGGAACCACCCGCAAGCCAGCCGACAGCCTTGACGACGACGACTACCCCGCCTTCACCATGGGCCGCGCAGCCGACATGCTCGGCACCGCCCCCGCGTTCCTGCGGTCTCTCGGCGAAGCTGGCCTGATCACTCCCCTGCGTTCGGACGGCGGCCACCGCCGCTACTCCCGCCATCAGCTTCGCCTTGCCGGACGCGTCCGCGAACTCGTCGACGGGGGCACCGCGATCGACGCCGCCTGCCGCATCGTCCTGCTCGAAGACCAACTAGCCGAGGCCCGACGAGTCAACGAGCAGCTCCGTCAGCAGGCCACCGAGCCCCCATCCGCCGAACCTTCGGCGTCGTCGGCGGCGGGCGGCGGTGAGTAGGTCGACCAGGGCGAGCAGCATCGGCGCCGTGAGGTGACCGAACGCCGACCGCATGGGATTGCTGCTCTCAACGGGCGGGGCGATCGGCGGTGATGACCACCAGGTCGCGGTGCTGCCAGGTGACCGCGGTGTCGAAACCGGCCTGGTGCAGCCAGTCGAGCTGATCGGGCAACGGGCTCGGTTGGTCGTGGACGCCGTCGACGGGAGTGACGCTGTCCTCTGGGTCGTCCGGCACGACCACATCCGCGAGCACGAAGCGGCCGTTCGGCGGCAGAACCGCGGCGATCCGGCGGAACAGCTCGGCCTTCCCGGGCCGGTCGAGATGGTGGACGGCCAGCGCCGAGATCACCAGGTCGAACGGGCCGGCGGGAAGCGGCTCCTCGAGCCGGCCGACGCGGAGGTCCGCGGGTGGCAGGCGGGGGCGGGCGGCGTCGAGCATCGCCGGGCTCTCGTCGAGCCCGACCAGGGCGGCATCCGGATGGACGCCGAGCACCCGCCCGCTGGTCTCGCCCGTGCCCACCCCGAGGTCGAGCATGCGGGTCACCCGCCGGCCCACCGTCGCCGCCGTGACCTCGTCCTGGAGCCGTTCGTAGTGCGGCACCTCGGCGATCACCATGGCCCGATAGGTCCCAGGGTCGAAGTGATACTGCGACATCCCTCCCTTGTACGCCGTCGGGCGCGACGAGACAGCCGAATCACCCACCCCGGGCAAGGCCGGCGGCGGGCGGCGGGCGGTCGCGGGCGTTTCAGTCCGCGGCGGGAGGCTGGAGGATGCGCAGGGCGATGCGGAGGATCTCGGCGCGGTCCGCGGGATCGAGGGCGCCGGCGTCGAGGGCGCGGTCGACGGCGCCGGCGTCGAGGGCGATCGCGGCCATGGTGGCGTGCTTGATGGCGGCGAAGGCGGCGTGCGCGCGCAGGACGGCGCCGCGGTCGGCGTCGGGGCCGGCCAGTGCGGCGATCACCTGTTCGGTCATCCGCTCGATGGTGCGGGGCAGCCGTTTGTCGATGACCGCCAGCACGCTCGGGTCCCGGTCGATGAGCGCGGCCAGCTCGCGGGAGTCCGCGGCGAGGTCGATGAATGCGCCGAGCAGCTCCGCCGGGGCGGGCGGCCCGGCATCGAGGTACCCGGTGATCCGATGGTAGGCCGCCAGCGGTTCGGCGAGCAGGCCGTCGAGGATCGCCGCCTTCGAGGGGAAGTGGTAGTACAGCGCGGCCGTCGTGGTGCCGAGCTCGCGGGCGATGTCTGCGTTGGTCGTGCCGGTGTAGCCATGACGGACGAACAGCTCGCGGGCGATCGCGAGGATCCGTTCCCTGGTCTGGCTCACGGCCCCAGGCTACTTGCTTATTGATCAGTAGACCGGTGGAACGACGCCGAAACCGCTGATCAGTGGGGCCCGGTCGGGCCGAGTCGGACAGGTAGGCGGTGCCTCGGCGATCGGCGAGAATCGCTGAGGGGAGCCGCCTACCGGTCGTTCACGGCAGTGGACGCATGCAGTCCCGGCATCGGTCGTTCAGGATCGACAGCAGCTCGACCGCCTTCAGTGAGGCGTCACGCACCTTGGCGATGTCCTGCGACGAGTTCAGCCGGATCAGGGCGGTTTCGGCTCCGTCCGAGGCGCCCTCGCGGACGGCCTCCACGATCTCGGCCGCGGGGGTGCCGTACTGGAAGAGCAGGATCTCCTTGTCCTGGTATGCCGGCAGCTCCATGGGTAGGTGACCGAGACCGATGCCCGCGAGGTTGCGGCTGAGGATCTGCCGCACGTTCGTCCCGAGCCGGCCGTAGCCCCCGATCTCCCGCAGCATGCCCATGGTGGTCCTGAAGACTCCGTTGTTCCCCACCACGGCTGACCGCAGGTCCTCCCAGCTCCCGGGGGCGTCGGTCGGCACACCGATCATCTGCGCCTCCGACATCTCTACCATCCCGGCTGGCAACCGAAGTACCCCGCGTATATGTCTACCGACACGCCCAGCTCCTTCCGCTTCCCCAGGGGAAAGCACTGCGTGCTGCCGGGCCGGCTTCGCCCGGCATCGCCCGGCGTCTTTTTGTTATCCGTAAGATATCCGACCCGCTCGGTGAGGTCCAACCCAGGAAGAAGTTCAAGGGTTTCGATAACGTTAACCCTCGCTGCACAGGCCGATGGTGACGCCGTCGGGACGTGCCGATTAGTGCGTACTCCGCACCGCCGCCGCAACCCCTCGCGACACCCGCGGGACCCGCCCGCATTCCCGTCCGTGACATTTGCGCTACGGAAAGGAATCGATCGGGTGGTCCGGTCGGATAACCTGGCGTCTGCACGGTCGGATGCGTCGGCCGGTGCTCCTTTTCGTCCGGGCCGGGCTCGCCCCCTCGGTGAGGTGCGTGACCACGTGGGCCCCCGACCCCCTGGGCGGCCAACCCTCGTCGGGTGAGCTGGGCCACCGCCGGCCTACCCGAAGTCCCCCAAAGAAAAATCCAAGGATAAGTTTTTCCTCGCAGATATCCTTCGGGATAACCCGGCAAAAAAGCTTGCACTCAATCGCCGAGAATACCTGTTAACCCGGAAGTTACCGGCGCTTGCAGGCTCGAAATAATCGCCTCCTAGTCTGATTCATGTCGCCGCCGAACAAACACAGAACCACAGTTCGCGGCGCAGCCCATGGTCTTCAGTCCCGGAGCAACGGCTGGTGATGACAGTGCGAGACCCCCGTTTTCCCAGCTCATCTACCACGGCGATACAGTCGGACGCGGCGATCAAATTCTGCGACACCACGCTCCGCGACGGCGAGCAGGCGCCTGGCGTCGCATTCACCGCGGCCGAGAAACTCGCCATCGCCGCTGCCCTGGACGCCATCGGAGTACACCAGATCGAGGCCGGAATCCCGGCGATGGGTGTCACCGAGCGGGACGTGCTGCGGGAGATCCTCGCAACCGATCCGCAGGCGGAGATCGTGGGCTGGTGCCGGGCCGACCGTCGCGACGTCGAAGCCGCGGCAAGCTGCGGCCTCGTCACCGCGCACCTGACCATCCCCGTCTCCGACTTGCACCTGAAGAGCAAGCTGGGGCGGGATCGGGCCTGGGCGCGGCTGCGGGTCCGCGAGTGTGTTGCGGACGCGACGGACCGCGGCATGCGGGTGAGCGTCGGTTTCGAGGACGCCTCCCGCGCCGACGACGCGTTCGTCACGGACCTGGCAAGCGAACTGCGGGAACTGGGCGTCACCAGGCTGCGCTGGGCCGACACCGTCGGCCTGCTCGACCCGGTGAGCGCGCACGATCGGCTGGGGCGACTGGTCCGGGCGGTCCCGGGGCCGTGGGAGATCCACGCCCACGACGACTTCGGCCTGGCGACGGCCAACACCATCGCCGCCGTCCAGGCGGGGTTCACCTGGGTCAGCACCACCGTGCTCGGCCTGGGCGAACGCGCCGGGAACGCCCCGATCGAAGAGGTCGCGATGGCGCTTCGGCACCTGCTGAAGCTGCCCGTCGACCTGGACACGACATCGTTTCGCAGCCTCGCGCGGCTGGTGTCGCGGGCCGCGCGCCGGCCCCTGCCGGCGGGCAAGGCGGTGGTCGGCGAGTCGGTGTTCGCGCATGAGTCGGGCATCCACGTGCACGGCATCCTGCGCCACCCGGCGACGTACGAGCCGTTCGACCCCGCCGAGGTGGGCGGGCGTCGGCGGCTGGCGATCGGCAAGCACAGCGGGCGCGCCTCGGTCCGCTACGCGCTGGCCCAGTACGGCATCGACGCCGACGACAGCGAGATCGAACCCCTGCTGGAGCGGGTCCGCATCGCCGCCACCCAGCGCAAGCGCGGCCTGCACGGCCGCGACTTCCAAGAGCTTCTCGGGCGGGTAGAGATGCCGACCCCCCGAGTGGAAGCCCCCCAGCGCGAAGAGCAGGTCTGACCGATCTGCCACGCGCCACGGGGTTGCACGACCAGCACCACGGTAGTGCCGACGTCCCGGTCCAATCCGACCGGCGGCACGTCCGGCACCACGCGGGCCGAGCGGCCCGGCCTGCCCGATCGGCATGGCCGAGCCCCGGTGACCGCGCGCCGGGCAACCGTCCCAAGGAGGAGCACCGCATGCGCCAGATCGCCTTCTACGGCAAGGGTGGTATTGGCAAGTCCACCACCCAGCAGAACACCATGGCGGCCATGGCCGAGATGGGCCAGCGGGTCATGATCGTCGGGTGTGACCCGAAGGCCGACTCGACCCGCCTGATCCTGCACGCGAAGGCGCAGACCTCCGTCATCCAGCTCGCGGCCGAGAAGGGTTCGGTCGAGGACCTCGAGCTCGACGAGGTGCTGGTCGAGGGCCAGTGGGGCATCAAGTGCGTCGAGTCCGGTGGCCCGGAGCCGGGTGTGGGCTGCGCCGGCCGTGGCGTCATCACCTCCATCACCTACCTGGAGGAGGCGGGCGCGTACGAGAACCTCGACTTCGTGACCTACGACGTCCTCGGTGACGTTGTGTGTGGTGGCTTCGCGATGCCGATCCGCCAGGGCAAGGCGCAGGAGATCTACATCGTCACCTCCGGCGAGATGATGGCGATGTACGCGGCGAACAACATCGCCCGCGGCATCCTGAAGTACGCGCACTCCGGCGGTGTCCGGCTCGGCGGGCTCATCTGCAACAGCCGTAACACCGACCGCGAGGACGAGCTGATCATGGAGCTCGCCCGCCGCCTCAACACCCAGATGATCCACTTCATCCCGCGTAACAACGTCGTGCAGCACGCCGAGCTGCGCCGGATGACGGTCATCGAGTACGACCCGAAGAACAGCCAGGCCGACCAGTACCGCGAGCTGGCCAACAAGATCGTCAACAACGAGATGAAGACGATCCCGACGCCGATCACCATGGACGAGCTCGAGGAGCTCCTCATCGACTTCGGGATCATGGCGCAGGAGGACGAGACCGTGATCGGCAAGGCCGCCGCCGTCGCCTAACACGTCGCCCGACCACCTGTTCCACTCACCGTCGAGGATGAGGTCCCGATCATGACCACGACGCCGGCACCGACCCGGGCCGAGACCGAGGCGATGATCGCCGAGGTCCTGGGTCAGTACCCCACCAAGGCCGCCAAGTTCCGGACCAAGCACATCAAGGCCAACGACCCCGAGGGGTCGAAGGAGTGCGAGGTCAAGTCCAACATCAAGTCCCGCCCCGGGGTCATGACGATCCGCGGCTGCTCCTACGCCGGCTCCAAGGGCGTGGTGTGGGGCCCGGTGAAGGACCTCGTCACCATCAGCCACGGGCCCGTCGGCTGTGGTCAGTACTCCTGGGCCACCCGTCGCAACTACGCCCACGGCCACCTCGGCGTGAACAACTTCACCGCGATGCAGATCACGACGGACTTCCAGGAGAAGGACATCGTCTTCGGCGGCGACGCCAAGTTGGAGACGGTCCTCGACGAGATCGTCGAGCTGTTCCCGCTGGCCAAGGGCGTTTCGATCCAGTCCGAGTGCCCGATCGGTCTGATCGGCGACGACATCGAGGCCGTCGCCAAGAAGTCCGCGAAGAAGCATGACATCCCGGTCATCCCGGTTCGTTGTGAGGGCTTCCGCGGCGTGAGCCAGTCGCTGGGCCACCACATCGCGAACGACGCTGTCCGCGACCACGTGCTCGGCACCGGCGGCGGGACCTTCGAGCAGACCGACTACGACGTCGCGCTGATCGGTGACTACAACATCGGCGGTGACGCCTGGGCGTCCCGGCGGATCCTCGAGGAGATGGGCCTGCGGGTCATCGCCCAGTGGTCCGGTGACGGCACGCTCAACGAGATGAAGTCGACGCACCTGTCGAAGCTCAACCTGATCCACTGCTACCGCTCGATGAACTACATCTGCACCACCATGGAGGAGCGCTTCGGCACCCCGTGGACCGAGTTCAACTTCTTCGGCCCGTCGAAGATCGTCTCCTCCATGCGCAAGATCGCCGAGTTCTTCGACGACGAGATCAAGGCGAAGACCGAGGCCGCGATCGCCCGGTACCAGGTGCGCTTCGACGAGATCACCAAGGCGTTCCGGCCGCGGCTCGAGGGCAAGCGGGTCATGCTCGCCATCGGCGGCCTGCGCCCCCGGCACACCATCGGCGCGTACGAGGACCTCGGCATGGAGGTTGTCGGCACCGGCTACGAGTTCGCCCACAAGGACGACTACACCCGGACCTACAGCATGCTCAAGGAAGGCACCCTCCTCTACGACGACCCGAACTCGTTCGAGCTCGAGGAGTTTGCCAAGCACCTCAAGCCGGACCTGATGGGTGCGGGCGTCAAGGAGAAGTACGTCTTCCACAAGATGGGCATCCCCTTCCGGCAGATGCACTCCTGGGACTACTCCGGGCCCTACCACGGCGTCGACGGCTTCGCCGTCTTCGCCCGGGACATGGACATCGCCATCAACAGCCCGGCCTGGGACCTCCTCGAGGCGCCCTGGTCGAAGGCTGGCGAGGTCGCCTGATCCGCCGCCCCGCGGCACCCGGGCGCCAAGCGCCCAGCAGTAGACGGCCACTCGTAGTAGACGGCCACCGGTAGTAGACGGCCACCGGTAGTAGACGGCCACCAGTAGTAGCTGACCAGTAGTCCATTCAGGTCTGGCCGAACGCAGCCGCCAGCGACCCCGTGACCCCGTAAAGGTCGCTGGCGGCTGCCGCGGCAGGCCTCAAGCCCCACCTGGGGACAAGCCCCACAGGGGAGAGGAGGGACGTCCGGTGACGACGACCCCCGAGCACACCAGCGCGGTCCCACTGCGGGTCCTTGACCACAACGACATCTTCCGCGATGAGGTCTACCAGAAGCAGTTCGAGGGCAAGCGTGAGTTCGAGGACGCGGCCCCGAAGGAAGAGGTCCAGCGGGTCCTCGACTGGACCCGCGGGTGGGAGTACCGGGAGAAGAACTTCGCCCGGGAGGGCCTGACCGTCAACCCGGCCAAGGCCTGCCAGCCGCTCGGCGCGGTGCTCGCCGCGCTCGGGTTCGAGGGCACCATGCCGCTGGTGCACGGGTCGCAGGGCTGCGTGGCGTACTTCCGCAGCCACTTCGCCCGGCACTTCAAGGAGCCGGTGCCCGCCGCCTCCACCTCGATGACCGAGGACGCCGCCGTGTTCGGCGGGATCAACAACCTCGTCGAGGCGATGGAGAACATCACCGCCCTCTACAAGCCGAAGCACATCGCGGTCAGCACCACCTGCATGGCCGAGGTCATCGGTGAGGACCTGTTCGCCTACATCGGCGCGGCGCGCGAGCAGGAGGTGATCGCCCAGGACTTCCCGGTGTCGTACGCCCACACCCCGTCCTTCGTGGGCTCGCACATCACCGGCTACGACGTGATGCTCAAGGGCATCCTCGAGATGCTGGCGAAGTCCCCCGACGCGGACGCGTCGAAGGTGGCGAAGTCCGACAAGGTCCGGCTGAACGTCATCCCCGGGTTCGACACCTACGTCGGCAACCACCGCGAGTACAAGCGCATCCTCGAGCTGATGGGCGTCGACCCGCTGATCCTGGGCGACCACTCCAGCTCGCTGGACTCCCCGGCGGATGGTGAGTACTTCCTCTACCCCGGCGGCACCCCGCTGGCGCAGGGGGCGCTGGCGAAGTTCAGCCGCGCGAGCCTGGTGCTGCAGGAGAGCACGCTGCGCAGGACGGCGGAGTACATCCAGAAGGACTGGAAGCAGGACACGATCGTGCTGGAGACCCCGCTCGGGGTCAAGGGTACGGACGCCTTCCTGACCGCGGTCGCCAAGGTCGCCGACGTCGAGGTCCCGGCGGAGCTGACCGCCGAGCGCGGCCGCCTCGTCGACGCGATCACCGACTCGCATGCCTACGTGCACGGCAAGCGGGTGGCCCTCGCCGGCGACCCGGACCTCGTCATTGCGCTGACCCGGTTCGTGCTCGAGCTCGGGATGATCCCGGTGCACATCGTGAGCACGAACGCCGACCCCACCTTCAAGGCCCGCATGGAGAAGGTGCTCTCCGCCAGCAAGTTCGGCGCGGAGGCGACCGTGTGGCCGGAGAAGGACCTCTGGCACCTGCGGTCGCTGGTCTTCACCGAGCCGGTCGACCTGCTCATCGGCAGCATGCAGCTGAAGTACATCTCCCGCGAGGCGAACGTGCCGCTGGTCCGGGTCGGGTTCCCGATCTTCGACCGGCACCACCTGCACCGGTTCCCGATCATCGGTTACGCGGGTGGTCTGCAGCTGCTCACCCAGCTGGTCAACACGATCCTCGACGAGATGGACCGCACCGCCCCCGACCACAGCTTCGACGCCGTCCGCTGACCTGGCGCCCGCTGTAGTCGGACCGGCTCGAAGCCGGGACTGATCGTGGTCGGCCGGCCGCGCCCACCGCGCTCCCTGCGGCCGGCCGACCACCTCCCGCGGGTCGACGGATGGCGACGTCTCCCCGCGCCGGGTCGGTCGACTCCCTCCCGGGTCGATCGACCCCCTTGTCCAGCCTCTCCCGAGGACCGCCCCCTCCCGAGGATGGCCCATGGCTGCTACCGAACGTGCCGCCCTGTTCACCGAGGCGGCCTGCGACCACAACAACGCCAAGAGCGCCAAGGCTCGCAAGGCGGGCTGCCCCAAGCCCAAGCCCGGCGGAACCTCCGGCGGTTGCACCTTCGACGGGGCGATGATCACTCTCGTCCCGATCGCCGACAGCGCCCACATCGTCCACGGCCCGATCTCCTGCGCCGGCAACTCCTGGGACGGCCGGGGCAGCCTGTCGTCCGGGCCGACGCTGTTCCGCCACGGCTTCACCACCGACATGACCGAGAGCGACGTGGTACTCGGGGGCGAGCAGCGCCTGTTCGACACGATCTGCGAGGTCGTCGAGCGCTACGCGCCGCCCGCGGTCTTCGTCTACTCCACCTGCGTCACCGCGATGATCGGCGACGATCTCGACGCGGTCTGCGCGGCCGCCGCGGAGCGGACCGGGGTACCCGTGATCCCGGTCGAGGCCCCGGGTTTCGCCGGAAACAAGAACCTCGGTAACAAGATCGCCGGCCAGGCCCTGCTGGACCAGGTGATCGGCACCGTCGAGCCGGACGACGTCACCGACCTCGACATCAACCTCATCGGCGAGTTCAACATTGCCGGCGAGCTGTGGGACGTCGTACCGCTGCTGACCCGGCTGGGGATCCGGGTCCGGGCCTGCATCAGCGGGGACGCCCGTTACCGCGACATCGCCGCGGCGCACCGGGCGAAGGCGACCATGGTCGTCTGCTCCCGCGCGCTGCTCGGCCTCGCCCGCGGCCTGGAGGAGCGCTACGGCATCCCCTGGTTCGAGGGCAGCTTCTACGGCGTCAGCGCGATGGGCGACACCTTGCGGGGCTTCGCCCGTCTGCTCGATGACGACGAGCTCTCCCGCCGCACGGAGGAACTCATCGCCGTCGAGGAGGCGGCCGTCGAGGCCGCGATCGCGCCCTACCGGGCCCGGCTGACCGGTCGCAAGGCCGTGCTCTACACCGGCGGCGTCAAGAGCTGGTCGATCGTCTCCGCGCTGCAGGACCTCGGCATCGAGGTCGTCGGCAGCGGCATCACCAAGAGCTCCGACGGCGACGTCGAGAAGATCCGTGAGCTGCTCGGCGACGCCAAGATGATCTCCGAGGGCAGCCCCCGGGAACTGCTGCGGGTGGCGGAGGAGACCGGCGCCGACATCCTCGTCGCCGGCGGCCGCAACCAGTACACCGCGATCAAGGGCCGGCTGCCGTTCCTCGACATCAACCAGGAGCGGCACATCCCCTACGCGGGCTACACCGGCATGATCGAGTTCGCTCGCCGCCTGGACATGGCGATCGGGAGCCCGGTCTGGGAACAGGTCCGCCGGCCCGCTCCCTGGGACCTGGTCGGGGCCCACTGATGGCCACGATCGTCATCCCGGAGCGGCGCGCCGCGATCGACCCGCTCAAGTTCAGCCAGCCGCTCGGCGGCGCGCTCGTCTTCCTCGGCCTCGCCGACTCGCTGCCGATCATGCACGGGTCCCAGGGCTGCGCGTCCTTCGCCAAGGCCCTGCTGACCCGGCACTTCAACGAGCCGATCCCGCTGCAGACCACGGCGATCAGCGAGGTGACCGCGGTCCTCGGTAGCGGCGAGGCGATGGTGGCCACCCTGGACGCCATCCGCAAGAAGCAGCGTCCGGCCATCATCGGCCTGCTGACCACGGGCGTCACCGAGGTCTCCGGGGAGGATGTCGGCGGCCAGCTGCGCACCTACCTGGCCACCTGGGCCGACGCCGACACCGACGCCGCGCCACTGATCATCGGGGTGTCCACCCCGGACTTCCTCGGCGGGCTGTCCGACGGCTGGTCGGCGGCGCTCGAGGCGCTGATCCGGGCGGTGGTGCCCGCGCCGCTGACGGTCGAGGACCACCCGGAGGCGCCGACCGCGCTCATCGCGGCCTCCGCCCCGCCGGCCGCCACCCTCCCCGC
>NZ_JAMQQF010000130.1 GCF_023716945.1 Frankia sp. AiPs1 | reverse complement strand
GCACCGAGCCGGCCAGCTCCGCCAGCGGCGGCAGCAGGCCGGCGGCGGCCAGCACAGCAAGCGCGCGGCGCTCCTGCGCGTCCCACGCCAGGCCCCCGCCCTCGCCCTCGCCCTCGAACATGACGGTGACCACGCAATCGGCGCACCGGGCGCCGCGGCCGACACAGGAGTCGCAGTCGATCAGCATCGCACTCACCTTCCCGAGGTCAGTCCGGTGACGGCCGGCGGCGACTCAATCCGCGCACCGATGTCCCGACGTGATCGACGGTAGGACCCGGGTCCGACAACTTTCGCCGGCCGGCGGGCCAGCACGCCTCCGACGCCCGGCGCCGGGGAAAGTGGGCTAGCGGTCGAGCCGCGCCAGCAGGGCCGCCGACGGCACCGCCCGGGCGCCGGCGGCGGCGCTGTTCTCCGCCACCTCCCGGTCGGAGGTGACGACGAAGACCGGCCGGCCCTGGGGCTCCATCCGGACCAGCCGGACGATCTCCTCGTCGGCCAGCTCACCGGGGCGGCTGAACAGCACCCGGACCCCCCGGGGCATCGTGACACCGACCGGGCGGGCGACGACCGCCGTCGCGTCGAAGACGACCGTGACCTCGCTGTCCGGGTTGCGCCCGGCGAGCGCGCCGAGCCCGGACAGCAGCCGTTCCCGCTGTGCCTGCAAGGTGAGCCGGCCGTAGCCGCGCTTGGTCACGTTGTACCCGTCGATGATCAGATGCACGCCGGGCACGGCGAGCACCTCGTCGATGAGGGTGGGATCGTCGTCGGGCCGCCCGCGGGCCCCGACGAACGCCTGTGGCGCGTTGCTCGGCCCGTCGCCGCCGCGAGCGAGCAGGTCCGCCGGTCGGGCGACCATGGTGGGCAGATCCAGCTCGCGGCGCACGCCGTGGGCCGAGGCGATGAGCGTGTCGAGCAGGACGCGCATGCGGGCGTCGTCCACGCTGCGGGAGTCGCGGGAGTCCCGGCGCGCGGCGGCCAGCGCGGCCTCCAGCTCGGCGACCCGGCCACGCAGTCGGCGCAGCTCGACCTCGGCGTCACGACCGGCGACGAGCGCCGCATCGCGCGCCGTCTGGGCCGCGATCGCCGACTCCCGCTCGGCCTCCTCGGCCCGCCGGATCCGCTCCGAGGACGCCCGCAGCCGCCGCCGGGTCTCCTCCGCCTCGACGCGGGCCGCCGCGAGGCGTTCACGCACCTGTGCCAGCTCCCCGGCGGCGCTGCGCTGATTCGCGGCGAGCTGCTCGGTGAGCCGGTGGATCGTCCGTTCGGCCTCGTCAGCCCGACCGCGGACCTCCGCCTCCGCGGCCGAGGCCGAAGCCAGCTCGACGAGCTCGGACCAGTTCGGGACGCGCAGCAGGTAGGCCACCGCGGCGACCTTCTCCGGCGGGGCGGCCGGCGGGGGCCCGTCGGCGCAGTCAGCGGCCTCGGCCAGCTCCGGCTGGTGCCGGCGGATCCATTCGGCGACGCGGCCGCGGAACACCTCGTTGTCGACCGCGGCGGCCAGCGGGATCGCGCCCACCTTCGCCCGCCGGGACGCCTTGAACCGGCGCACCGCGACGAGCGACGGCGGCACGTCGGACTCGGGCAGATCGGCCAGGGTCTGCGCGGCGAGCTCGATGACGTACTCCCGCACGGACGCGGGCAGCGGGCCCGTCACAGCCTGCTCCCAGCAGGGTCGGCCACCACGGACACGGTCCGGACGGATGACGTCGAGAACACGACCGACGTAGCACCGACCGTCTCGGCGGTATGCCGGTGCAAGGGGTCACCCGGCGCGGTCGAAGCACCGACCGGGGCGGCTCGCGGTCCGGACCCGGGCGACGCTGGCGCGGGCCGTGCGCCGAAATGTCCATCAGCGTCCGGATGACGTGGGAAAGCGGACGGGCCGCGTCTCCGGCGACTCCTCCGACCGGCCAGACAGCAAGGCACGTGGGGACTCCGGAGCCGACGGGAAGAACGATGAAGGCACAGCCTATCGAGAGAGCCCAGAAGGCTCACGCGGACCACCGGTGTGGGATCTAGGCCCGGTGAACCGCGCGGGGCGGGCAGCATCCCTCCCGGGAAAGCCGGTTTGGGCAGCCTCGCGAGGTGCGTACCCCAGCGTGCGATCTATTCCACCCGGCGCGCGTCAGCCGACGGCGGACCGGATCCGCTGCGCCACGGCGTCGAGCTCGGCCGAATCCGGGTCGTGGTCGGCGAGGGTGAAGTCGATCTGCGTCTCGTTCTCGATGGGCAGCAGGTGCACGTGCACGTGTGGCACCTCCAGCCCGGCGACGAGCGCCGCCACCCGCCGAGGCCGGAAAGCGGCATCGATGGCCCGCCCGACCGTCGCCGCGGCGGCCCACAGCGCCGTCTGGACGTCGTCGGGCAGGTCGATCCAGTGGTCGATCTCGGCACGCGGGACCACCAGCGTGTGGCCCGGCCGGATCGGCGCAATCGTCAGGAACGCCACCGTGTACTCATCGGAGTACACGATGCGCCCGGGAAGCTCACCGTTGATGATCCGGGTGAAGACGCTCGGCATGGCTCATGACCCTATCGACCCGGTCATCGACCCGCCGACCCGCCGACCGATCGGCAGACCACCGATCGGCAGACGACCGGCCGGAAAGACGACCGGAAGACGACCGGCCATCAGACGAAGGGCCGGGCGAAGCCGGTCGGTCCGGCCGTCATCACCCGGAATTCGTTGCCCTCCGGATCGGACAGGATGTACCCGCGCTCCCCGTCGTCGTCGTAACGGGCGACCCGGCGGGCACCAAGGGTCGACAACCAGCCGATGACCCGCTCGGCGTCGACCGCGTAGAGGTCGAGATGCAGCCGGCTGGGACCGCCGCCGCCGCGGGCTCCCGGCCGCAGCAGCAGCTTCGGCCCCGCCCCGGCGGGATGACGCAGCAGTGCCGCGTCATCGTCGCGCCGGTCCACCTCGTATCCCAGCGCAGCGGACCAGAAGCGCACCATCACGTCCACGTTCGCGCAGTCCACTGCGACCCGCCCCACCCGAATGCCGTTCGTTTCAAACCACGCCACCTGCGCATGATTTCGCATTCCAGGCGGGTTGGCCTGCCGAGTGGCCGCCGCGTGTCTCCGGCGTGGCGCCACAAGGGGTGCGGGGCAGCCCCGACGGGACCACAATGACACCCGCAGCGGGACGCGCCACGTGCCTGCCGGCGCCCCCTCGCGTTCCGCCGCCAGGCCCGCGACCACGGCCCGGAACCGGACCCCTGGCAAAACTGTCGGCGGCGGGGCTTACCGTGACGCCGTGCGCCCGGACCCCGCCTCTGCCGACCGCCTTGCCGCCGCCGATCGCTTTGCCGCCGCGCATCGGCAGGCCAGCCTGGAGGAACTCGGCCGGCCGCTGGCCGATCTGACGTTCGTCGTGGTCGACCTGGAGACGACCGGGACCTCGGCGGCCACCGGCGAGATCACCGAGATCGGCGCGGTGCGGGTCCGCGGCGGCGAGGTGCTCGCGGAGATGTCCACCCTGGTCCGGCCGAGCGTGGGCATCCCGCCGATGGTCTCGGTGATCACGGGGATCACCGATGCGATGGTGGCGACGGCCCCGGCGGAGGCCGAGGTGGTGCCGACGTTTCTGGAGTTCGCCCGCGGTGCCGTGCTGGTGGCCCACAACGCGCCGTTCGACCTCGGCTTCCTGCGGGCGGCGGCGCAGCGCTGCGGCTACCCGCCGCCCGCCTGGGAGCATCTCGACACCCTGCGCATCGCGCGGCGGCTGGTCAGCCGCGACGAGGCCCCCGACTGCCGGCTCGCCTCGCTGGCCCGGCTGTTCCGCAGCTCGACCGAGCCCTGCCATCGCGCGCTGGCCGACGCCCGGGCCACGGTGGACGTGCTGCACGGGCTGTTCGAGCGGCTGGGCAACGCCGGTGTGCGCACGCTGGAGGAGTTGCACGAGTACAGCGCGAAGGTCTCCCCGGCCCAGCGGCGCAAGCGGTACCTCGCCGACGGGCTGCCGACCGGCCCGGGCGTCTACATCTTCCGGGACGCCGACGGGCGGGCTCTCTACGTCGGCACCTCACGTTCGATCCGGTCCCGGGTCCGCACGTACTTCACGGCGAGCGAGCCCCGTACTCGGATGGCCGAGATGGTCACGCTGGCCGAGCGGGTGGACGCCATCGGCTGCGCGCACGCCCTGGAGGCCGAGGTGCGGGAGCTGCGGCTGATCGCGGAGCACAAGCCGCCGTACAACCGCCGCTCCCGCTTCCCGGAACGGACCGTGTACCTCAAGCTCACCGACGAGCCGTTCCCTCGGCTGTCCAGGGTGCGCGCCACCCGGGACGGGGCGACCTACCTCGGTCCGTTCGCCAGCGCCCGCGGCGCCGACGACGCCGCCGACGCGCTGCTCGCCGCGGTGCCGCTGCGCCAGTGCACCGGTCGACTGTCGCCGCGGGTCCACCGGCCCGCCTGCGCCCTGGCGGATCTGGGCAGGTGCGGGGCGCCCTGCGACGGCCGGGAGGACGTCGCCGCCTATGCCCGCCACGTCGCCGTGGCCCGGGCGGCCATCACCGGTGATCCGGGGCCGGTCATCGCGGCGTCGACCCGCCACATCGACCGTCTCGCCGCCGACCGGCGCTACGAGGAGGCGGCCGTCCACCGCGACCGGATGGTGTCGTTCGTCCGCGCCGCGGCCCGCGGTCAGCGGCTGGCCGCGCTGACCCGCATCCCGCAGCTCGTCGCGGCGGCACCGACCGCGCAGGCCGGCTGGGACCTGGCCGTCGTCCGTCACGGTCGGTTGGTGTCCGCGGTGAGCGTGGCCCCCGGGATCGACCCACGGCCCTGGGTCGACGCCGCGGTCGCGAGCGCCGAGACGGTCCAACCGCAGCCGGGCCCCGCGCCGTGTGCCTCCGTCGAGGAGACCGAACGGATCTCCCGCTGGCTGGCCGGTTCCGGGGTGCGGCTCGTACGCCTCGACGGCGAGTGGAGCTGGCCGGCGACGGGCGCCATCCGCGACGCGCTGCGCTACGCCGACGTGCACCGCTCCCCCGACCTGCCGGAACAGGCGGCCGGCCGGCGGACCGAGGGCGAGCGCCCCCGCCGCTGACCATCATCGGCGGACCGGCAGGCGCGGCAGCCACCGCGGGGGCAGCAAAGGGCCGCGGGGCCGGCAAAGGCCTCAGGGCAGCAAAGGGCCTCAGCGCCTGCACAAAGGCCGCGGGGCCGGCCCGCCGGTGTGGCGGACCGGCCCCGCGGCCGGTGTCAGCTCGACCCTGAACGGGTCGGAGCGGGAGGTCAGTGCTTGCCGCCACCGACCGGTGTGCTGGGACCGCCCGGGCCGGTCTCCTTCTCCTCGACGAAGAAGCCGCTCACGGCCGCACCGGCGCGGCGAGCGAGGCCCTTGCCGTCCCCGTCCCCGTGGCCGTTCGCCGACGGCAGCGCGAATCGGTCGTTCGGAACCAGCGGGTGATCGGGCACCGGAGTCGGCTTCGGCCGGTGATCCTCCACGAACTCCCCGCTGGGGAGCTGGCGGATGATGCCGGTCTCGATGCCGTGGTGCTCGACCTCGGCGTCCTTCGCCTGCAGGCTCAGACAGATCTTCTTGGTGATCGCGTACGCGATCGGCGGGATGATGATCAGACCGATGCGGCCGGCCCACGTCATCGCGTTCAGCGAGATGCTGAACGTCTTCGCGATGACGTCGTTACCACCCGAGATCCACAGGACCAGGTAGAAGCTGATCGACATCGCGCCGAGCGCGGTCCTGGTCGGCGCCTCCCGGGGTCGCTGGAGCAGGTTGTACGACTTGGTGTCGCCGGTGAACCTGGCTTCCAGGAACGGGTAGAGCGCCAGCAGCGTGAACAGGATGCCGGGCAGGACCGCCGTCGGCCAGAACACGGCCGGGACGGTATGGCCGAGGCCGCGGAACTCCCACGGTGGCATCAGTCGGGTCGAGCCGTCGAGGAAGCCGATGTACCAGTCGGGCTGGGACGCCGAGGAGACCTTCGACGGGTCGTACGGACCGAACATCCAGATCGGGTTGATCTGCGCGAGACCCCCGAGCAGGGCGAGCATCGCGAAGACCATCATGAAGAACCCGCCGGACTTCACCGCGAACACCGGGAACACCCGGTGACCGACGACGTTGTGCTCGGTCTTGCCCGGGCCGGGGAAGTCGGTGTGCTTCTGGTGCCACAGGATGCCCATGTGCGCGCCGATGAGGGCGAGCAGCACACCGGGCACCAGCAGAATATGGATCACGTAGAGCCTGGGCAGGAAGTTGTCGCCCGGGAACTCGCCGTTGAACACCAGGAACGACGCCCACGTCCCGATGATCGGGATGGACTGGGCGATCGAGGCGGCGATCCGCAGGCCGGTGCCGGAGAGCAGGTCGTCCGGCAGCGAGTAGCCGGCGAAGCCCTCGAGGATGGCGAGGATCAGCAGGCCGACCCCGATCAGCCAGTTGACCTCGCGCGGCTTGCGGTAGGCACCGGTGAAGAACACCCGGAAAAGGTGGACGACGATCGACGCGACGAAGACCAGCGCGGCCCAGTGGTGGATCTGGCGGAACACCAGCCCGGCCCGGGTGTCGAAGCTGATGTCCAGCGTCGAGGCGTACGCCCGGCTCATCTCCACGCCCTTGAGCGGGACGTAGGAGCCGTGGTAAATGACCTCGGTGTTCGACGGGTCGAAGAACAGCGTGAGGTAGATGCCCGTGAGCAGCAGAACGATGAAGCTGTAGAGCGCGATCTCCCCGATCATGAACGACCAGTGGTCGGGGAAGACCTTGTTCAGGTTGCGCCGCAGCCCGGGCTGGGTGCCGAACCGCTCGTCGATGGCGCGGTTGGCCTTGCGGACCGGGGTCGGCCGCTTGACGAACTCCGGGGGGGATGCGGTTGTCATGAGCGCTCCCAGAAGGCGGCACCGACCGGCTCGTCGTAGTCACCGTTGCGGGCGTACAGGAATCCGTCGTCGTCCGCGGCGATCGCCAACTGCGGCAGCGACCGGCTGGCCGGACCGAAGATCGCCCGGCAGCCGTCCAGCACGTCGAAGACCGACTGGTGGCAGGGGCAGAGCAGGTGGTGGGTCTGCTGCTCGTACAGGCTCACCGGGCATCCGGCATGTGAGCAGATCTTGGAGTAGGCGACGAGACCGTCGACGGACCAGTTCTCCCGCCCCTTGCGCGGCCGGTCCACCCCCGGTGGCAGCCGGATGAGCAGCGTGGTGCTGTCCGCCTTGGTGCGCACGTCGGTCTTCGCCTGGTAGGTGGTCGTACCGTCCGACTCGGTCACCGGGATGGCCGGGAAGACGGTCTCGATGCCGCCGATGGAGATGTCGCCGAGCTTGACCAGGCGGCCGTCCTCGGTGACCAGGCGCGAGCCCTTCACCCAGGCGGTGTGGTCGAGCTTCTTGCCCGGCTTGGAGTTGGTCAGGTTGAGCAGCGGCACCACGATCAGTCCGCCGAGCACGGTACCGGCGCCCAGCAGGGTGCGGCGCAGCAGCGGGAACCGGGCGAGACCGGTGTCGGCGAAGCCGGCGGTGATCTCCGCCTCGGTGACCGCGATCTCCTCCTTGGCGGAGGTGAACTCGTGGCGCTCCTGCACGGCCTGCTCGTGCGGCATCAGCCGCTTGGCCCACAGGATCATGCCGATGCCGAGGCCACCGACGGCCAGGCCGAGCGCCGAGCCGAGGCACGGCGTGTAGTACGCCTGGTGCTTGTCACCGACGAAGTTCGTGATGACGAAGCCGACGGTGCCGACCACCGAGATCAGGAACCAGCAGGCGATCAGCCGCTCCGCCCGCCGCTCGGCGCGGCGGTCGACGTCCTCGGCGCGCGGCGGGCGAACGGTGACCCCGCCACCGCCGCCGGCGTGCGTGCCGTAGGTCGGCTGCGCCACCCCGGCGTCGCCGGTCCGCATCACCGTGGTCTCGGGATCGCGGCTGGAGTCCGTCTGGTGCGGCGGGGTGCCCAGGACCTCCGGGCCGTCGGAGGTGCCGGCCGGGATGTCCGGTCCACCGGCCGAGATCCCCGACCCCCCGGCGGGGGCCCCCGACGTGTCGACCGGGTGCTTGGCCCGCTTGAAGATGCTGCTCATCGAATCCTGGTCCGACTTGTCTGCCGGCTCACCCTGGTAGCCCGCGTAGTGCATGCGCTCCTGGGCGGAGTCGCCCGGCTGGTCCCCTCCGCCCGAGCCCGCCGGTCCCGGCGTCCCCGGGCCCGTCTGGTCACTCATACCTTCTGCCTCGCTCCGATCCACAGGCACACGGCCAGCAGGCCACCAATGCCTACCAGCATGGCCAGCAGCCCTTCCGGCACCGGACCGTACTTACCGAGGCTGAAGCCACCAGGGCTGGCGGTCTCGTTCATGTGCTTGATGAAGGCCGCCACGGCGACGGCGTCCTCTTCGCTGAGCTGACGGTCCCCGAAGACCGGCATGGACTCCGGCCCCGTGCGCATGGCCTCGACGATCTGCTTCGGGGTCGACTCGCTGAGCGAAGGCGCGAACTTACCGTAGGTCAGTGGAGCGCCCTGGCCGCTGGCGTTGTGGCACTGGGCGCAGTTGGCGCGGTAGAGCTCGCCGCCATGAGCCAGGTCCGCGTCGCTGAGCGACTTGTCGTCGACCTTGGGCACTTCCGGTCCACCACCGAGGCTGGCGACGAACGCGGCGAGCTGGTCGATCTGCGTCGCCGAGTAGATCGGCGGCTTGCGGTCGGCCTGCGCGGCCGGGGCGGCCAGCGGCATGCGCCCGGTCGAGACCTGGAAGTCCACCGCGGCGGCGCCGACGCCGACGAGGCTGGGGCCGGTGGTGGAGCCCCCGCCGCCCAGGCCGTGGCAGGTCGAGCAGCCCTGCATGTACAGGGCGCGACCCTGCCGGACGGCCTCGTTGGCGTCCGCCGTCTGCGTGGCGTTGCCGGTCGGAGCCAGCATCGTCCACAGGACCCCGGTGGCCAGCAGGCCGAACACGAGGACGAGGGCGGAGGATCGCCGGCGCCGGCGCGCGGACGGACCACGCTTGCGCGCGGGCCGCTTCGGGGCGGCGACCGGCGCCGCGAGCTCACTCGGCGCGGAGTCCGACGGGGTTTCCGACGGCATGTCGGACGGTGTGTCCGGGGTTTCAGTCATGTCGCTCACTGGAGGAGGTAGATGGTCGCGAACAGGGCGATCCAGACGACGTCGACGAAGTGCCAGTAGTACGACACGACGATCGCCGATGTCGCCTTCTCCGGCGTGAAGCGCCCGAACGTCGATCGGCCCAGCACCATGACGAAGGCGACGAGACCACCGATGACGTGTAGCCCGTGGAACCCGGTGGTCAGGTAGTACACCGAGCCGTAGGCGTGCGACGCCATCGTGAACTTGTTCTCGCCGAAGTACTCGTTCGCCTGGCCGCCGACGAAGACGAGTCCCATGAGCAACGAGGCCAGGTACCAGCGCCGCAGTCCGTGGACGTCACCGCGCTCGGCGGCGAACACCCCGAGCTGACAGGTGACGCTGGACAGCACCAGGATCACGGTGAAGAACAGCGCGTACCCGACGTGCAACTCCACGGGCCCGTGTTCGGAACCGGCGGGATCACCCGTCACGGGCGGCCAGTTGCCGCTGTTGACCGAACGGATCGTGAAGTACATCGCGAACAGGGACGCGAAGAACATCAGCTCCGACGACAGCCACACGACCGTGCCGACCGAGACCATCGAGGGACGGTTGGCCGTCGGGTGTGGTGGAGGAGCCTTCTCGAGGACGGGGGCTGAGGCCACGACGGCCATTCTGGCACGCGACGCTCCAGGCGCCACCGTAGGTTCGACGTTCGGTAGGACTACGACTCGTCGATGACCGGCCCGAGCCGCCCCGCGAACCCCCTCACCGACCGCACAAATCGCTGCGGCGCAGCGGAAACCGCAGGTCCTCGGGCCGCCGCGGCGGGTGCCAGAAAAACCATGATGACCGGCACCCTTCCGGCGGATGTTGCGTGCCTCACCCGTCGGACGTCCACCTCAGGAGCCGGGTCTCCCGGCACTACGGGCCAGGGCCGGACGGCACTGCCCACTTGGCCGTCCGCGCGGCGGGCGGCCGCCAAGCCCATCGAAACGGCAGGTCAGAGCGCCTACCGAACGGCGCAGGCACCCGGCCGACCGCCGACGCCGAGCAAGTCAGCACCGATCAAGGGCGTGGCCGGGTCGGCCGCGGGGACTTCCTTGCCCTTCAGGGGGGCGTCGCGACCGATTCGTCCCCCCCGAAGGGCAAGGAAGCCCGCGCCACGGGAGGGACGACCTGCCGAGCAACTGCACGACGCCGGCCCCACGCCCGGGCGGAAGGCGTGCGGCCGGCCGAAGGGCCGCGAGGTCAGGCGGACATGGCGGCGAGGGCCCGCAGGCCCTCCGCCGGCAGGGCGATCCCGGCTTCGGACCCCGGGTCGACCGCCAACAGCAGGTCGTCGGACGGCCAGATCCGGCCGAGGGTCGCGATCTGCACCGTGCGGTAGCGGGCGACGTCGGGCAGGGCCTCCGTCAGGCGCTGCTCGGAGGTGAACGTCGGGACGAACTGGGTTCCATCCTGACGCTCCGCAACGGGTAGTTGCAGAACCTCGCTCTCCTCCGACAGGTCGGTGATCTCGTTGCCGAGGTCGGGCAACAGGACGTCCGCGAGGGCGAGGTCACCGAGCGCGGAACGCTCGTCCTCCCCGTCGGCCAGGCGGTGCAACGCGTCGAGCGCCGCCGCGCCCTGCTCGGACGCCCGGCGGCCGGCAGTGGTCGTACCGCCGAGCCCGGCGTCGCGGTCGGTCGCGCCGGCCTGCGCCGGGTCACGGTCGAAGGCACCGCGGGACTGGTCGGGAGCGCCTGAGCCGGCGGACGCGAGGTCGGGACGTAGCTGGTCATCGGTCACGGGTGACTCCCTTGACGTGGATGAACGTGCTGACGTGAGGTGCCGTAGGCCCTTCGCGTACCCGGTCACGGGCGCGCCGAACGGATGACCCGCAACAAATCTCGCCGACTGTCCGCCGCGGCCGCTGACCTCGTGCTTCCCCCGGTCACCCGAACCCCGGCCTGATGGCCCGGATGCGGTCCGGCCGTCCGTTGTCGGGATACGCCCGGTTCGGGATGGGTCAGGGCCGGGATGGGTCAGGGGCGCAGGGCGAGGTCGGCGATCAGGGCTCGGCGGGTGGCGCCGGTCAGGGGGGTGGAGTCGCTGTACTCGGCGTGGTCGACGACGAGTTCGGCGGGGACGTCCGGGTCCCGGAAGGCGTCGCGCAACTCGTCGGTCAGCACGAAGCGGACCATGTGGACGGAGACCGTCTCGGACGGGACGTCGGGGTCCTCGTCGAGGCCGGGGATCTCCTCCCCCGCGACGCGGATGCCGCCGATCTCCAGGGCCAGGCTGTGCTGCAGGCCGGCGAGGCGGGTGAGCTCCTCGCGCACCGTTTCGAGCACGTTGAGCTCGATGAACACGGTGGCGGTCAGGACGTGGCTGCCGGGCAGCAGGCGGGAGTACGCCTCGATCTCGTGGGCGACGTCGGCCGACGCGGTCAGCCGCTCGGTGTAGACCATCTCCTGCACCTGGTAGTGCAGGGTCTGCTCGTTCTCGAACTCGGCGAGGACGATGTCGCCGACCCGGACGCGGCGCTCGGCGCGCACGGGAAGCATCTCGCGGCGCAGCTGCGGGCGGCTCTCCGCGTACGCCTGGTGGTCGATGGTGATGTCGGCGACGGTCAGCGCCATGGCGCGGCCTCCTGTCCGGAAGCGTGGATTGGGGGTTGCCGGGAACGGTGGGGGTGGTGGGGGTGCAGGAGCGAAGGACGGGCACGGCCGGCACGGGCGCCCCGCCCCCGCACGGCGGTGGCCGGCTCCGGCGCAAGGACGCCCGGAGCCGGCCACCGATGTGGTGCGCAGGCGCCGATCAGGCGTCGGCGGTCTCCTCGGCGTTGAGGGCGTCGAGGGCCTTCTTGAACCGGCCGGCGTGGGTCTTCTCGGCGCGGGCAAGGGTCGAGAACCAGTCCGCGATCTCCTCGAAGCCCTCCTCGCGGGCGGTCTTCGCGAAGCCGGGGTACATGGCGGTGAACTCGTAGGTCTCGCCGGCCACCGCGCTGGCCAGGTTCTTCGCCGTGGTGCCGAGCGGCTCACCGGTGGCCGGGTCGCCGACCTCGGCGAGGAAGTCGAGGTGCCCGAAGGCGTGCCCGGTCTCACCCTCCGCGGTGTCGCGGAACAGCGAGGAGGCGTCGGTCAGGCCCTCGATGTCGGCGCGGCGGGCGAAGTACAGGTAGCGCCGGTTGGCCTGGCTCTCGCCGGCGAACGCCTCCTTGAGGTTCTCGTGGGTCTTGGTGCCGTCAAGCTTCGGCATGAAGCACTCCTTTGGCGTGGGTGTTCACTGTCGGGCCGGTCCCGCCCGCGGCGCGGGCCGGATCGGAGCTGCTCGCCTGACAGTCCGGACACATCCCCCGGAACTGCAGGTCGTACCCGGTGATGGCGAAGCCCGAGCGACGGGCGATCTCCGCCACCATTCCGTCCGGCACGGGGTGATCGATGTCGACCGCGCGGCCGCAGCCGTCGCAGACCGCGTGGTCGTGGCGGCAGGTGTTGGCGTCGTACCGGGCTGCCGCACCGTCGCCCAGGTTGAGTTCCAACGCCCGACCGGTCGAGACCAGCAGGGCCAGGGTGCGGTACACCGTAGCGCTGCCGATCCGCGGCGAGGAGCGGCGTACCCGCTCATATACCTCGGCCGCGGTGGGATGGTCGGCGGCGGCCCGCAGGACCTCCAGAACGGCCATCCGTTGGGGGGTCAGTCGAAGATCAGCCAGGTCGGTCATGGGATCACGCCCGTCGGTCGCAGCGGAGCGTGGGGCCGCCGGTCCGGGAAGGTCCGGAGTTGTCGCCGGCGGCTGGCTCCACTGGTTGAGAACGACTCTCAGTATCACTCTTCTTCCCGCTTCCTGGCAACCGCCCCTTCCCGCTGCCTGGCAACCGCCCCGGCCTGCCGACGCCCGCGACGGACCCGCGCGGCGCCGCCCGCCCGGCGGACACCGGCGGAGAAGGGCGGCCCGGAACCCACAACCGGGTAACCTTCGGAGCGGATCGCGCCGGTCACCCGGTCGCTCCCGATCGCTCCCGGTCATCCGCCCAGTGGCGGGGCCGGTCGCGGGGCGGGACGGCGGTCCGCCCCGGGCCGCCGGTCGGCGGTGGCCACCTGATGCGAAAGGCCGTGGACGCCATGAGCACCGTCCTCGTCTACGCCGACCGCGCCGACGTGCGCGCGCGCGCCATCGCCGCGATCGGTCGACTGCCCGCCGCCGACCTCGGCCCGCTGGAGTTCGTCGAGGCCGCCGACGCCGCCGCCGCAATCGACGTCGTCGACCATCACGAAGCCGACCTGTGCATCTTCGACGGGGAGGCCACCCCCACCGGCGGCATGGGCCTGTGCCGCCAGCTGAAGAACGAAGTCGCCGACTGCCCTCCGACGATCCTGCTCGTCGCCCGTGCCGATGACCGGTGGCTGGCCACCTGGTCGCAGGCCGACGCCGTCGTCGCGCACCCGGTCGACCCCGGCCGGCTCACCGAGGCCGCCGTGACGCTGCTGCGCGCGCGGGCCGGCGG
>NZ_JAMQQF010000012.1 GCF_023716945.1 Frankia sp. AiPs1 | reverse complement strand
GGCCCAGCGTTCGGAGTCGATCTCCCAGATGCCGGCGTCCGGTTCGCCGCCGCGGCGCCGGATCGCGTCGACGGCGGCCTCCGCGGCCCGCCAGCTCTCGGCGTCGAGCCGGCCGTGCCGGGCGGCGACCGCGAACAGGTCGAGGGCCTCCCCGAAGGCGTCGAGCTGGAACTGGTCGTTGGCCCGGTTGCCCGCCCGGTCGGCCCCGCCGGGATAACCGGCGAGGTGCGACAGGGTCCGTTCGTCGGGCACCGGGCCGCCGCGGACCGTGTAGGCGGGCCTCATCGCGGGGCCGTCGGCGAGCAGCCGCTGGGCGACGAAGCCGACGGAGGTGTCGAGCAGCCGGAACTGGCCGTGGGCGGCGACCGCCCGGCCGGCGTAGCACTGGTCGCGGATCCAGGCGTAGCGGTAGTCGTAGTTGCGCCCGGCGCGGGCCCGCTCCGGCAGGCTCATCGTGGCGGCGGCGGCCATCCCGCCGGCACCGCTGGTCAGGCCGGTCAGCACCGCGAGCGCCTGCCCGGCGTCGCGGACGGCCAGAACCCCCGAGTCGGGCGGGCCGACGGCGTCGTGCCAGCCGGTCTCCGTCGCCCGCCAGCGACCGTCCACCCCGCCGGCCGCCTCGCCGCCCGAGAGCCGATCGCCGGGCCGGTCCGAGGGCCGGTCCGAGGAGCGGTCCGAGGGGTGGTCGAGGGGGCGGTCGGAGATCTCCAGGAGAAGGTCGTGCTGCTCGCCGGCGGCCAGCTTCAGCGTCAGGACGAGCGGCCCGGCACCGGCGCGGGTCGCTTGTACGGCACCTGACCAGCGCCACCGCAGCGCCCCCGATCGGCCGGTCCAGACCGCGCCCGCCCGGCCGGCCCCCTCGCCGCCGAAGCTGAGCCCGTCCATGTCCGCCAGGCCGTAGCCGGCACGGACATCGAGGACGACGCGGATCTGCGCGGAGCCGGACAGGACCCGGATCCGGCGCAGGATCACGGCCGTGTGCGGGTCGGCGGGCAGGGCGAGCGCGTCGCGGCACTCCACTATCCCGTCGGTGGTGACCCAACGGCCGTTCCAGATCAGCGACCGGTCGTCGTAGTAGCCGCCCCAGGAGTAGCGGCCGACCGGCGTCACCGCGTAGCTGCCGCCGCCGCCGATCAGCGCGGCGAACACGGCGTCGGAGTCCCAGCTCGGCGCGCACATCCAGGCCAGGTCACCGTCCGGGCCGACGATCGCGCCGCGCTCGCCGTCGCCGAGGAAGGCATAGTCGCGGAGCACGTGCGGAGGGAACCCCCCGGTCGCGACGTCCATGCCGCTCGGGTCGGCGGCACTCGGGTCGGCGGCGCTCGGGTCGGCGGCGTCCGGGTCGGCGGCGTCCGGGTCAGTCGACACGCCAGCGCTCCGCGGTCGCGGCGATCGTCAGGCCGTGGTCCGGTGCGTCGCCCATCTCAGCGCTCCCTGGAACCGGGCCGCAGCTGCGCCACCTTGTCCTTCACGCCCTGGCGGACGAAACCCCAGGCGTTCTCGTCGCCGTGCAGAACGGCCTTGGCGGTGCCGATCGCCTGCTCGACGGTGGCGTGCGGGGGGATCGGGGGAACGTCGGGGTCGCAGCGGATGTCGAGGACCGCCGGCCGGTCGGCGGCCAGCGCCTCGTCCCAGGCCGGCCCGATCGCCTCCGGGGTGGCCAGCGACACCCCGAGCAGGCCCAGCGACCGGGCGAAGGCCGCGTAGTCGACGTCGGGCAGGTTCTGCGACTCGGCGAACTTCGGCGAGCCCTCCATCGCCCGCATCTCCCAGGTGACCTGGTTGAGGTCGTTGTTGTGCAGCACCGCGACGATCAGCCGGCGATCCGTCCACTGCTCGTAGTACTTCGCGACTGTGATCAGCTCGGCGAGCCCGTTCATCTGCATCGCGCCGTCGCCGACCAGAGCGATCGCCGGCCGGTCCGGGTGAGCCCACTTCGCACCGATCACGTAGGGGACGCCCGGACCCATCGTCGCCAGCGTGCCCGACAGCGACCCCCGCATGCCGGCACGGAACCGCAGGTGGCGGGCATACCAGTTGGCGGCGCTACCCGAATCGGCGGCGACGATCGCGTTGTCGGGCAGCCGGGACGACAGCTCGTGGAAGATCCGCATCGGGTTGACCGGATCGGCGTCGGTCAGTGCCTGGCGCTCACACGCCGCCCACCACTCGGCGGTGTTCTTCTCGATCGTCTCCCGCCAGCCGCGGTCCGGCTTGCGGCGGATCAGCGGGAGCAGCGCCCGCAGCGTGCTACGCGCGTCGCCGACCAGGTTCAGCTCGTACGGGTAGCGCATGCCGATCCAGGCGGCCGAACGGTCGATCTGGATGCCCCGGGCCTGGTCGAACTCGGGCAGGAACTGGGAGTACGGAAAGTTCGAACCGACTGTGAGCAGTGTGTCGCAGCCCCGCATCATCTTGTCCGACGCGGTGGTGCCCAGCAGGCCGATCGATCCCGTCACCCAGGGCAGGTCGTCGGGCAGGACGTCCTTGCCGAGCAGCGCCTTCGCCGCCCCCGCCCCGAGCAGGTCGGTCAGCTCCGTCAGCTCCTCGACGCAGCCCCGAGCGCCCTGGCCGACCAGCAGCGCGACCTTCTCCCCCGCGTTGAGGATCTCCGCCGCCCGCCGCAGGCCGCCGGCATCCGGGACGACGGTTGCCGGGGTCACCCCCAGGCTGGACGGGACCTGCTTGAACGCGTGCTCGGGCGGCTCGTAGGACAGGTCGAACACATCCGACGGGAAGATGATCGCCGTCGGGGCGCGCTGGTCCTGCGCGATCCGGATCGCCCGGTCGAGCAGGTTCGGGAGCTGGTTGGGGACCGTGCACATCTGCACGTAGTCGCTGCACACGTCCTTGTAGAGGCTCAGCAGGTCGACCTCCTGCTGGTAGGAGCCGCCCAGCGCCGACCGCTCGGTCTGCCCGACCAACGCCACCACCGGCACATGGTCGAGCTTCGCGTCATAGAGCCCGTTAAGCAGATGAATCGCGCCCGGACCACTCGTCGCCGCGCACACCCCCACCCGACCGCTGAACTTGGCGAAGCCGACGGCCTCGAACGCCGACATCTCCTCGTGCCGGGACTGCACGAACTGCGGGTCGTTGCCGGCCCGTCCCCACGCCGCCAGCAGGCCGTTGATCCCATCGCCGGGATACCCGAACACCTGCCGGACGTCCCATTCCCGCAGGCGTGCCAGCACCACATCCGCAACAGTCCGAGCCATCTCCGGCGGCTTCCTCTCCGAGCGGTAGGAGTATTGAAACTTTCCGAGCGGTGGGAATATCGAAATTCGGGCTGTGGGAAGGGCCTGGCGTGGCCAGCAGACCCACTCGTCCGCCGGGGTCGCGGTACCCCTCGACGGGCCGCTCAACACCCCGTCCAGGCCGAATCTCGCGACCTGCGACCAAGTCCGCTGGGCCCGCGTGGACTCGGGCCTCCGTCCTGGTTGTCGGGCCGACCCCGGCCGACGGCCCCAAACCGGGCGAGGCCGCCTCGACGAGGGCGCGCCGACGACCCGGGTAGTCCGGCCGGGCCGGGGGTAGGGGCGGACGGTGACCGAGTCCGCTCCCGCCGTCCTGTTCGACCTCGACGGCACCCTGGTCGACACCAACTACGCCCACGTGCTGGCCTGGTTCCGGGCATTCCGCCAGGAGGGACACCCGGTCACCATGGTCGCCGTCCACCGCCACGTCGGGATGGGTTCCGACCGGCTGCTCGACGCGCTGGCGCCGCGCCGCGACCGCCGCCGTGACGACATCCTGACCGCCGCCCACACCGAGCACTACGCCGGCTTCCTCGGCCTCGTCCAGCCGCTGCCCGGTGCCCGGGAGCTGGTACGGGAGGTGGCGCGGCGCGGCGGGCAGGTCGTGCTGGCCACCTCGGCGCCGGCCGACGAGCTGCGGGCGCTGCGCCAGGCCCTCGACGTCGACGACTGCCTGAGCGCGGTGACCTCCTCGGCCGACGCCGAGACGTCGAAGCCGGCGCCCGACATCGTCCAGGTCGCGCTGGAACGGTCCGGCGTCGCGGCGGCGGACGCCGTGATGGTCGGCGACACCCGCTGGGACGTCCTCGCAGCGACCCGAGCCGGGATACCGTGCGTGACGGTCCTGTCCGGCGGCATCGGCCGCGACGAGCTGCGCGACGCCGGCGCGGTCGCCGTCTACACCGGACCGGACGACCTGCTGGCCCACCTCGACGACTCGCCGGTCGGCCGGCTCCTCACCCGAGCCGGCGTCCCGGGATGAGGGGGCCGGTGGCGGCGGGGTGGATCCTCACTCCAAACCGTCCAGAGAATGCTTTTCCCCGATCAGCTCGTAGCCGTTCGCGTACTCGTGGAGGTCGATGAAGCGGCGTTGGCGGTGGCCCGACGGTTGGCCTTCATGATCGCGTCGACGAGTTCCGCCTTCTTCATCGTCGAGCGGCCCGGCACGTCGAGTTCGCGGGCGACCTGCCTCAGATGGCTCACGGAGGCGTTCGCGTCGACCCCCTCGGCGGTCCGACCGCCGCGCCGGGCGGCCGCGCCACTCCGGGCCGCCTGCTGGTCCGACGGGCCCGGTTGTGCCTTCGGCTCCCAGTGGTCACCGATCTTCTCATGGGTGTACTTGAGCGAGGAGAACGCGGCTCGGTGCGCCCGTTCGCCCTCGCCATACGACTCGACCGCGGAGTCGTGGGTCTTCTTCCAGGTTCGTACCGCCTTGTCGTCCGAGCGCGCCACGGTGGACGGCACATCGGACCGCGCCTGCTCGGCTTCCCTTCTCTTACTCGTCACTGTCACTCCCCTGATTGGTCCGGCCCCTGATTGGTCCGGGCACCACGTCGGTCTGCCCCGGTCAGTTGTCGCGTTCCTTGATCTCGTTGGCGAAGCTACTGTTCGCGGACAGTCCCTCGAAGGGTGGATTCGCGGCGTCCTCCGTCGCGAGCAGACCGGGTTCGCCCCCGAACCTGAGGGGAGAAACCGGATCGCTGGCGTCGGCGCCGGCCATCGCCGCCGCCCCGCCTTCCGACGGCCTGCGGGGGAAGACCTCGCCTGAGCGCCCCGCGTCCCGTCCGTCGGTCGATCCGCCCGACGACGTGACCACCCGGCCGCGCGTTCGCGTCAGTCGCCCGCCGGCGAATCCCGCCCCGAGTGCCGCCACCACGACAAGCACTACTCGGCCACGACTCGTCCCACAGTTCTGGTCGCACGATTCCGGCGGCCGCGCTGAACTCACTGTCCGTCTCCCTACCTGGCTGGTGAAAATCTGCGGTCCTCGCGCCCATCCCGAAGGGCATCGCCTGGCACGGTTCCCCGTGGCGGGCGCCGAAACCCGCCCCGGCCCGATTCGGCCGACTCCGCTGCGGCAAGGACCCGGTCGACGGTCAGGGCGAGCAGCCCGGGGTCGGGCTCGGGTGATCGTGATCACCGAGGACGCCGGGCTGACCGGCGCGCTCGCCCGCCACAGCGACGCCGCGTTCGCCGCGGGGGCGACGTTCGCCCTCGCCACCGCGTTCCAGGCCTACCTCAGCGGCCCCGCCCCGACCCTGGCGCCGGCCGTCCCGGTCACCCTCCTCTGGGGCGACGCCGGGCTGGTCACGGCCCCGGGGAACAGTGAAACAAGAAGTCCCGGTACCGGCTTTCACGCGGAGCAGGTCAGACGCTGACGCCTGCCGTGGCAGCCCGCAGGTAACAGCGTGTCCGGGTGCTCATCGCCGAAGAGCCGGGCGGAGTCGGCGACTACCCGCGCCCTGATCTCGGTGTCGACAAAACCGCAGGTCAGGTGGGATAGCTTTGGAGCCGGCGAGGGGACTTGAACCCCTAACCGCCCGATTACAAGACGCACGCAGACGTGCCGCGCCATGTCGGAACGTGCCGGGCGATGACCCGTTCTCCCAGGTCACGGCGTTTTCGGTGCCGTAGCGTGCCCGCGGGTGCCGCGCCGTGCCGGAACATCTGCACCCACAATGAGCCCACCCCCAACGCCACGCCGGAGATCATGGCTTGACTGTGGCCTGATTGGAGAGGGGCGGTCCTTCCAAGGGGCGTCAGGTCGGCGGGTGCTCGACGTTCCTCGGAGGGCGTCAAAGGCTGTGGGCGTCCGGCCGCAGGGGATCATGTGCACCCTGTGTGACTGGAATGCGGATCGTCGGCTGACCCGCAGCCGGCGAACTCGGGCTTGCCGCGGCGGGAGGCCCGCCGCCGGGGAGTCATGTCCACGGCGGCGGGCCGGCTGCGGTGCCTGGCTGTCTGGCTGTCTGGCAGGCTGGCAGGCTGGCAGGTGCCTACCGGTCGCGGTGTGGGCTCCGGGGGTCAGCGGCTCGATGGCCAGGCTCCGGGGGTCAGCGGTCCTGAGGGTCAGCGGCGAGGCGTCGGCGCTGCGCTGACCCCGAGGCCGAGGCCGTTCGGTCTGGCGCTGGCGCTGACACCGGCTCCTGGCACGGTGGCGCCGAGACCCACGCCGCTTTGCCCCGCCTGCGCGCCCACCCCGGTGCCCGCTCCGACGCGAGCGCCGGCCCCGACGCTACCCGGCCCCGCGGTCGCGCCCACCGCCGCGTTCGGCCCCACTGCGGCGCCGGCCCCGACACCGCCCGGGTCGAGACGAGTATCGGCCTGCGCGCCCGGTGCGACCGTGGCATCGACCTGAGCCTGTAGTGCCCGCACGCAGAAGGGGCCTGCCTTGTCGCGACCGCCGGCGGCGGTGACCAGGGCAGTCATACCCGGGGAGTCAAGAGCCGTGCTGACGCCGCTCGCCGCGGCCGCCGTGTAGGTGTGGCACAGCGCGAGCAGCGACGCCGAGACTGCGGCGCCGGGGCTCGCCACGGCGACCACCGGGGTGGTCACCGTGGCGGACGGCGTACTCGTCGCCGACACGGTGCGGCCGCCTCCACCGGTGAGCGGGAGTACTCCGGTGCTGGCGGCCACGGCAGCGCCGCTGAGGACGGTGGCTCCGACCGCCGCGGCGGCGATCTTCGTGGTCAGGGCGTTCGCGAGCATCAACTTCAACATCGATTTTCTCCGCGGCTGGGGGACGTGAACGAGACGCGCCTCCCGGAAGGCGGCCACCGCCGCCTCCTCACCGTCGAGCTCCCCGTCGCGGGCCGGAGCGGACGCGGCGGCGAGCAGATCGGCAAGGGGATCCGTACCGATCCCGGCGTTGACCGGGTCGACGCGAAGCAGCCGCTCCGCGTCGACCCGACCGTCCGGACGAGGTCGGTGTGTGCTCATCTCACGTCCTTCAGCGTCGAAGTCCTCGCCGGTGTTACACCCGGCCGAAACCCGTGGTCATCGCTGCACGCCGATATCCCGATCATGTTCGTCTGCTCCTGGCCGACCGGTCTTGCTGATCCCCTCGCTCACCGGGGTGTTCGACCGCACCGAGCTGTTCGGCGAGCCTGCGCAACCCCCGATGCGCCGCGGTACGCACCGCACCGGCCCGCTTGCCCAGGACCCGTCCCGCGGTCTTCGCCTCCAACCCCATCACCACCCGCAGCAGCACCGCCTCGGCCTGGTCCAACGGCAGGCCCGTGATCAGACGCAGGGCCGCCTCAGTGGACATCGCCTCCAACGCTTCGCCTGCGGTGTCGTCAGGGCCGGCCAGCTGCGCCGTCACCAGCTCGACCGGGACGTCCTCCCGCTGGCGGCGACCCCGTCTGCGCAGGTGGTCGAGCGCCCGGTGACGCGCGATCGTGGCCGCCCAGCCGCGGAAACCATCGGCGTCCCCGCGGAACGTCGGCAGGTCACGAGCAATCTGCAGCCACGCCTCGGAGGCGACGTCCTCGGCGTCGTCGCCCACCAGTACCCGCAGGTATCGCAGCAGACCCGGCTGGACCGTCCGGTAGATCAGCCGGAAGGATGCCTCGTCTCCTCGCTGCGCTCCGCTGACCGCCGAGGAGAGATCCGGCTCCGTGGTGGGAGGAGGGTCGGTGTCGGGGCTGTCTCGGAACGGGGTGCTGGCGCCGCCGGAGGTACGCCTGATCGGTGTCGGCGGAGCCGGTATCACCGGTACGCCGGCGGCGGTGGGCACCGACTCCGCGGTGGCCGGCAACTGTCGCGGAATCCCACTGGTTGCGGCCCCACCACCTGCGCTCGTCTCCGCGCTCTCGCTCACCGCGCAGATGATGGGCCCCCTCTGAACGGCCAACGCAGGAGGGTGCTGTTGACAGCGCAGTGACATCCAGCCGACACGTTCGGCTTCCATCATGGCGAGGACCTGCTTTTGCTGGAGGCGGGAGCCGATCCGAACGCCCGGACGACCGGGGGCGGTGCGGCGGAGACTCCCTCGCACTGGGCTGCGAGCAGCGACGACGTCGATGTCGCGGCGGCGCTGATCGACGGGGGCGCGGACGCGGTGGTACCTGCGCTACTCGCTGTCCTACCCCTTTACGCCACCGCTCCGACTGGGGTAATCGACGATCACCCGATGTCGGAGAACTGGCCCGAGGACGACATAGATTCCTTCCAGCCCTATCACGTACGTGCCGTTCTTAAGTTTAATGCCAGGAAATGAATTGTCGATCAAGGCGATGGAATTGCGCCGCGGCAAGGTCTCTAATAACCTCACCATGTTGTTGCGACTGTCGTCATGGTATCGCCTTCATGGTAGACGGTACACGGCCCGATCGAGAGCTATCCCACCATGCGCCCTATTGCTACCAGGCTGGCTTCTGCGGTCGCCGCTGGACTCGTTGTGGCCGCTTGCTGGGGATGTGCCACGACCACGAGGAAATCCGCAGGCGATCATCATCACACGGATGTGCGGACGTCCAGGACACCGGCGACATCAATAAGCCAGATGGCACAGAGAACGCCGGACAGCCCACTTCGGGAGCCGCGGCAATGGGTGAGCCGGAACGGGCTACTGCAGGTACGACTGGTCGCAGAAGTACGCCAGGTGGAACTCGCCGGCCAACCCATCCAAGCTCTGGTCTACAACGGCGAATACATGCCGCCGACAATACGAATCCGCCCCGGTGACCGCCTGGATCTCACCTTGGTGAACAAGCTGCCGGAGAACACGAACCTGCATGTGCACGGGATGCACGTCTCCCCGCAGGGAAACTCCGACGACGTCTTCCTTCATATACATCCCGGCGAGACGTTCCACTACGTCTACCGGTTCCCGAACGACCTCGACCCCGGCACCTACTGGTATCATTCACACCTCCATGGACTCAGCGAACCCCAGGTCTTCGCCGGTATGTCCGGCGCGATCATCGTGGACGGTCTAGACCAGTACCTGCCGCATGACCTCCAGCACGTCACCGAACACCTCATCGCCCTGAAAGATTTCCAGGTCCGAAACGGCACCATTCCCACCACCAGCATCGACAGCAACGCGCCCACCACCCGAACCGTAAACGGGCAACTCGATCCAACCATCCATATCCGGCCCGGAGAAACACAAGTATGGCGGCTAGCCAATATCGGGGCCGATATCTTCTATAAAGTCCGACTACCCGGGCGCCCCTTCCATGTCCTCGCCGAGGACGCCAACCCAGTCAGCACAGTCTGGAGCGCCGACACGCTGGTGCTACCGCCGGGGAAACGCTACGACGTGCTGGTACAGGGCGGCCCGAACGGCCGAAACCCGCTACAAACCCTCGCCTACAACCAAGGCGGCGACCAGTACCCGCAGGTCGACCTTGCCACCGTCGTCTCCACCGGCCCAGCGACAACCCCGGCGACCCTGCCCACGACGTTCGCCCCGGCCGAGGACCTGACCCACGCCATGATCGACCAGCACCGGACCATCGTCTTCTCCGAGGACGACGCGTCGAACAGGTTCTTCATCAACGGCAAGCAGTTCGACGCCGATCGGGTCGACGTACGGTCCCGGCTGGGCTCGGTGGAGGAATGGACGGTGCGCAACAGCACCGGCGAACAGCACCCCTTCCACATCCACGTCAACGACTTTCAGGTCATGAGTGTCAACGGGATACCCCACCATGCCGTCAGCCCACAGGACACGGTGATCCTCCCGGCCCACGGCCAGGTGGTGATCCGGATGAGATTCACCGACTTCACCGGGAAGTTCGTGTTCCACTGCCACATCCTCAACCACGAGGACCACGGCATGATGGCAACCATCGAGGTCGTTCCGTGACACCACCACGGACCCAGCAAGCGGAGCCGGCCGGAAACCGGTCGGTGTGATTGACGCCGATGTCGTGCTCTCCATGAGAGCCCGAACCCAGGTCGGCCCCCACTTCGACCGGACCGGAGGTAGCACCCATGCACGTAGGTGTCGGCCTACCCATCAGCAACCCCCGATCACTGTTGGACTGGGCCCAGCGCGCGGACGCCGGCCCCTTCCATACCCTCGGTCTCCTCGACCGGGTCGTCTACGACAACCCGGAACCGCTGGTCACCCTCGCCGCGATCGTCGGGGCCACCACGCGGATCCGTGTCCAGACCGAGGTACTGATCGCACCCCTGCGGGAACCCATCCTGCTGGCAAAGCAGGCGGCAACCCTGGACCGTCTCGCCGACGGCCGCTTCACCCTGGGCATCGGCCTGGGCGGCTGGGATGACGACTACCGCGCGGTAGGGGCGAACATCCACCAGCGAGGCCGACGGCTCGACGAACAGATGCCGATCCTGCGGGGCATCTGGTCCGGCGAGCCCGCCGGCCAGAGCCTCGGGGCTGTCGGACCGGCGCCCACTCGCCGTGGCGGCCCGGAGGTGCTGTTCGGCGGGTTCAGCGCCGCCGCGCTCGCGCGGGTCGCCCGCTGGGGCGACGGTTTCCTCTGCGCCACCCCGCCGGCCGTCGCCGACGGCCTGCTGCGCACCGTCGAGAAGGAATGGGACCAGGCTGGCCGCACCGGCCGGCCCCGGCTGGTCGGACAGGTCAACGCCGCACTCGGACCCGACAGCGTGCTCACCGAAGGGCGCGCGGTCATTGCTCGCTACTACGGCTCCAGCGACTACACCCAGCAGGTCCTCGACGCGTGGCTCACCACCCCCCGGCAGATCCGCGACGCCCTCGAGGCCTTCGCCAGCCTCGGCGCCGACGAAACGATCGTCTACTGCTGGTCGCCCGACGCCGATCAGGTCGACCGCCTCGCCGACATCGTCACCTGATCCCCGCCGAACGGAGGTAGGCAAGCCTGACAGGCCCGGTGTCAGCAGGCCGCCAACCGTCCGCCTCCGGGCGGTCCGGACCCCTTCGGTCATCTCGGCCACGACCCTGTCGGTGATCCGGAAGATCGTGTCCTTGCTGACTTCCGCGCCGTAGACGGGCGGAGTGCGCGGCAATCTCCCCGGTCGTCAGCCCTCATGCTGTCAGGAACGGGACTATCTGGTCGATGCCGTCCAGCTGCGGTGTCGGAGGGCTGGCGGGATGACCGCCGCCGCGGCGATGGCTGCTACGGCTTGCGTCCGACGGCCCCGTAGAAGCTGACCTGGGCGTCGGTGAGGTCGTTGGGGGTGTCGTCGTCGGGACGCCAGCGGTGCACGATCTGCAGGCCGGGATCGAGCAGGTCCAGGCCGTCGAAGAAACGGGCGACGTCGGTGCGACCGCGCTGCTGCGCGGGAATGCCGCCCGCCCGGTAGGCGGCGGCGACCCTCTCCATACCTTCGTCGTAGTCGGCGGTGGCGTGGGTGAGGGTCAGATGGCTGCCCGACGGCAGCACCTGCAGGAACCGGCGCAGGATGCCGTGAGGGTCGTCGGAGTCGGGGAAAAAGTGGATCGTCGCGATGAGGGAGAGGGCCACCGGCCGGGTGAGGTCGAGGGTGGCGCGCAGCTCGGGAGCGTCGAGGATGCTCTCAGGGTTGTGGAGGTCGGCGTCGAGGTAGGCGGTACGGCCGGCCGGGGTGCTGGTGAGCAGGGCGCGGGCGTGGGTGAGCACGATCGGATCGTTGTCGGCGTAGACGACCCGGGCGTCGGAGGCGATGCCCTGGGCGGCCTCGTGCAGGTTCGGGCTGGTGGGGATGCCGGTGCCGATGTCGAGGAACTGGCGGATCCCGACCTGCGCGGCCAGATAACGGGTAGTTCGGATCATGAAAGCCCGGTTCGCCTGGGCGGCGACGCGGGCGTTCGGGAACACCGCCAGGGTCCGCTCGGCGGCTTCCCGGTCGGCCGGGAAGTGGTCCTTGCCCCCGAGGTAGTAGTCGTACATCCGGGCCGAATGCGGCTGGTCGGTTTTCAGGTCGACCGGGCTGCGCTCTTCGGCGAGGGTCTTCCACCACGTCCCGACCTGCGTGCCGTGTGGATCCGCACTCGTCACCTGCGACCAACCCCCATACGTATTGGACGATCCTCGCAAATCACCCTAGTGCAGCGCCCGGGGTGGCGGTGGCGAGCGCCTCATGCAGGCTGCGGAACCCGATCCCGCGCCGGCGGAACTCACCGACCATCGTGATGAGGTCCTGCCCTTGTCGTTTAACCTTTCCGCTGCTGGTGGGCGGTGATGGTCCGGTCCCGTTTGACGGTCTTTCCGACGTGGTGGCGGGGTGCTGGTCTGCGGTTGCGGCGGCCGGGTGGGCGGCCGGGGCCGGGTGTGGTGGGTTTCGGTGCGCTGGCGTGTGGGGTGTCAAAAGTCGTCCTGAGCCTGTGACCTGGGGCGATGCGCCGGCATGGGGCCGGCGGAGGTTGACACGCCGCGATTTGCCGCGCAGGTCACCTGCTGGTCTGCCTCAATGGCGACGACTAGACCGTCGCGCAGCCCTACCATCCGCGCCCCGCGATCCGCGTCCCGAGGATCTCCAACGCACGGAACGCGCCGGTTCGTCTGGTCGAGTCCGTCCTGTCCGGGGCCGTGCAGGCTATCGTGACCGTCAAGCGTCAAAACTCTTGACGCCCGCCACGCGGATAGCGGCAGCCCCTGCCAGGGGCGTGCCGCGCGCGGGACGTACAGGCGGGAGTGAGACACCGCGATGGACGGCGCGCTGTCTACCCGGGGAGTCCGTGCCGACGGCATGCCCGCAGCACTCGCGGACCCCCGGCGGCTCGCCGCGGTCGCGGCGACCGGGCTCCTCGACACCGATCCGGAAACCGCCTACGACGACCTGGCCGGCCTTGCCGCGACGATGACCGGCTGCGGACGGGCGTTCATCACCCTCGTCGACGCCCACCGCTCATTCTGGAAATCCGCCTTCGGTGTCGACGCCCGCACGGCGGCACCCCGGCAGAGCCCGGTGCGCAACAGCTTCTGCTACCACCTCATCGACCTGGCCGGCGAACGGTTCGTGGTCGAGGACGCCGCCCACGATCCCCGCACCCACGACCACCCCTCGATCGGCCCGATGAAGATCGGCGCCTGGGCGGGCTACCCGATCCTCGCCCCGGCCGGTGAGGTCCTCGGCAGCATGTACGTGATCGATGAGAACCCCCACTCCTGGCAGCCCGCGGAACTAGCGGCCCTCGCGACGCTGTCCCGCGCGGTCAGCAACGAAATCAACCTCCGCACCTCACTGATCACCGCTCAGGCGGCGCTGCGGGCCTCCGAAACCCTCGCCCGCAGCCTGCAGGACAGCCTGCTCCCCCCAGTCCTGCAAACCATCCCCGGACTGGAAACCGCCGCCTCCTACCTGCCCGCCACCGGCGGCGCGGACGTCGTCGGTGACTTCTACGACCTCTTCCACACCCAGGGCCCACGGTGGGGCACCGTGATCGGCGACGTCTGCGGCAAAGGTGTCGAAGCCGCCAAACTCACCGCCCTCGCCCGCTACACCCTGCGTGCCGAGGCCACCCAGCACCCCTCACCCGCCGCCGTCTGCCACCGGCTGAACAGCGCACTGCTCGACCAGCACCACGGCGAACGTTTCCTCACCGCCGCCTACAGCACCTTCCGCACCACCCCCGCCGGCATCACCGGTCAAATCTGCCTCGCGGGTCATCCACCAGCCCTGATCCGCCGCGCTGACGGCCGCATCCACCCGGTCGGCGAACCCGGCACCCTGCTCGGCGTCGTCGACGACCACGATCTCGATCTGAGCGATGTCCGGTTCCGGCTCGCCCGCGGCGACGCCCTACTCCTCTACACCGACGGCGCCACCGAAGCCCGCGCCCGCGACACCGGCCACCCCGACGACCGCCCCCTATTCGGTGAGCAGGCTCTCACCGCCGCCCTCGCCGAGTGTCATGATCTCACCGCCGCCGGCATCATCGACCACCTCGGCACCATCCTCGCCCACCACAGCGGCGACTGGGCCAGCGACGACACCGCCCTCCTCGCTCTGCGCGTCCCAGCCACCCCATAGCCCGACCGAGGATTGGCTACTTCAGGCGTCGAGTGGTGGGCCGGGTCTCCCAGCGGTACGTCGCCCGAGCCTTCTAGATCACGCAACGGACAGTGACGAACACGGCGGCCAGATACAGGTAGAAATCAACAACCATGCCTGCGGGGCTCCAGAACGCCGATTCGGACGGTGACCTGCCCGTTTGCCTGCCGGACCGGGCCAGTGTCAGGCAGGCTGGATGGTCCTCGCAGCCCTGTCCCGGCTCCTTCCCCGGGCTCGCTGGGGTTCGTTTTCCCTCACCCCGGCCACCGTGCTGCGCTGGCACCGTGCTGCGCTGGCACCGTGAGCTCCTCGCACGACAATGGACCTATCCGCGTAAGACCCCCGGACGGCCGCCGGTCCGCCGGGAGATCCGCGAGCTGGTCCTGCGCCTCGCCCGGGAGAATCCGACCTGGGGCCACCGCCGGATCCACGGCGAGCTCGTCGGGCTGGGCTACTCGGTGGGGGTCGCCACCGTCTGGCGGATCCTGCACCGCGCCGGCGTCGATCCCGCGCCCCGGCGGGCAGAGGGCTCCTGTCGGGCGTTCCTGTCCGCGCCGGCCTCCGGCCTGCTGGCCGGCGATTTCCTCACCGTCGACACCGTGTTCCTGCAGCGGATCTACGTGTTCTTCGTCGTCGAGCACGCCACCCGCCACGTTCATGTCCTCGGGGTCACGAAGCATCCGACCGCAGCCTGGGTCACCCAGCAGGCCAGGAACCTGCTGATGGACCTCGAGGAACACAGTCGCCGGTTCAGGTTCCTCATCCGTGACCGAGATGCGACGTTCACGGCCTCGTTCGACGCCGCCTTCACCGGGGCCGGCATCGACGTGGTGCGCACACCCCCGCAAGCCCCGAAGGCGAACTCGATCGCGGAACGCTGGATCGGCACGACCCGCCGCGAATGCACCGACAGACTGTTGATCGTCTCCGAACGGCACCTGACCTCGGTCCTCACCAGCTACGCCGAGCATGTCAACACCCACCGGCCCCACCGATCTCTCGACCAGCACCCACCCGACGCGGCACCACCCGTGATCATTCCAACTTTGGATTCCACCATCCGACGCACGCGCATCCTCGGTGGGCTGATCAACGAGTACCGCAACGCCGCCTGCCCACCCCCACGGACGATCATGTCAACCGTAAAAAGCCAGCTCACAGGCCGAAACCAGAATTTTGGAGCCTCACACCGTCCTGCCCTGGCCGGTCGGCGGCCCCTCGATGCCCGGACGTGTGTTCGGGCATCGAGGGATGCCTCTGTGCCGCGCCCACATCCGGCGCCTCGACCGGGGGCGGTACAGGGTCGGGTATCGTCAAGGCACCAGCCGGTGTGGCGCAATTGGTAGCGCACTCGACTTGTAATCGAGCGGTTAGGGGTTCGAGTCCCCTCACCGGCTCTGGTAGGTCGCCGTTCGATCGTGTCGATCAACCCCGGGCGGCACCACGCCGATCCGTGATGGCGGGTAGCCAAGACTCAACAGGCGACCGCCTTGTAGGCACTGGCTTCGGTGGCGGTGCCCTCGTCGCTGAGGCAGTCTGGGCGCTAGCAGTGGGCCTCGGTGACGTGGCGCATACAGCCTCATGCAGACGTTGCTTACTATCCGGCGTCCGAACGCGAGTCGGCGCCACGATGCTCGGCGATGGCGCCGAGCCCAGCCAGGAGCGCGGGCAGCCGCAGCCTGCGATCGACAGCGACGATCATGTTCGGGAGTACGTCGCTGAGCAGGTAGGCCGAGGCGTCCGTGCGGGCGGCGAGGTTCCATCTGTCGCCCTCCACACACGGCAGCCCCGCCAACAGAAGATCACGTCGACCGTCATCGAGGTGTCGACGTGGCGGACGTCGCCCTGTGGCCACTCGCCAACGCCTTGCCGCTCTCTTCTCAGGGCCCTTCCACACCGACGATCGTGCCGAACGGGTCGATGACCTGAGCGATCCGCCGGCCTTCGGATACGAGAAGCGGGCCCCGATGGTGCACGCAGCCAGCCGAAAGGAGCCGCTCGCGGGCCGCGTCCAGATCGGCGACCGACCAGTACACGACGGGTGATCCGCCGCGCGGATTGCGATCGTCGTCCGCCTGGTGGAACCCGACCTCGACACCGGCGACGTTCAACCAGGCATAGACCGAATCCTCGTCGACATCGAGATGGACCTCGGCGCCGAGCAGGCCGGCCCACCAGCGCGCGGATTTCTCCGGATCGTCGGCGAACGTCATGACGGTGGTGACAGGTCCGAACACAGCCACGCCTCTCCCGGCAACGATGATCTGAAGAGGCTACACAGCCAGCACCGCCCCCCGGGCGCTCAGTGGTCGAGCCCGTGCAGCGAAGTCAGCCCGGTCGCCTCCGCGAAGTTCGTGAAGGCTGCGATCAGGTCTCGATCGGCCCAGTTCACCCCCGCCTGGCGAAGGTGACGGACGTACCGGGCCCGGACCCACGGCCCCGGATGGGCATGCCCTGCCTGGGCGGCGAGGTAGGCGAGGGTCACCACGTCCGGCAGGCCGGTCACGTCCGGGCGGAGGGTCTCGACGTCGACCAGCGCGAGGCGCCCGTCCGGGTGACGGCGGACATGGTCGGCGGCCAGGTCGAGATTTCCCAACGGGACATGCGCCGGTCCGTGAGCGGCCGCGACGAGGAGCAGCATCCGCCGCCACGCCGACGGGTCGTCCACCCATGGCGGATCGCCGGCGAGCGCGGCGGCAGTCCGCCACCGGGCCATCGCCTCGCGGACGGTGCGATTCCATCGCGCGGATGCGGTGTGCACGCGCACCACCGCGCCGATCAGGTCGTCGAACAGATCCAGGTCGGCCAGGTCCGCCGCGTCGGGCAGGTAGCCGACGAGCAGGGTTCGGGATTCATCGCAGCTACCCCTCAGCGCCGGTACCACCTGCTCGGCGGCCAGGAGGTCGTAGGCGAGCCGTTCCCCGAGGTAAGCGGCCTCATCCGCATGCCACTTGAAGATCGCGTGCGGGGGGTGGCCGACGGCGAACGTCGCCGACCGATACCGCGCGGTCAGACAGCGCACCGGGCCGACCACGTCAGGATGGTGGAGTGCGAGCAGCGTCCTGGCCTGCTCCGTCGCGGTTGCCGGGTCCGTGCCGAGCGGTTGGGCGAGCCACCCGTCCGGCCGGGCCCGCGCCGCGCCGGCCAGCGGGCCCGCGGCGACCGCGCTCACGGCACGCTCGGTATCGGCGTCTCGTCGAGACGGGCCAGGCTCTCGGCGTAGCAGCGCGCGGCCAGGTCCGGCCGCTGATGTTCCCCGTAGACGGCAAACAGGGCATACACCGGGGAGTCGAGACGTTCGCCGACGTGCCACCCCTGGTAGGAGCCGCCGACGATGTCCCAGATCTGAATCCGTCCGGCGAACAGCGCGACAAGATCCTGGTAGTAGATCTCAATTCCGAACGGGTAGGTGGCGATGGCCTCGTCTCGGCTGGTCGTCGGGACGGCCACGAACGTCGGGCCGGTGATGTCCCAGGCGAACATCGCGACCTCGTCGGGACGGCCGGGCGGGTCGAGCAGGCGCAGTACCAGCCGCCGGCCGTCGAGCGGGCCGTTCAGATAGTCGTGCAGTCCGATCGCGAGCGCGCCGGTCCGGGTCGCGATCAGCTCCCGGGCGAGGCGCGGAAGTTCGCTGAGGACGAGCCGTTCGGCGGCCGGCCGATCCTCGGGCTGGACCGGCGGTCCGACCGGTGCCGGCTCGACCGGCCGCGGCTCGGCGACGAAGGCGTCGAGCGCACCGACCCCCCCGCGTTCGGCAGCGAGATCGACGGTGACCCAGCCGGCGGCGGTGTCCGCGACGATGGGGCCCTGGTCGGGGATGACAAGCTGGTCGCCGGGCCGGGGGCCGTGGACCCGGAACAGGTGTTGCAACGCGTTCGCATACTCGGCGAGCGCACGGTGATCGGCGTAGAGGAACGGTCCGTGCGGCGAACGGGGGCCGGTGAAGCCGTTTCCGCACAGCGCGACGTCGGCCACGCCCTCGAGTGGCTCCAGGTAGTCGATCAGAAGGGTGTGCAGGGCCTGGATGCCGGTGGTGCGGCTTCGGGGCCGGTCAAGCCCGGGAAGCAGGTTGACGTCGGCGCCGAGCGCGCCGTAGGGCACGGACTGGGTGTTGTTGGAGACGACCGCCAGACCCGGGATTGGCATCCCTCCCAGGCGGATCTGTTCCAAATACAGGTCGGAGATGTCAGCGTCGACGCCGATGAACACGTCCCGGTCACAACCGGCCCGGCGGATCACCGGCTGCACGACCCGGCTCTCCCAGAACAGGGTGCGTGCACCGGCCGGGAACAGGAACACCTCCAGATCGCCGACGGCGACCGGCGTCGTGTGGTCGTGCCGGTGCACGCTGAACCCCAGCGTGGCCAGCGCGTCGACCACCGCGGCGGGCAGGGTGTGTCCGGTGTGGATCGGCACCGACCGGTCAAGCAGCGCCAGCGACGCGAAGTGCAGATGGTCCAGATGCTCGTGGGTGAGGACGACCGCGTCCGGGGCGGGCATCGCCCGATGGTCGACGGTGCGCGGCGGCCAGATCGGGAAATCGACCGCGCCCGCGCCGAACGTGGAGGTCAGGATCGGGTCGACGAGCACGACCGCGTCACCGGACCGGACGTGCCAACTCTGATGACCGATGAACGTCAGTTCGACAGCGGAACGCATCGGGGCTCCTCTACAGGGATGGGAAGGCGGGGGCCGCACCGGCAGATCGCGGCCCCCACCCGGAGCAGTCGTCTACCGGTGGTAGGCGACCAGAGCAGTGCTGGTCACGCCGGTCCCGGCGAACGCGGCAACCCGCCGCTGGAACGCCTGGACAGCCGTCACGGTCGGCGTGATCGGCGCGGCCGGCGCCGCGGTGGCCGGCTTCGTGCTGGTACTCATGTGCACGCTCCTCGGGAACGTCACCCGGAACGGCCCACTGCCGCCCCATGGGATTGCCTCATCAGGAAAGCCCTCAATGCACCGCAGGAACAGCCCCAGACGTTTCTCGTGGTATCTCGCGTATTGCTTCGTATTCCGCGAACCGGCATCCTTGACGCGCACACCGGGCAGAAGAGGGGAAGGACAGATGCCGCGACCCCGCACCACGCCTGTACAGAACGCTGCGTTAGCGTTGCTTATCGACCAGACGGGCCATACCTACAACGCCATCGCCGCCACCATCAACCGCGTCAGCCGCGAGAACGGCTCCCAGACGCAGTGCTCGGCCGCATCGCTGGCACGCTGGCTCAACGGCTCGACCCCACTGCCGGGCATCATCCCCGCAGTGACCGAAACGTTCGCCAGACTCCTGGACAAGCCGAGCATCACCCCGGCAGACCTAGGCTGGTCCCCAGGTCATACAGCCCGCGGAACGCGACCCGACGACCCCTGGGGCGGTGACCCCGTCGCATGGGTCACCCGCCTGGGACGGACAGACATGCTCGATCGGCGCACCACAATCACCGCCGGCCTCTACTCCCTGGCCGCAGCGACCCTCCCCCCAACAACCGCAACCCGCCTCGCCCTCCAGACCCGAACTACCGCCCGGGTCGGCCCGGCCGACGTCGCCCGCATCCGAGCGATGGCACAGGTCTTCGGCGACGTCGACGACCTCTACGGCGGCGGCCACGCCCCCTCGGCAGTCGCGGCCTACCTCGTCCACGACGTCGCACCACTCCTGCACGTCGCCGCCGGCCAGATCCGCCCCGACCTCTTCGCCGCCGCCGCCGAAGTCACCTACCTCGCCGGCTGGATGGCCGCAGACGATCTACAACCCGGTCTCGCGCAGCGCTACTACATCCAGGCCGTCCGACTCGCCACCGAAGCCGACGCACCCCTGATGCGCGCCACCGCCCTACGCTCCCTGGCCTCACAAGCCGTCGAACTCGGCCACCCGTCCCGCGGACTCGCCCTCGCCGACGCCTCCGCCGACGCACTACGCGGCGGCGCACCCACCCGCACACGCGCATGGGTGACCGGGATGCGCGCCGAAGCCCTGGCCGCCACCGGCCACGACCCGCGCCGCGCGATCCGCCTGCTGACCAGCACCGAAACCGACCTCGAACACGCAGACAGCCCACCCGCCATCGAGTGGACCGGGAACTACCGGCGAGAAGGCTACGAACACCAAGCGGGCCTGACCTTGCTGAACCTCGGCGACCTACCCGGCGCGGAGACACACCTCGCCGCATCAGTCGCCACCCGGAAACCGACGGAGCGACGCACCCGCGCGCTCGTGGGAACCCGACTCGCGACGATCCAACTCCAACGGCACCGACCCGAAGCCGCCGCGGCGACACTGCTGGGCCTGGCCGAAGACCTGGCGGCGGTGAAGTCCGAGCGCCTGCGCCGCACGCTCGGCCAGATCCGCAACCGCTGGCAGACGGCTCGCACGGACCCGACGGTGGCCCGAGCGGACCGGTTGTTGTCGTCGATCCACGCCGGGACGGCCGACGTACACGTGTAGACGATCATGACCGATGCCGGCCTAGATCGTCGATTCGCATGGATGTTCCCGGCCGGGCTGGACCTGGTGGCCGTGCGCGGCGGTCCTGGCAGATCGGATCGCTCGCCGCTCGGCCCCCCTGACTACCGACCCCGCCGACGCGGCGACGGACAGGGCGGTCGAGCCGGACCAGTCCGAGGCCGATGTGTCCGAGCGCGCATCCCACCGATGGCGGCCCTGGCGCGGCCGCGGGGAGCGCATCGCTGCCGTTCTGCCGAGCTCGGCGCACAGCACCGCAGCCCCAACCGGGGAATCCACGCCCACCACAGGGCCAGGCAGCCCAACGCCCCGGCCCGGCGACCCCGAGCAGGAACCGCACGGCCACGCGCGACCGGATGCCGCGCCGGGAGCCGCCGACTTCGTACCGTCGCCCCGAGCTGAGGACGGCGACGCCCAGCCGGAAGGTGCAGCGGCAGCAACCGATGCTCCGGAGCCGGCAGGCCGTACCGATGTGCCAGTGTGGCCGGCGGACGACGTCGCACGCGCCGCGAAGGCCCGCGAAATCGCTGCGGCCCGGTTCCAGCAGGAGTGGGACCGCCATGGCCGCTCCCCGCTGAGCATCCCCGCGGCTGAGATCCTTTCCTGGGTTGTTGGTGCCGGCCTGCGTGAAGGCTGGGCATACAAGCATCGCCGTAAGGCTGCCGGCCGCTCCACAGCGATGACGGAGTGAGCGAGCGACCCCCCGGCCGCATCGGCGGCCGGGTCAGGCCGCGCAACTCGCGAACCTGTGCGGCGAGCGCGGGCGGTGCCTGCCAGGCATCCCCGTCCATCGGGAGATGCGAGGTCGTCATCGAGTCGGTTAGGACCAGGTGGCCGGTCGGTCCAGATCAAATAGAGGTCCGGTGTCTGCGTCTCCTTGGGCCTCATTCACCTGCTCTTGTGATAATCCCAGCGCACCAAACAAGTTCGCCCCGTTTAGCCGGGCCCCGTGGAGGCTCGCCCTAATCAGCTGAGTGCCGGTGAGAAGCGCGCCAGTGAGGTTCGCCCGGTCCAAGCGGGCATCGGTAAGGTCCGCCTCGTCCAGCCCGGTGCCGGTGAGGTTCGCTTTGTTAAGCTGGGCGCCGGTGAGGTTGGCTCTGTTGAGCCGGGCGCCGGTGAGGTCTGCCCCGTCCAGCCTGGCCCCAGTGACGTTGGTCCCGTGCAGCTGAGCGCCAGTGAGGTTGGCCCCGCCCAGCCCAGCGTGGGTGAGGTTCGCATTGCCCAGCTCGGCGCCGGTGAGGTCGGCCGCCCGGAGATCCGCACCAGTGAGGTTGGCCCTGAACAGCGCGGCGCTGGTGAGGTTCGCCCTGTCCATTCCCGCGTTCCTGAGATTCGCGTCACGGAGTTCGGCGTGGGTAAGGTTCGCGTCGTCCAACTGGGCGCCGACGAGGTCCGCCCCGTCCAGCTCGGCGCGGGTGAGGTCGGCTTTGCGCAGCCGGGCGCTCTTGAGGGTGGCCATACCCAGCTTGGCGCGGGTGAGGTTGGCCCCGTCCAGCTGAGCAAGGGTGAGGTTGGCCCCGTTCAACCAGGCACCGGTGAGGTCGGCCCCGTCCAGCTCGGCGCGGGTGAGGTTGGCGTCATCCAGCCGAGCGCCGGTCAGAACGGCGCCGGTGAGGTTGCCCCGGGGAACATCTTCGCGGGGGGGCAGGCCACCGAGGATACTCAGCGCGGCCTGAATATCGGTCTCTACACTTGCCGGCGAGGATGCCTCGATTTCGGGGTATTCTTTGTTGTCGCTGTCGGAATCCACCGGGATTGACAAGATGGGAGGAGTGTAACGGGGGACCTGTAGACGACGTAAGGCGCCGGGTCGGCCGGGGATGGTGTGCTCGCGGATGAACGCGCTGAGCACCTCTACTACGGTGCGGTGGTGGGTGGCGGACTCGAGGGCGATCTGCTCCAAGGCGTACAGCCCACCGAGCCGGACATCCAACGTGTCCGAACCGACCTGGCTAATCGCCGCGGTGTACCGGTCGGCCAGCTGCGCGGTCAACTCCCGCTCATGGGTAGCCCGGTCCCGCTCCCGGGCCTGTTCGTTGGCTCGCCGGGTTTCCGCGAGTATCTCCCGGTCCCGCTCCCGGGCCTGCTCGTCGCGTTCCCGGGTGAGTTCGTTGGTGCGGCGGGTCTCAGCGAGGTTGAGCATGACGCCGGTGAACGCGATGAACCCGGCCATCGCGGCGAGGATCCCGGTCCGAGTGGTCGCGACGGCCCCGCCAGGGTCCTTGGCATGCACGTAGAACACTGGCGCTTTGTTCCATAGCACCGCGAGTACTACCAGACCCCCGAACCCGAATCCCAGCAGCAGCCACCGTTGCCAGCTGTTTCCCCGAATCATGCAACCTGTTCTACGTCTCTACGCCGCTCTGCGTCGACAGTCTGACGGAAGGTAGACAATCTCCGTCCGGGCACCTCGCGAGCAGGATGAGTGCCTCGGCGGTGGCGCCGTGGGCGTCGTCAGGCGGCATCTGTGGGCCGGGCGGCGCACGGGCACCCGCGATCGTGGTGGCTGGACATGCTGTCGGTGTGTGGGTCACGCTCCCGGAGCCCCCACCGAAGTTGTCAGAGGCCGAGTGTTTACTGTCTACCTGTCCGCGGCGCAGCAGATCGACTGCGGACGGCGACAGACGTGAGGCTTGCGGGGGCTTTATGGTGACCGAGTCTGAGCACACAGCGCCTGGTGCCGGTCAGGTTGCGGACGACTACCTGACCTTGGCGCTGTTGGCGAGCGGCCTCGCCAGCATGCTGCGGCGTCGTGAGCGCGCGGGGGCGGGCCAGCCGGACGATGGCGACGGTCTCCTACCCGCAGCGTGGCGGACGGCCTTCGGTCGGCTGTGGTGGCGCTGCCACGAGCAGGGCGTCGCCCCCTTGGGTAACGATCTCGACTTGTTGGCCCTGTGCGCGCACCCGCTCGCGGCGTGGCCGGTCGCGCTCTCGCTGTCAGACCAGGACCTGCAGAGCAGCCTGCTTGTCGATGGCGAACTGTCGGGACTCGCCGAGCAGAGCACGCGGCTGGCGCCGTCGGTGGACGTGGAGTCCGAGTGGATCGAGAACCGTGTCTACGAGGCGCTCCGGACCGCAGCTTCCGAGAACGGCGGCGAGGACGGCGAGACCGACCGGGCCTATGCCGCGCTGCGGCGGCTGCTCATCGACCGCCCTTTCCTGACGGATCGTGATCTGAAGAAGCTAGAACGTCAGTTCCGCGCGGCCGATCGGCATGGCACCACGTACCTGCGCCGGCTGATCGAGATGGCCTACGTGGCCCGGCCCGCCCAGGGCCCACAGGTGATCATCCGATGTGTCGGTTGCGGAAACATCCTGGCAGACCATGATTCCCGCTGCGCGACGCCGGGATGTGTCGACCAGCCGGCCGAGTCTGTCACCGTTACGCCCCTCGCGGCCATCTTCGAGCAGCACCGGGCGACCCGCCGGTTCGTGCATGACCCGGGTCTCGTCGAGGCCCGGATTCTTGACCGGCTCTCCGCCAGCGACTTGAGCCGGAGGGTCAGGGTCACCGCGTATCCGGCGCTGGACACCCTGGACGTCCTGATCGAGTTTCTTCGCCTGGATGGGGACGGGACCGACGTTGTGGAGACCTGGGGCGTCGATGCGAAGGACCAGACGAGCCCGCGGCTACTGGGACGGATGTTCCGCTGGCCAGACACGCTTCCCTGTGATCGACACTTTCTCGTCCTCCCTCATCACAGGGCACGCCAGATTGGCTACATCGCGGACCTGAAGGCTGAGCTCGAGGGCCGGACCGACGGGGTCGAGGTCGTGGACGAGAAGCGTCTGGTGGCGCTGGTGACGGACCGGGCACGGAGGCTGGGACGATGAGGGAATCGGGACATTGGCGCACCAACCTCGCCAAGGGGCTTACTGGCGCCGGGCTGCCGTCCACCGGGCTGCCCGCGGGTGCTTTGTGCCAGGTTGAGCTTGGCCTGTACTTCCTGACGCGGAACTTTCCGGATGAGCCCATCGGCGTGCTGCCGCCGATCCTGTCCGGCTATGTGGCGGTGCCCGACGATCTGGTTCCGGTGGTTCGACGACTGCGGCACCGGATGGGCGATGTCGCACGCCGGGGCTACTGGCGCACGCTGCTCAACCAGTACGTGCGGGTGCCCGACCGGTTCCGCGCCTTCGACCGCACGGACGACCCGGCACGCCGGGTCAACGATCAGACGATCTTCGTCCCGCGGGCGACGTCCGTGTGTACCGGTCGGGACGAGGTCTACGCGAATGCTCTGGCGGAGCCGTTGGCCTATGTCTCCGTCTCGGCGGCGCCACCGGCGCAGGCGGGAGTCCGGTACACGTTCCTCGCCGGCGACGTAACCCAGTACGTCCAGATGCCGAACCACCTGCCGGCCCCGTTGCCGTTGGCACAGCTACCCGCCACAACATCGCGGCGCCGGTCGCCATGGACCGTCTCCCTCACAGAGGATCTTGCATCAACCGCTGCTCAGGTTGACGAGCAGCTCGCGGGCCGGCCGGACGTCACGAACCGCAACTTCACGAAGCGGCTCACCGACATCCGGCTCAGCACCGTGGACCCCGCGGCGGGCACGCTGGCCGACCGTTCCGAAGAGTTCACGCTGGACGGGGTCAGTCACATCGTCGGGCTGATGAACTCCGGCAAGACGACCCTCATGGACCTCCTCACAATCAACAGGGTCACGGAGCACGGCAATCGGGTCTGCCTCGTGGTCAGTTCAGTCGGCGATGTCCTCGCCAAGGTGTCGTTCCTCCGGACACTCGGCCTCGACGCCGTTCCTCTGATCGGGGAGAGATCCCGCGGCGAACACGCGGCCCGCTACTGGCGGTCGATGATCGACGAGGCGGCGACCTTCGTCCCCGACGACTACAATTCGCCCGACCCCGCCGCCGCGTACGCGAACACCTCATGCCTGCTGGAACCATTCCGGTGGCAGCCGAGCCCGCGATGGGAGCCGCTGCAGACACACGAGTTCCCCTGCCAGGGCCGCCTGCGCGAGGCCGAAGGCGAGAGCCGTACGGCCTACGACTGCCCGCTGCTTTCCGTCTGCCCCACACGGAAGGCCCTGCGGGAGGTCGCCACGGCGCAGATCTGGGTCACGACCCCTCAGTGCCTGGTCGCCACCAAGGCCGCACCGGCGACAGCGGCGATGCGCTGGTTCGAGCAGCTCCAGCACACGATGGACCTGGTCATCTTCGACGAAGCCGACGCGGTCCAGGAGGTCCTCGACGGCCGGTTCGTTCAGCATGAGCAGCTCGTAGCGGGCCAGGACGGCTGGTCGCACCGGATGGTCGCCCACACCAACAATGCGCTCGCGACCAGGGCGATGGCGCCGGCCACCGACCCGCAGGTCCAGCGCTGGTTCGAGCTCGTGCAAATCCACAACCAGGCGGTCTTCACTCTGCACAGGATCGCCCTGTCAGACTCGGGCGAACGGCTCAAGGCGCTGCTCAATGACGCGCCCTTCACCGCGCACTCGCTCTTCCGCAGAGTCGCCCGCACGCTCCATGGGCTCCCTACCCGTGGCGAGGGCGACAGCCAGACCGAACATGCGGCCGAGGACTTCTACCAGGGACAGATGCAGGAGTTCGCCGAGAGCCCGCTCGAGACGAGAGACCATCCTCTGAGGCCGGCCGCCGACACGATCACCCAGCTGGTTCGTGACGAGTCGGCGGTCGAGGCCGCCTTCGACGCCTGGATCGACGACCACACCCCCAGCACTGTGGACGGCGCCAGGATCGCGCGTGAACAGCCGCTGCTTCGGCTGGTGCTCGAGGCCGCCATCTGGGCAGCCCGGATCACAACGACCTTCTTCGAGATGGTCACCCTCTACCCATCGGTCCGTGAGCAGCTTTCGCTTCCGGACGAGGAGCGCTTCTGGCTCGACCAGCCGCCCCGCGACTACCGGCCGCTCGTCCCAGAGGCCCCGATGGGCAACATTCTCGCGCTCCGCTGGGTACCCCAACGCGACGGTGGGGCATCGCTTCAGTTGCTGTGGGTCCACGGCATCGGGCGTTGGCTGCTCCACCACGCCCACGACCTGCTCGCGTCCGAGGGGATCGACGGCCCGCACGTGATCCTCACCTCCGCCACAAGCTGGACGCCGGGCTCGTCGTTTTTCCATATTCCGATCACACCAACCGCGGCACTCCGGCAACCGGAGGAGGACCGCGAAGCGCTCCTGACCTCCACGTTGGCGGTCCGCCCTTCCCACACCGCCGGCGGCGGCCCCATCTACGTGTCCGGACGTCTCGGCACCGAGCGGCACGACGGGTTGCGGCGTCTGGTGACCGCGCTATGCGAGCCCGGTGGCGGCCGCCACCGCAGCGTCGTCGACGAGCTGCGCGCGCAACTCCCGGCCGACCGTCAGCGGCTCCTGTTCGTCGTTCTCTCCGGCGAGGAGGCCAAGGTCGCCGCCGCGCACATCAACAGCCGTGGTCGCTACACAGCGCGCAACGTCGTACCCGACGCCTCCGATCTGGGCATGGCCGGCATCGCGCGACGGTCCGTCGGCGACTTCGGCAAAGGCACCAGCGATATCCTCGTGGCCGCAGAGATGGCCATCCAGCGTGGCTACAACGTGCTGAACACCAACAACACCGCAGCACTCGGCGCCGTGATCTACCTGACCCGGTCGCACCCGCCGCCGATGGAACTGCGTTTCCCGCTCTCCCTGGTCGCCGAACTCGCGATGCGCCACCTCGCGCAGCCTGCAACCGCGCCACCCGGGCAGCTGGCCGCGACCGCCCGCGAGCTACGGAACCAGGCCCGCGCCACCTGGTACGACGTCATCGGCCGGCCCATGGCCTTCCGCACCCTCGAGGACCGGTTCCGCCCCGCCTTCGTCGCGAACAGCCTCGTCCCGATGAGCCAAACCATCGGCCGCAGCATTCGCGGAAACCAACCGACCAAGGTGCTGCTCTGCGACGCGGCCTTCGCGGAACGGCTGGCCCGCCAAGACCCGGCGGCCGACACCCCGCGCACCAGCGTCGTGGTGGCCACCGACGTGCTGCTCACGACGCTGCTCACACCACCGGCCGGGCCGAGCACCCCGTCAGACCAGCTCGTCCACGCCGTCAACGAAGCGGTGTGGGGGCTGCTCGGTCACATGTTCCACAGCAACGACCCGCTCGGCTCCCAAAGGGGGACCAACTGTGCCTGCTAAGACGCCCGACCTGATGCGTCTCACCACGTTCACGGTCGAGCAGGGCGCCCGATGGGAAACCGAGCTGCAGGTCGCCCGCCTCCCTCTGAACTGGATCCGGCTCTTCAAGGACGAGTACCAGCGCCGAGAAGGTGTTCAGCCGCACTGGTCCCTGCCAATCCGCAGCCTACGCGAATTGTTGATCGGACTTGATCCAGCGGTCCTCTACATCGACCGCAGCAGCGATCAGGAGGATTTCCTCTGGACCTACCCCGGAGCGGACACCGAGGTCCTTACCGCGGGCATCGCCGCCTGGGCGACCACAGAAGTCAGCCCATGGGATACCGACCGGGACTGGTGGGAAACGCTCGACCCAGGCGAGCTGCGGTTCACCACAAAACCCGTTAACCTGCTTGCCTTCGGCCGCCGCCTCAACGGCACCGCCGACCCAGTGCCCGCAATGTTTCAGCTCCTACCCAGCTTTCTCGCGCACGAGGTCGTGGCCCACCGCCTGCCGATCCTGGACACACCGCGTGACTACATCCTCGGTCCTCCTGACGCGGACGGTAGGCGCGCGGCCGTGCTCTGGCCACCACAGACTTTTCATGACGCGAAGGCCGGGAATGCCGCCGTCACAGCGAAGATCACTTTCCACGTCGAGACGGCCCCCAACGACCCCGCGCCGCGCATTCATGCCGATCTGTCCATCAGTCGGTTTCCTCTGAACCCGGTAACCTACGTGCCGTCCCGCGGTGACGGCCCTCCGCGAACAACCCTCTGGCTGTACGCGCCTGAAGGCTTCCTGCGCCAGCAGGAGCCCCACACGTTGCTCGCGGCGCACACCCAACAGTCTCTGGCTCGGGAGACCCGGCAGCGCCAATGGGCCTGGACGCCAGGACTCGCGCGCGCTCTCTCGCATCTGACGCATTTGCCATTCCCCGCCCCCGACAAGGTGCTCGCCGAGCCGGCAACGGCAAGTGACGAAGGCAAGATCCGTGCCTATGTCCTCTACAGCGAAGGCACCAAAAGCACCGCTGACGACGTCGACGACCAAATTGCCGCGCCCGGCGAAGTCGAGCCGAAGAAGGCCCGCTCTCTGGTCCACGCAGCCAACAGCGGCTTCGTCCCCGCAGATCACCTGGAGATCCACAGACAACTCACGCCGATACTCAAGCCGCGAGGAATCCGCCCGCTGGCCGATCTCGAACGGGTTGGAAGCCGGACCGCGCGCCTTATCCGACCCGCCGACGAGGCCGGACAGGTCTACTCTATCGAACTCTGGACCCAGTCCAACCTAACCGTTCAGGCGATCCGCGCCGCCATTGAACATGATCTGGGCCTCACCCCAGTAGACACATCCCCCGACTCCGGCACCACCCGGTTCCGCGGCGATATCGACATCATTCTCTCGACCCGACAGGCGGGCATCGTGGCCGCCGGCATCGACAGGAAGCAAGGCGATACCCGCGGCGAAACCAATCTGCAGCACCAGCACGCAAAGCACATCGCCCAGGTCATCGGGAAGAGCGACACCCCTACGGCCATCATCCTCGAACTTGAAGGCGCGCAGCACTTCGCGCGCAACAAACAAGTCGACCCGAAACCAGCCCTCAAGAAGGCATTCGGGCGGACCGGCCGGCTGCTACAGTGCCTACGCCCCGTCAAAGAGTTCACCCCGCCCACCGCGCCACCAAAGGAGGGCCGGCGGCCGAAGGCGCCATACCCGGGCACGAATCTCGCCGTCGAATCGGGCGAACGCGCCGCCGCCGCCGTCCGGGACGTGCTCCGGCAGCTCGGAAGGATCGGTGTCTACGCCGCGCCGACGGACCTTCCAGACTTCGAACAGATCGGGATCTGGCTCCACCACGTGGGCAGCACACGCATCCCGATTGTCGTCCGGCTCGGCACGGACGGCCGCACAGTCGCCCACCTAGCGACGGACCGCAACGGGACGCCAGAACCCATCGACTACCGCGACCTTCCGAAAGCCCTGGCATCCGGACACGGTCGCCTCCGCGGCCCCGCCGAGGCCCAGAGGACAGCCATCTCCCAGTTCCTCGCCAACGCCCTCGGCGTCGGCGACGCCGTGGGCCAGGACACCCACAACCGGCTCGTGTTCGCCCGGTCCGCCAGCTTTCGGTCCTGGGGCTGGGACTGGCTCCAGGACAAGCACGTCGCCCCAGACCGGCTCGTTCTTCCAGGGGTCCGCCTCGACGACGACCAGCCGCCAGCGCGAACATTCCTCCCTGCCGACTGCCCGGGACTGCGTATCATCCGCGTCCGCGAGCAGGGCAGCCGCATGGAAGTGAGCCGCGGCTTTGGCGCCCCCGGCCACGGGCCCGTGCGCATTAGCGGTCTCTTCGCCTACAGCGACCGGGTCTTCTACTCCCTCAACCCTCGTCCCGACCAGATGCAGACCCCACTCAAAGCGACCAAGCTCGACCCCGACATCCAGGGGAACCACACTCGCCAGGTCGCCAACCCTGCCCCACTCGAGGTCTTCCCCGCCTTCCTTCAACCCGACGACGATCCCGCTGTCTTCGCGACCTTCACCAGCATGATGCGCCGGAACTACCTTCACACTGACCAGGCGACACGCTTCCCGGTCGTCCTCCGCCTGTGCGAACTCGCAGACGAATACATCTGACTGAACCCGCCGCCGTCCGATTGGCTACCCCAGCCGGGTCAGGCAATCGACGCCCCCCGGACGGTAACCGCCAGTCACCACTTGACGATCATCCGCTGATGCGGATCCGGGGATGATCATCCCCTGCAACCCCGTCCTTTGAGGTGCCGATGCTGGTCTGCCACGGCACGGCTGGAGGGCGGTAGCAACGCCGACAGCGCGCGGCCAACGGGTCCCTGATTGACAGAGTCGTGCGGAATGAGCCCATAATGAGCCCATATTCGATCTTGGCGGCGGCGTAGAGAATCTTCGTGTCCGCGAATCCGCAGGTCAGGATGGGTATGTCTGGAGCCGGCGAGGATAGCGGAAGCCCTACCCACCCGATTACAAGTCGGGTGCGCTACCAGTTGCGCCACGCCGGCCGGCGATCTCACGATACCCGACTGCGGGCTCGGCTCGGCCGCACCACTGGCCCGGGTCGCCGGCGCGGGCGGCCTCGCCCACGGTCCAGTCCGCGTGATCGCTCTATGATCGGGTTCCTGGTCGGGGCGCGTCGGGTATGACGGATGGGCCGGCTTCGTGCCGTCTGTCGTGGAAAGCGGGGCGTTGCGGATGGGAAGCATCGTCGGGGCGGGGGCGGGGTCCACGGGGGCGAGGTCCGCGGGAGTTCCGCCGAAGCAGGGCGGGGGCGGCTGCGCTGGTCCGGGCGGGCGGCGCAGGTCGACTCGTGCCGGCCTGCTCGCGACGATGCTGGCGGTGGTGCTCGTCGCCTGCTCCGGGTCCGGTGGCGGCGGTGGCGGCGGAACCGCCTCACCGTCGACCTCTCCTGTTCCGACAGCCTCGGCGAGCGTCACCTCGCCGGCGACTTCGGGTGGCACGGCCGCGACACCCGCTCCGACCTCCCGGGGGACGGCGACCGCCGCTGCCTCGCTGGGACCGCGGGCCGACGCGCGGAGCTGGTCGAGCCAGCCGGCGACGGCCACGCGCCAGGCGACCCGGCCCGTCCGGCTCGTGTCGCTGCGCAGTGGGACCAATGTGGAGAACGGCGTCCACTTCCAGCGGCTCGTGCTGGAGTTCGCGGGGGGTGTCCCCGGCTACCGCGCCGGATTCGTGCCGCAGGTGATCCGGCCGGGTTCCGGCGCACCGCTGCCGCTGGCCGGGCAGGCGGACTTCGAACTGGTCCTGACCTCCACCGCCGCCCACGACGACCAGGGCACCTCGACGCTGCGCACGGCGCCGGACGGCACGGGCCAGTCCGGGTTGAGCTACGCGCTGGCCGGCGACTTCGAGGGGACGGTGCACATCGGCGTCGGCCTGGGGCATGTCGGTGACTTCCGCGTCGTGGAGCTCACGGGGCCGGACCGCCTCGCCGTCGACTTCCGCTCCTGAGCGGGAAATCCCGGACAGGTATTGCGGAAAACCCGCAGGATGCACTCACGCCAATTTCGGGGGCGGGCCGGATCAAACGGTCATATCGCCGGGAGGCGAACTCGCCCGTCGTGACGCAGGCATTCCCGGATCCCGTATTTCTCCGATTCGCTGGAACCGTTCCTGTGACATGGCCGACCTTGCGTTGCCAGAACGCGCCGACAACACTCGCTCTGGGAACAGTCGTTCGACCTGCGGAACCGGCGCAAAGGATGGATATGCCCAGCGACGTCGTTCGGGAGTCGGCGCAGGCCGGTCGGCTGGTGCTGTGGGAGGAGTCGGCACGCGACGGCGCCCAGGGAAAGACGTTGATGAGTGCCGGTTTCCGGCTCCGGCTGGCCCGGGAACAAGGGCGGATCTTCGGGTCGGACGGCGCGCGCCATGTCGTCTTCGCGGCCGGCTTTCCGTCGGTGTGTTCCGAGGAGTTCGAAGCCACGCGGACGGTCGCGCTCGAGTCCGCCGGTGCGGTGAGTCCGGCGGCGGTCTGCCGGGCCACGGTCGAAGACGTGCGGCTGGCCTGCGCGGCGGTGGTGGGCGCCGCCAACGCCCGCGTCATGATGGTGGTCCCGGCCTCGGACCGCATTGCCGAGGCGATGCTGCACCGCCCGGCGCGGGCCGCCCTGGGTCTCGCCACCGATCTGCTGGACGCGGCCTTCACCGCGGCGGACGGCGTGGCCGTGGACGTCTGCCTGGCAGATGCTCCGCACGCGGATCCCGCACTGCTCGCCGACCAGGCGGCACGCCTGACCGACGCCGGCGCGGGAATCATCGTCATCGCCGACACCGTCGGCGATCTGCTTCCTTCCGACACGTCGAGGTTGTTCACCGGGCTACGGGCCGCCGTCGGCGACGAGGTAATCCTTGCCTCGCATCTGCACAACGATCTCGGCCTTGGCCTGGCCAACACGCTCGAGGGATTACGCGCCGGCGTTCGGGTGGCGTCCAGTTCCTGGCTGGGCGTCGCCGAACGCAGCGGCATGGTGGCCACCGAGCAGCTCCTTTTCCTCCTCGCCCACCGCGAGGACCGGGGCCGCGATCTGCTCGGCCCGGACTGCGACCTGTGGTGGACCGCACCGGATCTGACGCTGCTGCCGCCGATCGCCCGCATGGTCTCCGCCGAGACCGGCATTCCGCTGACGGTCACCACTCCGATCGTCGGCACCGGAGTCGGCACGATTTCCACCGGTACACCGTTCGTCCACCCGGAAGTCTTTCAGCCCTTTGATCCGGAACGCCTGCTCGGGATCGAGGCCACCGTGCTTCTCACCCACCTGGCGAGTGGACGTGTCGTGCGGGCGGTGGCCGAGCGTCTCGGCTACCGCCTCGACCGCGCGCAGACCACGACCGCGCTGCGGTGGGCGAAGGCCCGGGCGTACCGGCGGAACGAGGCGGTCGTCCCGGACGAGGAGCTGGCGAGTTTCCTCGACGGCCTCGGCGCCGCCAGAGATGTCTCGCGGGAGTCGCAGTGACCTGGGCTCCCACCGCCGCCGATCTTCAACCGGTGCGTGCCGCCCTGCTGGCCGGCTCGGCCGCGGTGGTGCCTAATCCGCCGCCGTTGACCTATGTCGTCGTCGCCACGTCGCCCGGCTCGGTCAACACGGCCAAGGGACGCCCCCACGACCAGGAGGTCGCGGCCTGGATCAGGGACGATCCCGCCTTCCGGGAGCTGGCGGCCGTGCTCGTGCTGGACCCGCCGGCGCTCGGGCTGGCGTACCGGCTCCTGGTCGAGGAACTGGTGACCCTGCTCGTCCCGCTACGTCCCGACCGTGTCCTCCCGGCCTGGATCGCTCCTGCGGTCCGCGCGGGCTACGCGCTGCTGTTCGGCGCGCGCTGGGCACCCTTGCTGCCGTTGCTCGCCCCCTTCGACGTGCTGTACGTGAGCAGCGCCAACCGCACCGGGCAGCATCCCGCCTCCCGCGCTCGGGACGCCGTCGCCATGTTCGGCGCGGGTATTCCGGTCCTCGACGCGGACGGGTGGCCCGGCGCCGAGCCGCGGCAGGCCGCGACCACGATGCTCCGGCTACGTTCCGACGGCGGCCTCGACCTGGTGCGCGGCGGCGCTCAGGATGCCGGCTTCGCAAGTCCGGCCGCGTATCTCGCCCATCTGCGTATATCCGATTGACCCGGCCGTAGCGACGACGCCACAGTTCGTGAACCATGACCTTCTTTGACGGTGCCTCCTCGGCTGTCCCACCGCGCCCGGTCGGCCTCTGGCTCACCCCGCCGGACCACCAGCTCGCCGGGGTGGTTCCCCTCGCCCTGACCATCGGCCACAGTGCCGACACCGCCGTGTCGGTCGCGTGCCTCGCCGCGTACCCCGCGGGAGTGGAGATCACCCTGGAGATCCGGCTGCGGCCCGGCACCGGACCCGATGTCGATCCGCGGCTGGCGGTGGACTGGCGCCGGGACGCCACCCGGATGGTCCGGTTCGGGGTCGCGCTTCCCGACGGATCGCGAGCCGTCGCGGCCGCGGCCGGGGAACCACTCACCACCCGCCTCGGCGAGCCGGGCGGCCCGTTGCTGACGGTCCTGCCGGCGCAGACCGCGGCGGACGAGCCGAGGTCTCAGTACGAACCATTCCCATTCGTGCGCCCGGACGTCCGGCGACGAGGGGTCACATATGGCTCCGCGGGCGTCGTCAGTTCGCGGGCAGCACAGGCGCACCGGCTGCGGTACTGGCTCTGGCCGTTGCCGCCGGAAGGCCCGCTGACCTTCGTCGCCGAGTTCCTCGCCCGCGGCCTGCCAGAGTCACGGGTCAGCGTGGATGGCGCCGCGATCCGGGCAGCCGCCGACCGTGCCGTCGATCTGTGGCCGGCCGCTGGACTGCCCGAGCCCGGGGCGCCGCCGGCCGAGGTCGCGGCGGCCGCGGCCGAGGTCAAAGCGGCCTTCACCACGGCCTTCACGGGAGGTCAGGACGTCGAGACGGTCTTGGCCGCCGTCGACGACGGCGCGGCTCTGAGGTCGACGTTGGCAACCGTGCGCGAACTGCATCCACGGCCGACGGCAAGCGCACGGGTGCTGGTCGGGGAGCCGGTCTTCAGCGACCCGACCCACGCGTCGCTTCCCTTCGAGGTGGTGCTGAGCAGCGCGCCCTCCTACGGCACTCAGCTGGGGGAGGCCGTTCTCGTCGACGGGCGGTGGAAGGTGGCGAGAAGTTCCTACTGCGCCGTGATGTCCTGGGCCGGGGTGTTCTGCCCCGATCGGGTGGCGGAGCCGCGACGATCTTCGCCGGCCCCACTCGGATTCGGCGAGGTCGATCCGGCCGCCGGGGCGTAGCGTCGGAAGGGAAGTCGAAAGACCCGCGGGCTCGGCGTCGCCGCTGTCCCTGCCGGCGTGGACCGTCTCCGGCAACGCCTACCGTGCCGCATATGCCGACCGCGACCGAGCCGCAGGGCCGGGTGTCGATCGGCCGCAGGTGGGGGTGAGCGGATGGCGGTGCGGGTACCGGTCGACAGCCACCGGAGATGTGATCTCGACGAGATCCTCGCCACCGGTGCCCTGGTGCCGAGCTACCAGCCCCTCGTCGACCTGGAATCCGGCGCGATCGCCGGGTACGAGGCGCTCGCCCGCTGGCCGGCCATCGGTCGGGTCGAGCCGATCACCGCGTTCGCCGAGGCCCAGGCCCAGGGACGGCTGGCGGAACTCGACTGGGCCTGCCGGCTCGCCGCCCTGCGCGGCGCGCTCGACGTGTCGTTGGGAAACGAACAGACCCTGTTCGTCAACGCGGCGGCTCCATCCTTTGTGAGCCCGCAACCGCCGGCGGCCCGGGACCTGGTCGACGAGGCGATTCGCGAGCTGCGCGTCGTGCTCGAGCTGACGGAGAACTCGCTGGCGAGCCACCCGTCCGGGCTGCTCCGAACCATCCGATGGGCTCGGGACCAGGGCTGGGGGATCGCTCTCGACGATGTCGGCGTGAACCCGGACTCGCTCGCGCTGCTGCCGTTCGTGGCCCCCGACGTCATCAAACTCGATCTGTCGCTCGTGCAGCAGACACCGCTGCCACATCAGGCCCGCACGATCGCGGCCGTCATGGCGCACGCCGAGCGGACCGGTGCCGTCATCCTGGCCGAGGGCATCGAAACCCGAGGCCATCTCGAGCAGGCTCTCGCGTTCGGCGCGAGGTACGGGCAAGGCTGGTTCTTCGGCCACCCGGGGCCACTCGCAAAGGCCGCGTCGACGGCTCGCCTACCATTCACGCAACGACCGGCGAGGCCGCCGACGACCCCGTTCGAGCTCGTCCGGGACGGCGGCGATCTCCGGGTCGGTCGCAAGAAGCTTCTCCTGGCGATGTCGCATCAGATCGAGCGGCAGGCGATGTCCCTCGGTGATCCACCGGTGGTGCTGTCCACCTTTCAGACCGCGGGCAACTTCACCTCGGCGACGAGCCGGCAGTACGCGTGCCTCGCCGTCGCCTGCCCCTTCGTCGGCGTTCTGGCGGCCGGCCTCACCCCGGCGGCCTGTCCGGGCGTGTGCGACGTCTCCCTGGCCGCGTCGGATCCGCTGGTCGGAGAATGGGCTGTGACCGCCGTCGGGCCGCATTACGCCAGCGCGCTCATCGCCCGCGATCTCGCCGACGAAGGTCCGGATATCGATCGTCGATTCGAGTTCGTCATCACGCACGACCGGGAGAAGGTGGTGTCCGCCGGCCGCTCCCTGATGGGGCGCATCACCGACGCCACCCACCCCTGACACCGTCGGGCCTGCCCCGCCCCGGCCGTCACCACGCCCACCGCCGGCCCGCGGCCGCCTACCGCCGAAGCCCAGTCAGTTGGTGCTGCACGCTCAGGGCAGAGTGCAGAGCTTGCCTGGTTCCTGCGCGAACGATGGGAGCGGACGACGGTGACCGCCGAGACCGACGTGCGAGCCGAGCTGTTGGCCGAACGCCTCGACGCGGCCACTCGCGTCGCCGCACTGCGCGATGGGCTCGACCGCATCCTTGACGACACCGCCGACCGGGATGCCGACGACGAGCACGACATCGAGGGTGCGTCGATGCCGTTCGAGCGCGAACAGGTGCGCGCGACGCTACGGCAGGCGACCGACCGTCTGGCGGAGGTCGACGCCGCCCTGGGCCGGCTGGCCGCCGGAACCTATGGCGTCTGCGAGACCTGCGGGCGAACCGTTGGCGAGCAGCGCCTGGCCGCCCGCCCCTCGGCCCGCACCTGCCTCCCCTGCGCCACCCGCCGGCCGCGGCATCGCTGACCTTCCCAGCCATCGAGACAGACCGGACACCACGGTCACTGGAGCGGCGCGGTCACTGGAGCGGCGCGGTCACTGGAGCGGCGCGGTCGTGGCGGGAGGCACGGGCTGACGGGTCAGAACCGCCACGGTGCGATCGTCGCGGGCGTCGGCACTGCTGTGGGCGGCGGCCCGCGCGAAGATCCGGTCGATGAGCAGGTCGGGGGCGGAGTCCGGATTGTCACCGCCGGCCGCACCGATGCGGTCCGTGCCGAACTGCTCGCCGGCGGCGTCGCGAGCCTCGCTGAGGCCATCGGTATAGACCACGAGGCGGTCGCCGGGGGCCATCCGCAGGGATCGGGACGTCCAGATCCAGGTACCCGCGAACAGGTCCGACAGGATCGGGCCGGTCGGTCCCAGCGGCAGGCCGGCGGGACCAGGGTCAGGGCCGGAGCCAAAACCGGAAGCGGAACCGGGGCCGGAAGCGGAAGCGGAAGCGGGGCCGGAAGCCGAACCGGGACCGGAAGCGGGACCGGAGGTGGAAGCGGGACCAGGAGCGGGGCCGGGCGCCACCGGGCCGGGGTCCGCGCTGGATCGGGTCGGATGCGCGGCGCGTCGGGTCAGGTGCACGGCGGGCGGATGGCCGGCGTTGACGTAGACCACGCGGCCCGTCGACGGGTCGGCGATGGCGACGAAGGCCGTGGCGAACATCTCCCCGAGGTCACCCAGCCCGGCGACCTCACCGACCGTGCCGCTGACGGCGGCGTCGGGCTCCTCCCCGGCCAGCAGGCGCCGGCGCAGCACCGCCCGCACCCGGCCCGCGAAGGCCGCCGCCTGCGAGCCGTGCCCGGCCGCGTCGCCGACGCAGATCGCCAGCCGGCCGTCGTCGAGGCCGAACACGTCCACCCAGTCCCCGCTGGCGCCGGGTGTGACCGGGTGCAGCCGCCAGTAGGCCCCCATGCCGCAGGCGCACGACCCGCCGACGGGGGTCGGTTCGGGCTCGGAGTCGGAAGGCGGGCGGGGCTGCGGCATCGGGATGTCACCCACGGCCGACCTCCCGGTTCATCCCGCTGAAACGTCTGCGGATCCCCAAGGGTGCCCTGTGGCGCCGCTGCCCACCAGGGACCTTCGGCGGGTACCCGAGGGTCTCCAGCCCCGTGACGTCCTGCTCGCCCCGGCGATCGACGCCCACCTGGGGACGGCACCCCAGCACCACCATCGGGCCCGGGCGGACGGGCCCGAGCCCGGCGTGCGGCGTGCGGCACCGGCGGTCGAGGCCGCCGGTCAGGTGCGGGCGTGGTGCGTCCGGACGCCGGGCCGGACCCGGGACCGGCGTGCACCGACACCGGTCATGAAGCGGAACTCGTCGGTCCAGTCGATCGTCGCGGCCTCCGCGTCGATCGACACCTTGGCGTACGTGCGCCACAGGAACGCCGCCACCTCCCGCGCCGGCAACTCCAACTCGGCGGTGCTGGCCAGCCCGCACAGGGACAGCGCGAGCGCGGGCTGGCCGCGCAGCACGATCGGGCGGACCCGCACATCGCCCAGACCCACGGGTCGGCGCGCCCCGTCGGCGAGCAGCCGGCGGGCGAAGCGCCAGACGACGGAACCCGCCCCGGTCGCGCCGGAAACGGTCAGGGTCACGGCGATCGGATCGGTCGGGTCGTAGCCGAAGATGACGCGGACGGACCGCGGCGGCCGGTTCTCTCGCATCAGTCGTGCGGTCATCCCGCGGGTCAGGCTGCCGCGGCGCACCGACATTCCGCGACGCACCGAGAGGCCACGGCACGCCGAGAGGCCACGGCACGCCGACATTCCGCGACGCGCCGAGATGCCACCGCGCGCTGATTTACCTCGGCGCACCGATCCATCGAGCATGAGGTCCTCCTCCGGGGGTCGGTCAGAATCGTAGGACAGCGGCCCCGCGGGACGGCCGGTCCCGCACCGACACCACGGCGGAGATCAGTTGGCGCAGCCCCCCGATCGACGCGCACCGGCCAGCAAAACATGTTCGCCGGAAAGGACGGCCACTGGCACCTCGGGGCCAGTCCGCCGCACCCGAGCGCGGCCGACATCGCGCCGGCCATACCCGGCCCGCGGATCGACCGCCGACGGCGCCGACCTGGAACTGGCGGCGATCTGTGGCTGCCGCCCGCCCGGCGAACCTCCGCCGGGCCCTTCGTTTAAGTGACCGTCCAGGTGGTATGAGCACTCCTGCCACGGAAGGGTGGACACCTGAAACCATCGGGTCGCGGCGTGACGAGGCTGTGCGCCGCGGAACAGATGGGTGGGAGGGTGCTGCAATGGCTGCTGCCGCAGGCGGTTCGTCCGTGATGCGCGCGGCGCAGAAGTTCTGGCAGCTACCCGACGACGACCTGGCCGCGCTCGTGAAACTCGCCCGCCAGGTGGACCGGGTGGAGCTCAAGTTCGTCGTGCCCGCCAGTGCGCACCGGCGGGCGGCCGAGATGTTCGAGCTCGCCGCGACGAGGGCCCGGCGGCAACGGGTCTATTACCTTGACACCCCGGACCGGCTGCTGCATCGGCGCGGAGTGGTGGTCCGCGTCCGCAGCACCAGCGGCAGACCGGACGACTCGGTCGTCAAACTCCGACCCGTCGTGCCGGCGAACGTCGCCCCGCGGCTGCGGCGGTCAAAGCAGTTCGTCATGGAGGTCGACGCGATGCCCGGCGCCTACGTCTGCTCGGCCGCCCTGCGGGCCAGCCTCGGTCCCGACGATGTGCGGCGCGCGATGGCCCGCCGCGGCTCGCTGCACAACCTGTTCTCGCCGAAGCAGGCCCGGCTGCTTGCCGCCCACCTGCCCGGGGCCGGCCACATCGACGATCTGGCCGTCCTCGGGCCGATCGAGGCCGCCCGGCACCGGTTGCGCCCCGAGGGCTTCGATCGGGTGCTCCAGGCCGAACGGTGGACGTTCCCGGACGGCTCCCGCCTGCTCGAGCTGTCGACCCGCGCCACGCCGCAGGCGGCCGCGCACACCGCCGCCCGGATGTTCGCCGTCCTGCGCCGCCACGGCCTCGATCTGGCCGGACCGCAACAGACCAAGACACGCGCCACGCTCGACTTCTTCACCGCGGCGCCGGTGGCGCACCGCGCAGGGAGGAACGGTCCTCGTCCCACGCGCTGAGGATCGCCTCCGCGCAGCGGCCCTCGACCACGGTCGTCGCCCGGGCGCCGAAGGCGACGTCGACAGCCAAGGCCGGCTCTTGGGCGACGAGGGCCGCAGCGAGGTCGCGGGCGGCGACCGTCTGGTGATGGGCGTCGGCGACGACGTGAACCTCGAAGAAGTGGCGGGCCCCGGCGGCCAGGCCGAGGCGGCGCAGCGCCGCCGCATAGGCGCCCATCGGCTCCACCGACGTCATCTCGAACAGCGCCAGGTGGCCGACCAGCGCGCCGCGCAGCCGCCGGTGCAGGCCGAACATCGACGGCACGTTGACGGTCGCGAACGCGTGCCCGGGCAACCGGTCCAGGTACGCGCCGGGACGGGCGTCGAGGTCCAGGGCACGCATGGTCACGGCGAACAGGTTCTGGTGCATGTCCCGTTCGACGCCGTGGCCGTACTCGTCGGCCTGGATCTCCACCAGCGCCGCCTTCGGTGCGCCGGTCAGGCGCGGGATCGCCCAGGTGTGCGGGTCGGCCTCGATGAGCTGGAGCAGCGAACGGTGCATCGCGTACTCGCGGAACTGTTCGAGCGTGCCGGTGGTCGCCAGCCGCCGCGACAGGGAACGGCCACCGGCCCGAGCGATCACGTCCCGCAACGCGGCCGCGACGTCCCCGACCGCCCCGACGGCACCCACCTCGGCGTGGAGGCGGGCGAGCAGGTCCGCCTCCAGCCGGCGGCGCACGGCGAGTAGCGACGGCTCCCACTCCCAGTCGTCGTCGACCTCGGCGAAGCCGCGGTAGTGCAGGCCGTAGAGGCAGTAGAGGGCCAGCGGGCCGTCCTCGCCGTAGAGCACGTCGTCAGCCGCGGCCGGCGCCGGCCCGAGCCCGGCGGGGCCCGGCGCGCGGCGTAGCCGGTCGAGCAGGAACTCGGACAGCGCCCCTCTCGGCTGGGGCAGGCGTGGCTGACCGAGCTCGGCGGGTGTCAGCACGGCGCCGTACTCCGTTCCCGCCGGGCGTGCCGATGCGCGGCCCGGCGGCGGCGTCGCCGGCGCC
>NZ_JAMQQF010000129.1 GCF_023716945.1 Frankia sp. AiPs1 | reverse complement strand
GCCCGGGAGTCGCTGCTGGCGCGCGCGCTGCCGTTGTCGGCGGCGGGCGCGGTGGTGATGGCGTCTGCGGACGAGGTGCCGGCCGCCGGCCCGCTCTCGTGGGGCGGCGATGCAGGCGTCGCAGGCGCCGCAGACTCACGTGCGCTCACTGGCAGCACGTTGGTGGTGTCGCTCAAGGTTTTCCTTCCCTGAAGGAACTGGCTCCTGATGAGCCGGGCGTAGCTTGTGAACCTTCTTCGCCTGCACAGATGCCGGGTGAAGGGGATGTACAGCACCGGATGGGCGACGTCGCGCCCGTCTACGGCGCCAGCGGCCGACTGCCGCGAGCGAACTCGCCGATCCCGCCCAGGTGTGCCGGTGTGGAGCCGAGGCAACGACGACGAGGCCGAAACACCGGAGTCCCGAACCACGGCCCATCTGGCACTGCCAGAGCGGCACTGCGGGAGCGAGCACGCGCCGCGGTGGCAGCGGGTGCAGTCACCAGACTATCCAGCGGCAGACACCTCGGCAACAACCTTGAGACGTCAGGACTTCCCGATGTGACTCACGACCGCGAGCTGCGGCCCGACCGCCCCACCCCAGCCCGAAAATATTACACTATGAATTCGTTCGACTACCTTTCGGGGTCGAGGCGGGTGACCTGCGCCCCGAACCGGTCAACGCTCAGCGGCGCGACGGAGAACTCCGCACTCGCCGCGCCCACCGCCGCCGCAGCCTGCTCTCCGCCGATCGCCAGGGCCAGCACAGATGGCCCGGAGCCGGACAGGGTCGCCGCCACTCCCAGGGCCCGCAGTCGAGCGACCAGCTCGCCGGTGGCCGGCGCGGCGGGCAGCCGGTAGGGCTGGTGGAGCAGGTCCTCGGTGGCGCTGAACAGGGTGCGGGCGCGCTGCGCCGCTCCCGCGGGCTCGGCCGCGGACATCGTCAACGCCAGCAGCGCGGCCCGGCCGAGGGTCCGGGCGGCGTCGGGCAGCCCGACGAGCGTCGGCAGCGCCCCCCGCGACGCCTCGGTGGACTGGCGCACGGCTGGCACGAAGACCACCGGCCGTAGCTCGGCGAAGGGATCGACGCGCAGGCAGCGGGCCCCGTCGACGTCCTGCCAGGCGATGGTGAAACCACCCGACAGGGCGGCCGCCACATTGTCCGGATGGCCCTCGATGTCATGCGCGAGGCGCAGCATCCACGCGGTTTCGGCGGGCCCCGAGGCGCCGGGACCGGCCATGGCCAGGTCGGAACGAACGCCAGGACGGGCTACGCCGGGGTCGCCCTGGTTCGCCGCGGCGCCGGCCTCGAACTCCGGGCCCAGATCGACCCGGGTGAGCGCCGCCGCCGCCACGATCCCCGCCACGATCGCGGCCGCGGACGAGCCGAGCCCGCGGCCATGCGGGATCCGGTTCACGCAGCGCAGGGCGAGCCCCGGCTGCGCCCTGCCGAGCAGGTCGAAGGTCGCCCGGATCGCCCTGACCACCAGGTGCGTCTCGTCCAGGGCGACCTCGTCCGGGCCGACCACGTCAACCGACAGGCCGGACGCGGCCAGCTCCACCTCGACCTCGTCATACAGCCCGAGGGCGAGTCCGAAGGCGTCGAACCCCGGGCCTAGGTTCGCGCTCGTCGCGGGAACCCGCACCCGGACCCGCCGGGTGACGCCGTCGACGGCCGTCCGACCGGCGCCGACCACCGGTGAACTCCCGTACTCGCCCCGCCCGTCGTGGCCGGCCTCGCCGGAGGTGTCGCGGACAGCCTCGCCGCGGACAGTCTCGCCGGGGACCGCTGCGGCCCCCGGGACCGCTGCGGCCCCCGGGACGGCGCCGGACAGGGCGGTCACGACGTGTGCAGCCCGAGCGCCTCGGCGGCGGCCGCGACAGTCGGCCGGATCGTCTCCGGCCGGGCCGCCCCGCTGATCGCCCAGTCGGGATCCTTCAGGCCGTTGCCGGTCACGGTGCAGACGATGCGCTGGCCGGCCTCGATGCGGCCGTCGGCGCGCGCCATCAGCAGCCCGGCGATGCTGGCCGCGCTGGACGGCTCGACGAAGACGCCTTCCCGGCGGGCGAGCAGCCGGTAGGCGGCGAGGATCTGCCGGTCGTTGACGGCGTCGATGAGGCCGCCGGAGGAGTCCCGCGCGTCGACCGCGAAGTCCCAGGAGGCCGGGTTGCCGATGCGGATCGCGGTGGCGATCGTCTGCGGCGAGGTGACGATCTCGCCGCGTACGATCGGAGCCGCTCCTGCCGCCTGGAAACCGCACATCCGCGGCCTGCCGGCGCCCAGGCGGGCGTCCTCCTCCAGGTACCCCCGCCAGTAGGCGGTGATGTTGCCGGCGTTGCCGACCGGCAGGCAGTGCACGTCCGGGGCCCGCCCGAGCGCCTCGACGATCTCGAACGACGCCGTCTTCTGGCCCTCCAGGCGGTACGGGTTCACCGAGTTGACCAGGGTGACCGGCGAGGTGTCGGCGAGTTCGCGGGCGACCCGCAGGCAGTCGTCGAAGGAGCCGTCAAGCTGAAGCAGCCGGGCGCCGTGCACGAGCGCCTGGGCGAGCTTGCCCAGCGCGATCTTCCCGCTGGGCACGAGCACCGCGCAGGTGATGCCGGCGCGGGCGGCGTAGGCGGCCGCCGAGGCCGAGGTGTTGCCCGTGGAGGCGCAGATGACCGCCTCGGAGCCGGCACCGACCGCTCGGCTGATGGCCATCGTCATCCCACGGTCCTTGAACGAACCCGTCGGGTTCGCTCCCTCGACCTTGAGATGAACTTCACACCCGGTGAGCTCGGACAGGTGCTCCGCATGCAGCAGCGGCGTACCGCCCTCGCGCAGGGTGATCACCGGCGTGTCGTCGTCGACCGGCAGCCGGTCGCGGTACTCCTCGATGATCCCCCGCCACGGCCGGTGCGACCGGTCGGACTGTTGCGACCGGTCGGACTGTGTGGACGCCGCCGGCCCGCCCGGGAACGACGCGGCCTGCGCACGAGCGCTGGGCTCGGCGGCGGCACTGGACTCCGCGGCGGCACTGGACTCCGCGGCACTGGTCTGCGCGGCACTGGTCTGCGCACGAGCTGTGGACGTCGTGGTCACGGCTCACCTCCCTCGACCCGCATCACGCCGGACACCGCCCGCACCCCGGCGAGGCCGCGTAGCTCCTCGACGGTGGCCGACAGCGCCGCGTCGGGCGCGGCGTGTGTCACGAGGACAAGGCTCGCGTCGTCGCCGCGGCCGTCCTGGCGGACGCTCCTGATGGACACATCGTGACGCGCGAAGGCACCGGCGACCGTCGCGAGTACGCCGGTCTTGTCGGTGACGTCGAGATTCACGTGATACCTCGTCACGGTACGGCCCATCGGCAGAACGGGCAGCGCGGCGTAGGACGACTCGCCGGGTCCACGACGGCCCGCGATGCGGTTGCGCGCCACAGCGACCACATCGCCGAGCACCGCCGACGCGGTCGGTGCCCCGCCCGCCCCCTGGCCGTAGAACATCAGCTGCCCGGCGGCCTCCGCCTCGACGAACACGGCGTTGAACGCCTCCCGCACCCCGGCCAGCGGGTGGGTGCGCGGGATCATCGCGGGATGCACCCGGACGCTGATCCCGTCGGTCTCGACGGAGCGCTCGGCGACCGCCAGGGCCTTGACGGTGCAACCCATCTCGCGCGCGCTGGCGATGTCGGCGGCGGTGACGTCGCCGATGCCGACCCGGTAGACGTCGTCGATGGTGACCGGCGTGTGGAAGGCGAGCTGGGCCATGATCGCCGCCTTCGCGGCGGCGTCGTAGCCGTCGATGTCGGCGGACGGGTCGGCCTCGGCGTAGCCGAGCGCGCCGGCCTCGGCCAGCGCCTCGGCGAACGACGCGCCGGTCTCGTCCATCCGGGTGAGCACGAAGTTCGTCGTGCCGTTGACGATGCCGAGCACCCGGCGGACGCGGTCGCCGGCCAGGCTCTCGCGCAGCGGGCGGATCAGCGGGATCGCCCCGCCGACCGCGGCCTCGTAGTACAGGTCGGTACCGGCGGCGGCGGCCGCGTCGTGCAGCGCGGCGCCGTCGGAGGCCAGCAGTGCCTTGTTCGCGGTGACCACCGGTTTACCGGCTCGCAGGGCGCCCAGCAGCCAGTCCCGGGCCGGCTCGATCCCCCCGACGACCTCGATGACGAGATCGACGTCGTCGCGGGCGACGAGTCCCGCGGCGTCCGCGGTGAACAGGCTCGCGTCGATGTCGAGGTCGCGGACCCGCTCCGGGCGGCGCACCCCGATCCCGACGAGTTCGAGCGGCTCGCCGACCCGGGCGGCGAGGTCGTCGGCGTTGGCCCGCAGCAGCCGGACGATCTCGCTGCCGACGACGCCGCAGCCGAGCAGCGCGATCCTCACGGTGCCACCGCCGCGCCGGCCTGCCCCGCCGGATCCCCGGGATCCGCCGGATCCGCCAGGTCGATGTCGAGACGCAGCAGGTCCTCCTCGGTCTCCCGCCGGACGATCAGCCGGGCGGCGCCGTCGCGCACCGCGACAACCGGCGGGCGGGCGACATGGTTGTAGTTGCTGGCCATGGAGCGGTGGTAGGCCCCGCTGGCCGGCACCGCGACGAGATCACCGGGGTGGGTGTCGTCGGGCAGCGGCACGTCGTGGGCGACGACGTCGCCGGATTCGCAGTGCCGGCCGACGAGCGTGACCACGTGGGCCGCGGCCGAGCCCGGACGGGAGGCCAGCCGGGCGGTGTACCGGGCGTCGTAGAGGGCGGTGCGGATGTTGTCGCTCATCCCGCCGTCGACGCTGACGAAGGTGCGCAGCCCGGGCAGTTCCTTGACCGTGCCGACCTCGTACAGGGTCACCGTCGTCGGGCCGACGACGGCCCGGCCCGGCTCCACGCCCAGGCGCGGGACGGCAAGCCCCGCGGCCGCGCACTCCTTGCCCACGACGGCGGTCAGCCGCTCGGCGACGTCGGCCACCTCCAGCGGGGCGTCCTCGCTGGTGTAGGCGATGCCGAGCCCACCGCCGAGGTCGAGCTCGGGCAGTTCGAGGTCGTGGGTGTCGCGGATGCGCGCCAGCAGGCCGACCATGCGGTGCGCGGCCAGGCCGAACCCGGCCGTGTCGAAGATCTGCGAGCCGATGTGCGCGTGCAGCCCGACGAGGTGCAGCGAGCCGGCGGCGAGCACCCGCTCCACCGCCTCGGCCGCCGCACCGCCGGCCAGCGAGAAGCCGAACTTCTGGTCCTCCTGGCCGGTGGAGACGTAGTGGTGGGTGTGCGCCTCGACCCCCGGCGTGACCCGCACGAGGACCCGCTGGCGCACCCCGGCCTCGGTGGCGACGGCGGCCAGGCGATCGATCTCGACGAACGAGTCGACGACGATCCGCCCGACGCCGTAGGCCACCGCCGCCCGCAGCTCGGCGACCGACTTGTTGTTGCCGTGGAACAGCAGCCGCCCGGCCGGGAAGCCGACCGAGCGGGCCACGGCGAGCTCCCCGCCGGTGCAGACGTCGAGGCTGAGTCCCTCTTCGGCCACCCAGCGGGCGACCGCGCGACACAGGAACGCCTTGCCGGCGTAGTAGACGTCGCAGTCGGAGAACGCGCGCCGCCAGGCGGCGCATCGGGCCCGGAAGTCGGCCTCGTCCAGAACGAACGCCGGGGTGCCGAACTCGGCGGCCAGCTCATCCACCCGGACGCCGCCGATCCGCAGCACCCCGTCGGGGTCGAGCCGGGCCGTCGCCGGCCAGAGGTTCTCCTCCAGGGCCGCCACCGTCTGGCCTTCGGTCTCGTTCATGTCGCCTCTGTCTGTCTCATCCCGCGGCCCGTCTCATCGCCGTGGCCTGTCCCATCCCGCGGCTCGTCTCATCGCCGCGGCTCGTCTCATCGCCGTGGCTCGTCTCATCGCCGTGGCCCGTCTCACTCGCCTCGGCCCGTGTCCGCCATCCGGTCACATCCGCTCGGGTGCGCTGACCCCGAGCAACCCGAGGCCGTTGCCCAGCACCACCCGGGTCGCGGCGACCAGCAGCAGCCGGGCACCGGTGAGTGGACCCGCCGCCTCATCCCCCTGCGGCAGTACCCGGCAGGCGTCGTAGAACCGGTGGTAGACGCCGGCAAGTTCCTCCAGGTAGCGGGCGACCCGATGGGGGCCACGCAGGCTGGCCGCCGCCTCGATCACCCGCGGGAACTCGCCGAGCCCCCGCAGCAGGTCGACCTCGCGCGGATGGGTCAGCAGCGCGACGTCCGCCGTCTCCGGCGCGGTCGGCAGGCCCAGCGCCTCGGCGTTGCGTAGCAGCGAACTGATCCGGGCGTGGGCGTACTGGACGTAGAACACCGGGTTGTCGCTGGTCTGGCGGGTCACCAGGTCGAGGTCGAGGTCGACCGACGAGTCGAGCGAGGACCGGACCAGCGAGTAGCGGGCCGCGTCCACCCCGACGGCGTCGACGAGATCGTGCAGGGTCAGGAAGGTCCCGGCCCGCTTGGACATCTTCACCGGGGCGCCGCCGCGCGACAGCGTCACCAACTGCCCGATGATGACGTCCAGGTTGCTCGCCGGGTCGTCGCCGAAGCAGGCGGAGATCGCCTTCAGCCGGGCGACGTAGCCGTGATGATCCGCTCCGAGCAGGTAGATGAGCTGGTCGAAGCCGCGGCCCCGCTTGTCTCGGTAGTAGGCGGCGTCGGCGCAGAAATACGTCGGCTGGCCGTCGCCCTTCACCAGCGGGCGGTCCTTGTCGTCGCCGAAGTCGGTGGTGCGCAGCCACACCGCGCCGTCGGCGTCATAGACGTGGCCCTGTGCGCGCAGGTCGTCGACGGCCTTCGTCAGTGCGCCGGCGGTGTGCAGCGCCCGCTCGGAGGCCCAGCGGTCGAAGTGGACGCCGAAGCCCTCCAGCGTGGACCGGATCTCGGTGAGCATCAGGGCCAGGCCCTCTTCGGTGGTCACCGCGAGCGCCTCGGCGCCGGGCAGGTCGAGCAGGTCCGGCCGGGCCGCCAGCACCGCCGCGGCGATCTCCGCGACGTACGCCCCGTGGTAGCCCTCCGCCGGGATCTCCCGGCCGGCGGCCGCGGCCAGCACCGAAGCGCCGAACCGCTCGATCTGCACCCCGGCGTCGTTGACGTAGTACTCGCCGCTCACGGAAAAGCCGGCCGCGGTCAGGATGCGGGCCAGCGCATCGCCGACGGCCGCCCAGCGGGCCGAGGCCAGCGTCACCGGACCGGTCGGGTTCGCGCTGACGAACTCCAGGTTGATCCGCACGCCCCGCGGCTTTGCCGCCTGGCCGTAGCTCTCCCCGGCCCGCACCACCGTGCGGGCGATCTCGCCGAGGGCGTCCCCGGCGAGAGTGAAGTTGAGAAATCCCGGCCCGGCGATGTCGACGCTCGCGATCCCGCTCTGGGCGGCCAGCCGGCCAGCCAGCACCTCGGCAACCTCGCGCGGCCTGCGGCGGGCCGCCTTCGCGAGCTGCAGCGCCACCGGGGAGGCGTAGTCGCCGTGCCCGGCGGTCTTCGGTCGCTCCACCGTGACGGTGGTCGGCACAGTCACGTCCAGGTCGCCGTCGGCGACCGCGCGGCCGATGGCCGCCACGATGGCGTCGGCGAGATCGGCGGGAGTCATGTCGCGATGCTATCGGCGCGACGCCATCCGACGTCCGCCCGCCGATCCGGCGGTCCGTTCGGCCGTCAGCCGCCGCCGCGCGGCGGACCGGCGGACCGGCGGACCGGGCGACGCGACCCGGCGGCTATGCCGGCTGGCCGGCGGCGAGCTTCTGGACGACGGTGATCAACTCGTCGGGGTCGAACGGCTTCGTCAGGTAGTAGTCGACTCCGATGCGCGCCCCACGCTTGACGTCGGCCTCCTGCGCCCGCGCGGTGAGCATGATCAGCTTGATGCCGGCGGTCGAGGGGTCCTCGCGCAGGTGGGTGGCCACGTCCCAGCCGTTCATCCGCGGCATCATGATGTCGAGCGTGATCACCTGCGGGTCGACGGCCCGCACCACCTCCAGCGCGTCGACACCGTCGACGGCGGTATGGACCTCGAAGCCTTCCAGCTCAAGGTTGACGACCACGAGCTGACGAATCACCGCGTCGTCGTCGACGACGAGGACCCGGGGGGCGGCGGGGTACACACCGGAAGCTTACGGCCGACCCGGGTGCGCGATCCGGTGTTCCCGCCTGGTAACGTAAGCCGCGTTGCCCCAGAGCCCCCGTAGCTCAGGGGATAGAGCACCGCCCTCCGGAGGCGGGTGCGCAGGTTCGAATCCTGCCGGGGGCACGCGCAACCTTCCATGCTTGTCGCCCTCCGGGCGCCTTCGGTCTTGCCCGCGATGTTTGCCGGGGGGCCGAGCCCCCCGAACCCCCCACGGCGACAGGGCTTCGTCTGCGACTGGTGTTTCGGCCGGCTGTGTGCCGCGGGCCGGGGTGGCGGCTCGTTCGGTTGTTCGGCCGCCCGTCCTCCCAGATCGGTGCAGTCCGGACGTCGGTGCAGTCCGGACGTCGGTGCAGTCCGGACGTCGGTGCAGTCCGGACGGTCGGGGCGGGATGTCGGCCGCGATACCGGGGCACCGACACCATCCGACCGCGGCCACCCGCGCCTGCTCGCGCCGAAGTACACGGAAGTTTTATGGCGCCGACCTGGCCGTCGCCACGGCCGCCCGCACTGATTCCCGCGCCCTTCCGGGGATCCGCGCGGAACTGGTAGTTCGACACCCGGTCGGAATCGGAGCCGAAAACCTTCTGTTCGTCGGCACCGAGTCCTCGCCGGTGTTTGGCCACGAAGAGATCCGTCGCTTTTCACGGTCCGCACTCACCGCCGCGTCCGAGCTGACTCCCGCGGTCCGAGAGCCAGGCCTGACACTGCACGGTGTCGGCTTCGGCTCGACGAGGTCGAAGCCGTCGAGTTCGAGGTCGCCGGAGTCATCGAGGCAATCGGGACACGATACGCAACTATGGAATCGCGCCTTCGACCCGCTCGATCGGGCTACTTTGCGAGCGGATGGACGAGCTCTCGTTCACCGGTGACATCCTGGCGTACGTGAAGGAGAAAACACGCACGGCCGGACTCGTGGTCGCGGATTTCAGCATCGCAAACCGAACGTCGGTTGAGAAGTCGGCCACGCCTGGGGACGGGACAGACGTTCGTCACGACTTGCCGAGGCCGGGCCTGCGGGCGGGTGTCGGGATCGTGTCAGTGCCGGGTGTGCGGCGTGAGGTCGATGCGAGACTGCGGCGACGTGCTGACCGGTCCGCGGCCCGCGGACGGGCGGGCGCCGGTTCGCCTGGGTGAACGCGATGGCGAAGGAGCGGGCCGGGATGCGGGTGAACTGGGAGCTGCGGGCCTGTGCCCGTAAGGGCCACGTCACCTTCCGGCCGGACGAGCCGGAGTTGGCGCAGCGGCTGACCGCCCCGACCGCCGTCGGGGTGAGCTGGCGATGCCTGCGCTGCGGGGACTTCGTCGTCGGCGAGCCGGCGCTGGGCGGACCGGCTCAGGACGCGCCGGTGCTGCTGCGGGGGCGGGCCCTGCGGGACGCCGCGGTGCTGCGGCTGCTGGCGGTGGAGCGGCTGGTCCGGGCATTGCTGATGGTGCTGATCGGCTACGCGATCCTACGGTTTCGGCGGTCCGAGGACGCCGTGCAGCGGCTGTTCGACCGGGCGGTGCCCGCGGCGCGGCCGCTCGCCGACGTCCTGCACCTCGACCTGAACCACTCCCCGACGGTCGAGCACCTGCACCACCTGCTCTACACCCGGCCGCGGACGCTGCTGCTGGTGGCGGTGCTGCTCTTCGGCTACGCGGCGGTGCAGATCGTCGAAGGCGTCGGGCTGTGGCTGCTCAAGCGCTGGGGCGAGTACTTCGCGGTCGTGGCGACCTCGGCCTTCCTGCCGCTGGAGATCTACGAGCTCACCGAGCGCGTCACGGTGCTGCGGATCGGCGCCCTCGTCATCAACCTGGGGGCGGTGGTCTATCTGGTCGCCAGCAAGCGGCTGTTCGGGGTCCGCGGCGGGGTGACGGCCTTCGAGGCAGAACGACACGCCGAATCGCTGCTCGAGGTCGAGCAGGCCACCCGCGCCGAGGTCCCCACGGCCACCGACCACGACAGCACCGACCACGACAGCACCCACCACGACAGCACCCACCACGCCGGCCGGGAGATCCAGCGGGGGTAGCCCTGCTGACCCAACTTGAATGCGACCCCGCGACGGGAGTCGTGCACACCCTGGCGCTCGCCGAGGCGCTCGCCGACCTCGACGCCTGCCAAGGACGTTCAGCCGTGTTCGCCCGGTCCGGGGTTCGGACTGAAGCTGTCGTGCCAGACGGCCTTCGCCCCACTGTCACCAATCCGGTAGATCTGCACCACCGAGCCGACGGCGACCGCCACGCTCAGGACCGCGAGCGCGATCATCACCGCCGGCCCGCCGGGGCGTGGGGCGGCGTGTGTCCCGCCGTCGGCGGACCCGCCGGCCTCAGCCCGCCGGCCCCACAACCAGACCGCCGCCGCCAGGACGAACAATCCGATCGCCCAGGGCAGCAGGCCGTCGCCGAGCTCGGCGTGCCGGCGGACCAGCGCGTCCGATGGAACCCGCGCCTCGAGCCATTCCCCGGCATGGGTCGTCAGCGGCACGCTCACCAACGCGACCAGGGCGACCGACGGCGTGAGCACGCCGAGCCGGCGTCGGGCGGCGGGCCAGACGGCCGACAGCACGACCAGCAGCGCGGCGAGCGGCACGAGCACGACGACCAGGTGTACGAGCAGCGCATGCGCTGGCAGGCCGTTGATCTTCGTTGGTCCCACCGGGACTCCCCTCCGAGTCGGCGCCGCGCGGGGGCGGCGAATTGTCATCTATCTGTGTAGTACTACATGGATAGTAGTACTACCGGTGTCATAGGACGCGGCTAGACTTCGGGTCATGCGTGGCAAGGGGCCTGGGCGACGAGTGGCCGGCGAGCTGGAGTCCGCCGTTCTCGCCGTGCTGTGGGAGGCCGACGAGCCGCTCACCCCGAGCCAGACCCAGGAGGCCCTGATCCGGGACGGCCACGAGCTCGCCTACACGAGCGTCGCGACGACGCTTGCCCGGCTGCACGGCAAGGGCATGGTGGAACGGACAGCCGCCGGCCGTGGTCACGCCTACACCCCGACGGCGGCCGCGGCCCGGCAGCTCGCTGACCGCATGCGCGGGCTGCTCGGGGACGGCCGCGGCCGGACCGAGGTCCTCAGCCACTTCGTCGCCGGGCTCACGGCCAACGACGAGGCCACCCTCCTCGCGTTGCTCGCCGCCGCCGAGGACGACAAGCCTTCGATGGGCGGCGCCTCGGCAGCGGTCGAAGACGAACTGCCGGGCTCACGGTCATGAGCCTGAGCCCCGCCTGCTCCGAGCTCTCGCGGGCCAGCCGGCCGTCCGCGCGACAGGACGGGCCGCTGGGCACCCGGTGGTACCGGTGAGGTACATGGTCTGGGTTCCCCTGGTCGTCAACATCGTGGTCGCGATGTGCGCACCGGCGCTCGCCCGCCGGCTGCCCTACCGGGTGAAGCCGGCCGCGCTGACCGCCGGCGCGGTGATCGCGGCGGCCGGCTGGGCATGGTCCCTGACATTGCTGGCGGCCAGCTTCGCCGAGCGAGTGCCGGCGCTCGCGCATCGGCTCGGCGCGACCGTCGGCGCACCGCCAGCCGAGCTCCCGCCGCTCTCCGCGGGTGCGGTGGCCGTTCTGGCCGTCGGGGGCACTGCCGGCATGCTGCTGGCCGCGGCCACTCGCATCGGCCGGGACCTGATCAGGGCGGAGCGACTGGTCCGCCGGCTACCACCCGGGCGGGTCCACATCGTCCCGCTGGGCCAGCCCGACGCCTGCGCGATCGGTGGCGTCACCGGAGGGCGGGTCGTCATCACCGCGGGCATGATCAACTGCCTGGACAGCGCCGAGCGGGACGCCGTCCTGGCCCACGAGCACGCCCATCTCGCCGGGGGACATCACTGGCTCCGGATGATCGTCGCCTGCTGCGCGGCGGTGGATCCGCTGCTCAGACGCCTGCCCGGTCTCGTCGAGAATGCCTGCGAGCGGTGGGCCGACGAGCACGCGGCCCGCGCGACGGGCCAGCGTCGCGTCCTCGCCCGGGCGCTCGGCAAGGTCTCGCTGGCGACGCTGCGTGAGGCCCAGCGCCACGGACCGGGCGCCGCGGGACGGACCCGGTCGACGCCCACCACCTGCGGCTTCGACCACAGCGGCGTCGCAGAACGGATGACGGCGCTCCTCGACGGATCATCCGGCACCGCCCGGGTGCCCGGGACGGTCCTGCTGGCGACCAGCGCGCTCGCGGCGATCATGATCGGTTCGGCGGTGCATGCCGGCACGGACTACCTCGCGATGCTCCGCTAGCCGCTGTAAGCCGGTCGCCGGGCGTCAGCGCGGGCCGGCTGCAGTGGTCGACCCTTCCGGCCAGACCGTCACCGGGCCGGCGGGAACCGGGCGGTCCGACGATCTCGGCACGGCCCGAGTCCCCTGAGCGGTGGATGCCCCCGGCCCGGCCGCCACGGCGCGGGCCGGTGCGGGCGACGCGGGTCGGGCGGCCACCCCTGGTTCCGGGCGCGGCCGACCGCCGCCGGGGACCGTCTCCCGCAGCGTCCGGTGGATCTCGCCGAACTCGCGGGCCGCCGGCACGCCGCGGTACCCGCCGAGCCGGCGGGCCAGCATCCGCAGCCGCTCGGCGGTGCGCGCGGAGTTCACCCGGGCGTCGAGCCGGGCGGCGCGGATCGCCCGCTCGCAGGCCCGCTCGACGTCGCCCTGCTGCAGGTGGACCTCGGCGAACCACGTCTCGTACAGCGAAAGCTCGCGTGCGCGCAGCGGGTCGTAGCCGGTCAGGCCGCGCCGCAGCCGATCCTCGGCCCGGTCGGGGCGGCGCAACTCGGTCCAGCATCGGCCGGCCATCACATCGATCTCGCGGGCGTCCAGCCAGTAGACCCATTCGGGGTCCGCGGCCGGATCGGTGCGGTCGTAGAGCCGCTCCACGACGGCGAGCGTCCGCTCGCAGGCCCGCCGTTCCCCGGCCCGGGCATGCGCCCAGGCAAGCCTGTCGGCGAGCAGGGCCCGGGTGGTCGCCGACGCCGAGCGTCCGACCCCGGCACAGGCGGTCTGCGCGAGCAGGACCCCCCGCCGGGCATCGGCGTGGTTGACCGTGTGGTAGGCCTGAGTGGAGATCAGGTTCGCGGCCAGCGCGGTGTCCCCGCCGGCGTGGGCGGCCCGGATCCCGCCGGTGAGCAGGCGCGCCGCCGCCCCGTGCCGCCCGGCGTCGGCGGCGATCCACCCGGCGAGCTGGCAGAGCTGGGCCACCGAGGACAGCAGCCGGCGACCGACCGCAGCGTCGTAGACCGCCTCGCGCAGCATCGTCACGGTGCCGAGCAGCTCCCGTTCGACCAGACCGACGAGGTCGCGCCCGCCGACGTAGTCGTCCAACCGGCGGAACTGCCCGACCCGCCCTTCCACCTTCTCCGCCAGGGCCGCGCCGACATGCCGCCCGGCGGCGAGCTCCGCGACCTGAGGCGGTTCCAGCAGCAGCCACTCGTGGGCCAGGCGGACGGAGTCCCACTCGTCGGCCTGCTCCGGCCGGGTCGCCGCCGCAGCGGGGGCGGACACCGCCCGCGCCGGCCCGGCGCTGCGG
>NZ_JAMQQF010000128.1:6597-13577 GCF_023716945.1 Frankia sp. AiPs1 | reverse complement strand
GTGCCGGTCGGCGGGGCGCGGGTCGGCGGGGCGCGGGTCGGCGGGGCGCGGGTCGGCGGGGCGCGGGTCGGCGGAGTCTGTGCCCATGAGGTTCGGGTCGCCACGGTTCGGGTCGCCGGGGTTCAGGTCGGCGGTGCTGGGATCGGTGGTGCTGGGGCGCGGGTCGGCGGTCTGGGGGTCGGGGCGGCGGGCGCGCCAGGTCAGTCGGGCCTGGGCGGCGGTGTCCTCGGCATGTTCGAGGATCTCCTCCCAACGAAGCTGCATGGGACGGACGAGGCCCCCACCGACCCCAACCACGATCACCCCGGTCAGGGTGGCAAGGACGGCCCAGAGCACGGGGGTCGTGACCGAGGTCGCGAGACCCACCTCGTCGAGCCCGGCCTTGCCGAACGCGATCACGAGCACGACGGCCACCGTGTTGCCGGCCGCGCGTGCGTAGCTGAGTCCCCGCAGCGCCTCGCGCACGAAGGTCCGGGCGAGCCGGGCGAGGCTGACCCCGATCGCAATGATCACGACGGCGAGCATGGTGTGCAGCAGCAGGATGAGCAGCGCGGTGACCGTGTCCTCGGCGGCGCTCGGACCGAAGACCCCCACGGCGATGCGCAGCACCGTGAGCAGGCCGAGGCCGGTGAGCACCCGCGCCGCGCCCGTGCGAACGTCCGCGGCCGGTCGACGCAACAGGGCCGGCAGGCCGCACCGGTCGAGGACCGCATCGCAACCCAGTCGGGTCGCCAGGGCGGTCAGCAGCCCTGCCCCGACCCGGACCAGCAGGCCGCCGAACAGGCAGATCGCGAGGAAGACCCCGATCTTCGGCCCGGTCTGCGCGATGCGGGACCAGGCGTCCGAGAAGCCGCGATCCCACGCGATGGCGACGGTCACCTGCACCCGTCGATTATAAGCTCACAGTAATCTCTTGATGACGCACAGCTATAGATCGGCGGGTCCTCTGGGGGTCGTCCCGCGCTGGCGCGGCGAGGGCGCTGGTCGCCGGTCTAACGTCCGGTCCCATGACGGTGTCGGTCTGCTGGCTGCGGCGGGATCTGCGACTGAGCGACAACCCGGCCCTGCGCGCGGCGGCGGACGGGGGCGACGAGGTGCTGGTGCTGTTCGTCCTCGACGACGTGCTGCGCCGCCCGGCCGGTCCGGTCCGGCTCGCGTTCCTGTACCGCTGCCTGCGGGAGTTGGACGACCGCCTGGGCGGCCGGCTGTGCGTGCGCCGCGGCGATCCGGTGGACGTCGTCCCCGCGGTCGCGCGGGCCGTCGACGCGCGCCAGGTGCACATCGCCGCGGACTACGGGCCCTACGGGCGGCGTCGCGACGGCGAGGTCGAGCAGGCGCTGCGCGCCGCCGGCGGCCGGGAACTCGTCCGGACCGGGTCGCCGTACGCGGTCGCGCCGGGTCGGCTGGCCACGGCCGGTGGGACGCCGTTCCGCGTCTACACGCCGTTCTACCGGGCGTGGAAGGAGCACGGCTGGCGTCGCCCGGTCACCGAGCCGGCCGGCGCGCGCTGGGCGCAGTCGGCCTCGGATGGCATCCCGGCTGATCCGGACCTCGGGGGTACCCGGCTGCCCGCGGCGGGCGAGAAGGCCGCGCACGAGCGGCTGGCCGAGTTCCTGCACGGATCGCTGGCCGGCTACGCCGAGCGACGCGACGTGCCCGGAGAGGACACCACCTCGCGGCTGTCGCCCTACCTGAAGTACGGCTGCATCCATCCGCGGACCGTCCTCGCCGAGCTCGACCGAGTCACCTCTCCCGCCTCGACGGCCTCTCCCTCAACGGCCTCTCCCTCAACGGCCTTTCCCGCCTCAACGGGCTCTCCCGCCTCGACGGGGTTGGGGGACGGGGCGCAGCCGGGCGGCCGGGAGCGTGACGCCGAGAAGTTCCGGTCGGAGCTGGCATGGCGGGAGTTCTATGCCGAGGTGCTCGCGGCGAATCCGGCATCGGCGCGGGCAGATCTGACCGGCGCGCTGGCCGACATGGCATATGAGCCGCCGGAGGCCGGATTCGAGGCCTGGAAGTGGGGGCGGACGGGGTTCCCCATCGTCGACGCGGGCATGCGCCAGTTGCTCGCCGAGGGCTGGGTGCCCAACCGGGTGCGCATGATCGAGGCGTCGTTCGTGTGCAAGGACCTGCACGTCCACTGGACCCACGGGGCGCGGTGGTTCCTCGATCATCTCGTCGACGGCGACCTGGCGTCGAACCATCACGGCTGGCAGTGGACGGCCGGCACGGGGACGGACGCCGCCCCGTACTTCCGGGTGTTCAACCCGGTGTCCCAGGGTCACAGGTACGACCCGGACGGGAGCTACGTGCGTCGGTGGATACCGCAGCTTCGGGACGTCCCGGGGGCGAAGGTGCACGAGCCGTGGACCCTGCCCGGCGGCCCGCCCGCGGGGTATCCGGCGCCGGTCGTCGACCATGCCGTCGAGCGGCGAGAGGCGTTGGCCCGTTACGAGGTGGCTCGCAGCCGCGGCTGAGCGGGCCTGGGAGGCCGGCGAACTCGGGAAGCGGAGCCGCCCATCACTGGGATCGTCTAGCGGATGGATAGCTTGCCCGCAAGCGCGACACGTGTCGCGAATCCGACACGCGAGTTGTGCGGTCCGCTGGGTGCGGCGGGCGGGGATTGGCCACCCTTGTTCCAGGGCAGGGAGTGTGTGGGCAGGGATCTCCCGCTCGAAGCCCGGTGGAGAAGTGACGGGCTCCGCCGGAGGTGGTCGCGCCCGCGTGGGGTGTGGAGGGCAACCCACGTGTGGCGCGCCACGCCTACCCCGGCGGGGCCGCGCAGGCGGATGTCGGCTTGAATCTCAGGATGAACATGCAGCCCGTCGTGGTGCCACCCGGCGCGAACCTGCCGGAGTTGGCGTCGGCCGCCGCGAACTGCCGGGGCTGCGACCTCGCCGAGTTGCCCGGCACGCGGACCGTCTTCGGCGCCGGCGTCGCGCGCACGTGGCTGGTGCTGGTCGGCGAGCAACCCGGAGACGTCGAGGACCGCCGCGGCCTGCCCTTCGTCGGCCCCGCGGGCAAGCTGCTCGATCGGGCGCTCGGCGACGCGGGGCTGGATCGGGCCGAGTCGTACGCGACGAACGCCGTGAAGCACTTCGGCTACCGCACAGGTGACGGACCTCGGCGCATCCACCAGACGCCGCAGGCGCGGCACGTCACCGCCTGCCGTCCCTGGCTTGCCGCCGAGCTGAACGTCATCCGGCCGTCGCTGGTCGTCGTGCTGGGCGCGACGGCGGGTACGTCCCTGCTCGGGCCGTCGTTCCGGGTGACCAAGATGCGTGGGCGCTTGCTGCCCGGGCCGCCCGGGTCGAACGCCAGGTTGCTCGCCACCCTGCACCCCAGCGCCGTGCTGCGGGCGGACCCGGCGAGCCGGGACGAGGTGTATGCCGGTTTCGTCGCCGACCTGCGGATCGCCGCCACAGCCCGGCCTGCCCCGGTCGGCGGCGACCAGAACTCCCCGCCCGCCTGATCGGACCGCCGCCTGATCGGACCCCCGCCTGGCTGGACCCACCGCCTGGATCGGTCGGCCACCTGGCCGAGCCGAGGAGGGCGGCCCAGTCAGGCGACGATGTCGACCGGCGTGCCGAGCGGGACGGTCTGGGCGAGGCGGGTGATCGCGTCGTTGCTCAGCCGGATGCAGCCGTGGCTGACGTCCCTACCGATCATCTTCGGTTCGTTGGTGCCGTGCAGGCCGATCACCGGCTTGCGGCCGTCGAAGGAGCTCAGCGACGTGGAGAAACCGTTCAGGCCGAATGCGTAGGGGCCGTACGGGCCCTTCGGATTGCGCGGCCGAAGCAGCTCCATCAGGTAGAAACGGCCGCCCGGGGTCGGCGTGTCGGAGGTGCCGATGGCCACCGGCTCCTGCGCGATCTGCTTGCCGTCGCTGAACACCTGCAGCAGGTGGTGACCGCGGGACACGACCAGTCGGAAGGGCGTCTCCGATGCGCTGACCTGGTCGGCCTTGACCCACCCGGTGCTGCCGTTGGGCTGGACGGGCAGCATCACCTGCCACCAGCCGGGCATCTTGGCCTGGACCAGGAAGACTCGCTTGACGCCGTTCTCGTTCGGGCTCGCCAGCGTGGACGACGGCTGGGTGTCCGTGGGGGCACTGTAGATGTCGACGCTCGTACCGACGGCGGTGACCACCGTGCTCTTGCTCTGTCCGAGGCCCGCGATCGCGGCGAGCTGAGTACGGACCTGCGGTGAGAGGTTGGTGGCGGCGTCGTGGCTGTCGCCCCCGCCGCCGCACCCGGTGAGCACCACGCCGCCGAGGACGGCCGCGAGGATTCCCGTGGCCGTCCTGGCGCTGAGCCGGCTGATGGTCATCCGGTGTAGTACGGCTCGGCCGTGACGGAGCTGCTGGCGGCAGGCGCCGCGACCGGCAGCGCCACGGGCGCCGCGATCGCCGGCGGTGCGCTTGTCGCGCCGCCGCAGTTCGACACGCCGACGGTGGGCACGGTCACGAGCAGGAGCTTCGTCTCGGCATCCCAGGGCGAGCCGACGACGGCGAGGGCCTTGGACGGGATGTCCACGGTCTGCTTCGGCCCGATGTCGAGGATGCCGCCGCCCAGGTTGGTGTCGAACCAGCCGAAGCCGAAGCTCTTGCCGCTGGTGTTCTTCAGCTTCCAGGCCGGCTCGCTGCCGTTGCAGGTGAAGGTGAGGACGAGTGGGTTGACATCGATGTCCTCGATGCCGTTGATCTCCTTGTCCAGCGGCACCTTGAACGGCAGCAGGTCGAGGAATCCGTCGAGGGTCGGGTCACCGGTGCCGCCGGTCGAGGCCGCCGCGGCGGCCGGGGTGGCCGACGCCGACGCTGACGCGCTCGGATCGACGCTCGCGGTGGCACCGGCCACCGGGCTCGGCGTGGCGCTCGGGTCGACGCTCGGGGTCGCGCTCGGGCTGGTCGCGGCAAGCGCAGCGGCCGTCGGGGTCGGCGATGCGCTGGAAGACGCGCCGGCGGCCGCGGGGGCGGTCGAAGTCGGTGAGCTGACGGCGGCGGTCTCGGTCGGCACGGGTGACGGCGTCTCCGCGGACGCCGGCGACGCCAACGCGATCGCCGCCACGCCGAGAACACCGGCCACCACGACCCGCATTCTGGTGCTGCGCATGAATCCGTCTCCCTCGACATCTGCCGGGTCAGGAAAACCTCGACGGGAAGCTTTGATCGGGAAGAAGGTAGCAACGCGGCGGACGTCCCGGTACATCCGGGTCGATCGTAGCGGGACCGTTGGGTGAACGAGGCGGTGATTCGTAGTCATCCGGTGGTGTTCGCGGCAGCCGAGTGGCGTCCGGATGAACGCCGTCACTGAACGACGCCGAACCGCGAACGGTGATCGGCCCGGATGAACCGGTGACCGCGCCGCCGCGGCAATGGCGCTGCCACCACGGCCGACCGGGAAATCGTCGCGTTCGCCGGCGGCATCCACGTTCGCCGCGCGTTCGCCGGCGGTTCCACGTTCGGGAGAAGGCGGGGCGGGGCGGGGCGGTGCCCGCTGGTCCTGCCGCGATCCGCTCGGCCGGTGGCTGCGCTGACGGCAAGGTCCTGACGCGCCGTCTCGCGGCCGTCTCGCGGCCATCCCGCTCCGGCCATCCCGTTCTGGCCGGCTTGCTTCGGCCGCCCCCGTCCGAGTTGCCCGAGTGGGCTCGCCCGGTTCGGCCGTTCGTCCTACCCCGTCAGCGCGGGTTGGCGCTTTGTCCGTCCGCGCGGGTTGGCACGCTGGCCCGGCCCATGTCCGCCGCGGATTCGGGCACGGCGGGTTCCGCGGTATGGGCCCCGGCCGAACCCGGCAGGCCGCCGGCGCTTTCAACTCGGTGGTGCCCCTTTGAGGCGGGCCGGTCGAGTTCAGTCTGCGGTGGGGCGGCGATCGGGTGACGGCCGTGCGACCACGCAGAGCGTCATCGACTGGTTGTCCATCGGGTCCGGGTGGTGCACATTCGGCGGGGACAGGCGGCGGCGAACAATGTCGCCCCGGACAGCCGGTTCGGGCAGACCGGCCGGGTTCGGCGGCGATTCAAGTAGGCGGTGGAGTGAACACCCGGTGCGGCACACCGTTTGCCGCTGGACCGGACCGGCCGCAATCACTCCGGTCCGCGACCGACGTCGCCGACACCCCCGCCGAGAGCACGCACGACCGGGTTGTAGCCGGGATCAGCCTGAGCCGGGCGAGGGCCGGGTGCCAGGGGGAGACGTCAGGGGGACAGGCGTTCGACGGCCCAGCGGTCCGCGGTGGAGGCACGGCGGTAGCGCAGGCGGTCGTGGAGCCGGTTCGTCCGCCCCTGCCAGAATTCGACGGTGTCGGGCACGAGGCGCAGCCCGCCCCAGAACGGCGGGGTGGGCACCGGGGTCCCCACGGGCCAGCGGGCCGCGAGCTCGGCGGCACGGGCGTCCAGGACGTCCCTGGACTCGATGATCTGCGACTGGTGGCTGGCCCAGGCACCGAGCTGGGACCCGCGGGGCCGGGAGGCGAAGTAGTGCTCGGTCTCGGTCCTGCTGACGCGCTCCACCGCGCCGATGGCCACCACCTGTCGTTCCAGGGCGTACCAGGGGAAGACCAGCGAGCCGAAGGGATTCTCGGCGCTCTCCCGGCCCTTGCGGGAGGTGTAGTTGGTGTAGATCACGAAACCGTGGTGGTCGAAACCCTTGAGCAGTACCGTGCGCGCGCTCGGCCGGCCGTCCGCGGACGCGGTGGCGAAGACGGCCGCGTTGGCCTCGGGGACACCCCGGCCCGCGGTGCTCGCGTCGGCGAACCAGCGGGCGAACTGCTCGACCCAGGTCGGCGCGAGCTGCTCCCGTTCCAGCCGACCGGTCTGGTAGCTCTGCCGCTGCCCGGCCGGGTCGGGTCCGTCCGGGACGGCTGTGTCAGCGGGGACGACGGTGTCAGCTGGGATGGCTGTGTCAGTGGGGACGACGGTGTCAGCTGGGATGGCTGTGTCAGTGGGGACGACGGTGTCAGCTGGGATGGCTGTGTCAGTGGGGA
>NZ_JAMQQF010000128.1:0-6497 GCF_023716945.1 Frankia sp. AiPs1 | reverse complement strand
CGGCTGTGCGGGGTGGGGAGGCACCGGAGGGCGGGATGGAGGCCATCGGAGGATCGTGCCAGCCGCGCCCGGCGCGCTCAGCCGAGCTCGCGCAGGACCGTGGCCACCCCGCGGTCCCAGTTGGCGGTCAGGTCGAGGCAGGGCCGCCCGCCGAGTCGGGTGGGGGCCTCGGCGCCGGAAAGGGTCACGGGCAGCATGCTGATCCCGCGCGACGAGAGGTCCACGGCGAGCGCCGGCAGGAATTCCTGCGCTATCCACGGCGCGTGAATTCCCAGGGTGGAGTGGCCCAGCAGGAGAAAATCCGCGGTGGCGAGGGTGTCGGTCATGAACATGGGCACGGTATCGCCGATGCGCACTTCCCAACGGTCCAGGTGCACCGCATGGCCGACCGCGTTGACCGCCCGCCCCAGCCGTTCGGCGCTGGCGATGTCCGCCGCGCGATGACTGATGAAGACGAACGCCATGATCTCCCGAGCTCCTGATCGTGTTTATGCGCCGCCTGACCGCCGGTCAGGCGGGCGATCTCCTGGTGCCGACCGTAGCGCGACGAGATCTCCGCCGGTCGACCGTCTCAGACGTCACTTTCGGCAGCTTGTTGCAAATAGCCGCACAAATGGACAAAGCGACTGTGAGGCATCTCATAAATTGTCGTGCGAGTGTGCCAGGGTTGGCGAAGTGTGAGGCTGCTGCGTCCATCGGCGGGCCGGCTGGAACGGCGCGAGGCGGCGGCGCTCTGGCGCGTCCGGATGCCGCGGGGCAGGATCGGATGGAGCAGAACCCGACGAGGCAGGCACGGCGGGCCGCCGGTCTCAGCGACAGATCGCCGGCCGAACCAACCGACAGAAGCGGAGATCCGGACTCGATGGCCGAGAAGACGAGCGATTTCAAGCCAGGTCTGGAAGGCGTGATCGCCTTTGAGACGGAGATCGCCGAGCCGGACAAGGAGGGCAGCGCGCTGCGCTACCGCGGGGTCGACATCGAGGACCTCGTCGGCTCGGTGGACTACGGCCACGTCTGGGGGCTGCTGGTCGACGGTGCGTTCGAGCCCGGGCTGCCGCCGGCCGAGCCGTTCCCGGTGCCGGTGCACTCCGGTGACATAAGGGTGGACGTGCAGAGCGCGCTGGCGATGCTCGCCCCCTACTGGGGGCTGGGCCAGCTCATCGACATCGCTCCCGAGCAGGCCCGCGACGACCTCGCCCGCGCGTCGGTGGTGGCGCTGTCCTTCGTCGCCCAGTCCGCCCGGGGCCTGGGGCAGCCCGCGGTCCCGCAGAAGGAGGTCGACCGCGCCCGGACGATAACGGAACGGTTCATGATTCGCTGGCGTGGCGAGCCGGACCCCAAGCATGTCCAGGCCGTCGACGCCTACTGGGTGTCGGCAGCCGAGCACGGCATGAACGCCTCGACGTTCACCGCCCGAGTGGTCGCCTCGACCGGCGCCGACGCCTCGGCCGCGCTGTCCGCCGCCGTCGGTGCGCTGTCCGGGCCGCTGCACGGCGGCGCTCCCTCGCGAGTGCTCGCGATGCTCGACGAGGTCGAGCGCACCGGGGACCCGCTCGGCTACGTCCGCCGTGCCCTGGACCGCAAGGAGCGGCTGATGGGCTTCGGGCACCGGGTGTACCGGGCGGAGGACCCGCGTGCCCGGGTGCTGCGCCGCACCGCCCGCGATCTCGGCTCCGACCGCTACGAGGTGGCCGAGGCGCTGGAGGCGGCCGCGATCGAGGAGCTGACCAACCGCTTCCCCGACCGCCCGCTGCGCACGAACGTGGAGTTCTGGTCCGCCGTGGTCCTGGACTTCGCCCAGGTGCCCGCCCATATGTTCACGTCCATGTTCACCTGCGCCCGCACCGCGGGCTGGAGTGCCCACATTCTCGAACAGCAGCGCACCGGCCGGCTGATCCGTCCGTCCGCCCGCTACGTCGGCCCGGACCCGCGCCCGCTCGCCGACGTCTCCCCGGGGGTGCCCCGTGGCTGACGCCGCCGCGATCGAACTGCCCGACAGCCTGCGCCCGGTCGACGGCCGCTTCGGCTGCGGCCCATCGAAGATCCGCCCGGATGCCGTCGCCGCCCTGGCTGCCAGCGCCGCGACCTATCTCGGCACCTCGCACCGCCAGAAGCCGGTCAAGGGGCTGGTCGGCCGGGTGCGCGCGGGGCTTGCGGAGCTGTTCTCGCTGCCCGCGGGCTACGAGGTCGTGCTCGGCATCGGCGGCGCCACCGCGTTCTGGGACGCCGCCGCGTTCAATCTGGTCCGTAACCGGTCGCAGCATCTCGTCTTCGGCGAGTTCGGCGGAAAGTTCGCGGACACGACGAAGGGCGCGCCGTTCCTGGCGGAGCCCTCCGTGGTGTCCTCGGCCCCGGGCACGCACCCGGACTGGGCGCCCGAGGCCGGCATCGACGTCTACGCCAGCCCGCACAACGAGACCTCCACCGGCGTCGCCCGCCCGGTGCGCCGCCCGGTCGGCGCCGACGCCGGCGCCCTGCACCTGGTCGACGCCACCTCCGGCGCCGGCGGCCTGCCGGTCGACGTGACCGAGGCCGACGTCTACTACTTCGCGCCGCAGAAGTGCTTCGCCTCCGACGGCGGCCTGTGGACGGCGCTGATGTCGCCGGCGGCGATCGACCGGCTCGCCGAGATCGCCGCGACCGACCGGTGGATCCCGCCGTTCCTCGACCTGACCACGGCCCGCGACAACAGCTCCAAGGACCAGACGTACAACACCCCGTCGGTGGCGACGCTGTTCCTGTTCGCCGACCAGATCGAGTGGATGCTCGCCCAGGGTGGGCTGGAGTGGTGCGTGCGCCGCACCGCCGAGTCCTCGTCGATCCTCTACACCTGGGCGGAGAAGACGGCATACACGACGCCGTTCGTCGCCGACCCGGCGCAGCGCTCCCAGGTCGTCGTGACCATCGACTTCGACGGGGTCGACGCCGCGGCGGTGGCGAAGGTGCTGCGCGCCAACGGCGTCGTCGACGTCGAGCCGTACCGCAAGCTCGGCCGCAACCAGCTGCGCGTCGCCTGCTTCCCGGCCATCGAACCGGCCGACGTCGAGGCGCTGGTCGCCAGCATCGACCACGTCGTCGAGCGCCTGTAGTAACCAGGCTCCGGCCGATTCGAGGTCCGATTCGAGGTCCGATTCGAGCGCGCAGTCGATCCAGGACAGCGACGAGGCCGGCGAGCTGGACAGCTCGCCGGCCTCGTGCCCGATTTCATCTGGTGGCGCTCGCGCGTGGCTCTGACAGGCGGCTGGAGTGCCGCGGCGCCACGCTGACGCCGGATGATGCCTAGCGCAGGGGGCGCTCCGGGGCGGCCTGGGCGGCCTGGGCGGCGATCGGGTCCTCGGCCGTGGCACCGCGGTCGTCCATCGGGACGTACGGGCGCTGGTCGTAGCCGACGTAGAGCTGGCGCGGGCGGGCGATCTTCTGCTCGGGGTCGAGCAGGCCCTCCTCCCACTGGGCCAGCCAGCCGGGCATCCGGCCGATGGCGAACAGCACCGGGAACATCTCCACGGGGAAGCCCATGGCCTGGTAGATGATGCCGGTGTAGAAGTCGACGTTCGGGTAGAGCTTGCGGGCGATGAAGTACTCGTCCTCCAGCGCGATCCGCTCCAGCTCCATCGCCAGGTCCAGCAGCGGGTTCGTGCCGGTCACCTTGAAGACCTCGTCGGCGACCTGGCGGATCACCCGGGCGCGCGGGTCGTAGTTCTTGTAGACCCGGTGGCCGAAGCCCATCAGCTTCTTCTTGCCGTCCTTCACCTGGGCGATGAAGGAGGGGATGTTCTCGACCGAGCCGATCTCGGCGAGCATCCGTAGCACCTGCTCGTTCGCCCCACCGTGCAGCGGGCCGTACAGCGCGGCGATCGCGGCGGCGGCCGCCGAGAACGGGTCCGCCTGCGAGCTGCCGACGGCGCGCATCGCGTTCGCCGAACAGTTCTGCTCGTGGTCGGCGTGCAGGATGAACAGCACGTCGAGGGCGTGCTCCAGGTTCGGGTCCGGCTCGTACTTGAGCTCGGTGGCCTTCCACATCATGTTGAGGAAGTTGCCGGCGTACGACAGGTCGTTGTCCGGGTAGACGTACGGGAAGCCGACCGAGTGCCGGTAGGAGTACGCCGCCAGCGTCGTGATCTTGGCGATCAGTCGGACGATCTGCAGCCGTCGCAGGCCCGGGTCGTCAATCGTCTTGGCGTCCGGATAGAACGTCGACAGCGCGCCGACGGTGGACACCAGCATGCCCATGGGGTGGGCGTCGTGGTGGAACCCGTCGATGAACTTCTTGATCGACTCGTGCACCAGGGTGTGGTGCGTGATCTCGTCTTCCCAGGTCGACAGCTCGTCGGTGGAGGGAAGCTCGCCCGCCAGCAACAGGTAGGCGACCTCCAGGAAGCTGCTCTTCTCGGCGAGCTCCTGGATCGGGTAGCCGCGGTAGCGCAGGATGCCGGCGTCACCATCGATGTAGGTGATGGCGCTGCGACAGCTCGCGGTGTTCGTGAACGCCGGGTCGTACGCCATCAACCCGAAGTCGTCGTCGCCCGTCTTGATCGAACGCAACGCGCTCGCGCGTACCGTGCCGTCCGTGACCGGGATCTCGTACGTCTTACCGGTTCGGTTGTCGGTGACGGTCAGTGTGCTGACCTGCTCGGACACGCCGGGCTCCTCTCGCGGTGGCGATGCCGCTGGTGACGGCTCTGCCCCAGCCGGGGCGCGCATCCGGGTACGGAGCGCTCACGCCGGTTTGCTGGCTCACATGGTTCTTCCCAAGTCTGGCCGTTCGCGGCTGCACATGCGCGTGATCGGTGAGCCTCATCCCACGTGTGCTGCGCCACCCCTCGTCAGCGAGCAGTTCCCCTGGCTGCGGTGATGGGGCGAGACACGCTCGGTGAGCAGACGACCGGGCATCGGGTGGGTCGGTTGCACCTACCCGAACGGGGAGACGCCACTGCGGTGCCCGGAGCGGGTTGGCGTCGTGATAACAGAAGACGCGCCGGCGGGCGTTCCCGCTGCGGGTCCCGGCTCGCCCGGCCCTGCGGCGGCGTTGCGCAACCAGGTGAGCACGGCGAGCACCCGGCGGTTGTCGTCCGCGGACGCCGGCATCCCGAGTTTGCTGAAGACTCCGGCGATGTGGTTCTCCACGGTCTTGGGCGCCAGGTGCAGGCGGGCACCGATGCCCTGGTTGGATCGACCCTCGGCCATGTGCGCCAGCACCGTGCGCTCGCGCGGGGTGAGCCGGGCCAGCTCGTCGGCGCGCCGCCGGTGGGCCAGCAGGCCCGCGACGATCTCCTCGTCGAGCACGAGGCGACCGTCGATCACCCGCCGCAGCGCGTCCTGTAGCGCCCCGACGTCGTCGACCCGGTCCTTGAGCAGGTAGCCGAGGCCGCCGCTGCCGTCGCCGAGCAGGCGCAGCGCGTAGGGCGTCTCGGCGTAGGTCGACAGGACGAGCACGGCGATCGCGCGGTGCTGGGCGCGGATCTGTTCGGCCGCGACCAGCCCCTCGTCGGTGTACGTGGGGGGCATCCGGATGTCCAGGATCACCGCGTCCGGCCGGCTGCGCCCGAGCCCGCGGATGAGGTCCTCGGCGGTGGCGGCCTGCGCCACGACCTCGGCGCCCGCGGCGGTCAGCAGCATCGCCAGCCCCTCGCGGAACAGGGTCGAGTCGTCCGCGATCGCTACCCGCACGGGTCCGTTCTCCTCTTCTCGACGCTGGCCGGCTTCTGACGCTGGCCGGTTCTCGATACTGGCCGGCTTTTGATGGTGGCCGGTTGCCGATACTGGCCGGTTGCCGATGCCGGCCGGGACGGTCACCACGGGATGCTCGCCGTCAGTCGGGTCCCGCCGCCCGACGGGCTGACGATGACCAGGGCGCCGCCGAGCGCCCGGACGCGGTCGGTGAGGCCGGCCAGCCCCCCGCCCTCGACCGCGGTGGCGCCGCCCTTGCCGTCGTCGGTGACGTCGATGCGCACGACACCACCGTCATGGCGCACGGTGACTCGGGCCCGGCTGGCCCCGGCGTGCTTGACCGTGTTCGTGAGCGCCTCGCAGATCGTGTAGTAGGCGCCCGCCTCGAGGACCGCCTCGAACCGCGCCGCGGGGACGTCGAGCTCGATCTTCACCGGCAGCGCGGCCGTGACGACCTCCAGGGCCGGCAGCAGCCCACCCTGGCTGAGCACGGCCGGATGAATCCCCCGCGCGAGGCTGCGCAGGTCCGCGAGGGCGTGGCGCAGATCCTCCCGGGCGGCCTCGATGGCGGAGATCGTATCGGGATCGGTCGCCTTCGTCCGGGCGAGACCCAGTCTGGTGGCCAGCGCCAACAGCCGTTGCTGGGCGCCGTCGTGCAGGTCGCGCTCCAGTCGGCGCCGCTCGTGCAGGCCGGCCTCGACCAGCCGGGACCGGGACGCGCGCACGGCGTCGAGCTGCGCGGCCACCGTGGCGTGCAACTGGGCGTTCTCCAGGGCCATGGCGCTCGCGCGCACGGCCGCCTCGACCAGGTCGAGGTTGCGCCGCATGGC
>NZ_JAMQQF010000127.1 GCF_023716945.1 Frankia sp. AiPs1 | reverse complement strand
GTTCGGCAGCGCGGGAGTGCTCGGCGGCGCCGGCCTCGTCGGCGGCGCCCTCGCCCCGAGTGCACTGCCCGGCCTCGGGGCCGGCACCGCCCTGGCCGCCGACGACGCCCGTCACCAACCCGGGATCACCGACCCACCGCCGGACTGGCTGGTCTTCACCGCCTACGACCTGACCGCTGCCGATCCCGGCACGGCGCGCTCGTCGCTCGAGGCGGTGCTGCGCGCGTGGACCTCCGGCGTGCAGACGTTGACGACCGCGCCGGCGTCGGGCGGCGGCCAGGACGGCAGGGGCGACGGCCGGGCGGGGCTGACCGTGACCGTCGGGCTCGGCGCCTCGGTGCTGCGCCGCGCGGGCCTCGACGGGCAGCTGCCCGGGGCTCTCGCCGACATCCCGGCGATGCCCGGCGACCAGCTCGACCCGGCCCGCAGCGGCGGCGACCTCGGGGTGCAGGTGTGCTCCACCGATCCGGCGGCGGCCGTGGCGGCCGCAGCCCAGCTGGGCACGCTCGCCGCGCCGTTCGCGGCCACCCGCTGGGAGCAGCGGGGATTCCTGCCCACCAACCCCGGCTCGGGGGACCCCCCGGGCACCCATCGCAACCTGATGGGACAGCTCGACGGGATGGCCAACCTCCGGCCGGGCACACCCCAGTTCGATCAGGCCGTCTGGGCCACTGGCGAGCCGGCGTGGATGCGCGGCGGCAGCTACCTGGTCCTCCGGCGCATCCGGATGCTGTTCGACGCCTGGGGACGACTCGGCGAGACGGACCAGACCGAGGTGATCGGCCGGCGGCAGTCCGACGGCGTCCCGCTGTCGGCCGGCCCCGGCGGCACCGCGTTCACCGTGCCGGACATCAACGTCCGCCGCGCCGACGGCCAGTTCGCCATCGCGGCCAACGCCCACCTCCGGGTGACGAGCCCGCCCGCGAACGGCGGTGCCGTCATCTTCCGGCGCGCCTACTCCTACGACGACGGACCGGACCCGTCCGGCGCCCGGGACGCGGGCCTGTTCTTTGCGTCCTACCAGGCCGATCCGCGGACGTCCTACGTCCCGATCCAGCAGCGGATGTCCGCGTCCGACGCCCTGAACGCCTTCATCCGCACCACCTCCAGCGCCCTGTTCGCCGTCCCACCCCTGCCCGCGCCGGGCGGCTACCTCGCCCAGGCACTGGTCGAGAACGGCTGACCGATCCCGCCCCCGCAACCAACAAACCCGATGAGCACGGCACGGCGGACGAGCAGGGGGCAATCCTGCTCCGGCGCCTGGCCGCGCTTGTCGTGGCCTGACGGGCGCAGTGACTCCCAGCGACGCCGTAGGAAGCTGCCGCGCCACATCGGGGGGTCCGGGGGGTCGTCCCCCCGGGCAGACATCGCGGCTGGCGGGAAGCCGCCGGAAGGGCAGCGACCACGAGGAATCAGCGCGTGGAGACGAGGGGAATCGAACCCCTAACCCCTGCCTTGCAAAGGCAGTGCTCTGCCAATTGAGCTACGTCCCCTGGACCTGCCTCGGCCGGGCCGCGCCGCCCGGAGGCAGGCGCCGCTCGGTGAAGCGCCCCCTAGACTACGGCATCGAGGCCATCCCGGACCTTCATCCGGACGGGAGTCCGGCGAGTCAGCACCTGCTCTCGGGGGGCCGTCCGACCTGTTCGGTACCCGCCCTGGAGCAGGGCGGTGCGGCTTCTGCCCCTGTGGATAACTTCGACGCTGCCCTTCGGTGGTCGCGGCATGGGGGCTGTGGATAACTTTCACGCTGCCCGTCGAGGGGTTGCGACGCGTGCCTTGTGGATAACTGTCGCGCTGACCGCAGGAGGTCAGCGTCGGAGTCCTGTGGATAACTCCTCACTGACCATCGGAGGGTGGTGGCGCGGGGCAGTTCCGCGGCCACGACGAGCAACCAGGTCAAGTGCGGGAGGCGCCGTGCGGTACGGAATGCACGGTCTGCACGCCCAGACCGTGCAGACCGCACCGCAATCGGCCGCGGTCGGCGGCCGGGCGGGCCGCGGCAGGCACCCTCGGGACGGCGGCCGGCGGGAGGAGGGTCAGGTGCGGCGGAGGGTGGGGTCGATGAAGGCCAGGCGCTCGCGGACCTTGACGGCGAGGTCGCGGAAGTCGGAGTAGCAGCGGCGGACGGCGGTCTGGGTGCCGCCGAGGGCACCGTCGCCGGCGCGCAGCTCGAACATGGGCTTGCGGGCATCGTGGGCCAGCGGGATCAGGTTGGCGTAGTGCCGCAGGGTCGCAATCTCGAAGGAACGGTCGTGGGGGCCGGGGTTGCCGCTGGTGAGCACCGAGGTGGCGAAGACCTCGGGGATGCGGTCGAGCCAGCGGTCGTGGGCCTTGGCCGGGCGGTCGGCGCGGGCGGGTGGCTGCATGACGATGTAGCCGATCGGCATCATCAGGCCGCGGGGCGCGGGAATCCGCTCGGGCACCTTCGGCAGCACGGTGCCCTGCCAGGTCGAGCGCCACTCCCGCAGCGTCGGGCCGAGGTTGCGCAGACCGCGCAGCGAGAACAGGTCCGCGGCCAGCGGCATGAGCACCGTGTCGGCGGACAGCAGCGACGCCCGGTTGATGGCGCCGAGGTTCGGGCCGACGTCGATCAGCACGATCTCGGCGCCGACGCTGCGGGCGCCGTTGTCGATGACCCGGTGCAGCGCCGTCGTCGTCCGCAGCGCGGCGACGTCCTTGCCGAGAAAGCTGTTCGGCCAGGCGGCGGACAGCCGGTCCTCGAAGACACTCAGCTCGACGTCCCCGGGCAGCAGCCAGAGGCCGTCCTCGATCATCACCGGGTCGGGCAGCTCGACGTCCCCGATGCCCTCCATGATCGGCGCGATGGCGGTGGCCATCGTTCCCGTGCCCGCGAAGACCCGCGCGGGGCGCACGTCGAACTCGACGGGCTTGGGCGCCGACGACGCGGTGTCCTCCGGCTCCGCCCAGAGCCGGGTCAGCTCGTCCTCGTCGAGGAACTGCGCGGTCAGGTTCGCCTGCGGGTCGAGGTCCACGGCGAGCACGCGGTGGCCCATCCGCTGAAGCATGTGCGCCAGATGGTAGGCCAGGGTCGTCTTACCGACGCCACCCTTGTTGTTGAACAGCGCCATCGTGATCATGCGCGGATCCGATCGCGCTCGCGCCCCTCGTCCCGCCCCTCGTCCCGCCGCCCGCCCCGTGTGGCCTCACCCCGGTTGTCTCTGTTGTCCGACACGCCAGGCATTCTCTCGCCTGCCCGATTCGCGGGCATGAGCGGGAGACGCCTACCGCAGGCGGCTGCTTCCTGGCGGGGGGCCCGCCGCCGGTCAGAACCAGGGACCAAGCGCGGGCCACTCGGGGCGGCCTGGATCGCGGCCGGTCAGCCAGGCCAGCGCGGGGATGGTCGGGGCGTCGACGACGACGAACTCGTCCCCCCGCCCGACCGCGGTCGACGGCCGGTCACCCGGCGCGAGCAGGACGGTGACCTCCGCCGGCAGCCGCCCCGGCAGGCCCCGCACGGTCCAGGCCCATTCGACCTCGACGTAGGCGGGGCTCAGGTCCGTCCAGCGAGGACCGCCGAGGTCGACGAGGTCAAGATCGACGAGGTGGATCTCGGTCTCCCGCCACCGCAGGAAGACCAGATCGGCGAGGGTCGTCGCGCCGTAGCTGCTGACCCGGCCGAAGCCGGTGCGCCAGACGTCGACGTGGACGGCGTCCCAGGCCCGCTCCAACCTCGCGACGGCGGCGGCGACCTCGGCTCGCACGGTGGCGGCGGGCAGGTCGCGGCCGGCGGCGATGTCGCCGTCGCGCTGCTCCTGGCCGCCCGGGTACTGGTCGCGGCTGTCGCCCCCGGCCGCGGCCTCGACCATCCCGCTGTGGCCCTCGGCGTTGCGGGCCAGATGGGTGAGCAGGTGGGCGACCGTCCACCCGGCCAGCCCCGACGGTCGGCGCAGCACCTCGTCGTCCACCCGATCCACCAGGTCCAGCAGCTGGCGGTGGGCGGCGGCACAGCCGGCCAGGCGGTCGTGCGGCACCACCGAGGGCCGATAGTCGGGGCCGGCGGACCTGGCCGCGAACGACGCCGACGACGACGGCTCGATGCCGGCCTCCTGCGCCGGCCCCGAGTCGGGGCCCACGCCGCCGAGAACCGGGCCGAACTCACGGTCGGCAGCGGCGTCGGCGTCTGCCTCGGGCACGCCGATGGCGGATGGTCGGGGAGAGGACGGGGCAGCCATGTTCCCACCGTGCCCCCGCGGGCGGCGATACGCCAGGCGAAACGCCATACCCGTCACGATGGTCCGAACATCGCAGGAAATCCCGGTTGCATGCCAAGATCACAATTGAATCAGTCGCGACACAGACTCTTTACCGACCGATCCCTTGTTGTCCCGCGAGGCTGCTGGGAGGGTCGAACCCGACTGGACAGCGCCGTCAGGTCATCGCGGTGCCGAGCAGGTCGGGATGGTCAGGATGGACGACAGACGGAGGCCGAGGGCGGATGCGAGCTGAGCGGTGCCCGCGGTGACGGCGTGACGGCGACCGGCGACGCCGGGATCCGCGACACCGGGATCCGCGACGCCGAGATCCGCGACGCCGAGATCCGCGACACCGGGACCGGCGGCACCGAGATCCACGACGCCGGGATCGGCGGCACCGGGACCGGCGACACCCTGATCCACGACACCCGGATCCGCGACACCGGGTCCGGGGCACCGGCAGCGATCGAGCTTGTCGGGGTGGCCAAGGACTACCAGTCCCGCGGCCGGGTGGTGCCGGCGGTCAGCCGCGTCGATCTCGCGATCAGGCCGGGCGAGTTCTTCTCGCTGCTCGGGCCGTCGGGGTGCGGCAAATCGACGACCCTACGGATGATCGCCGGCTTCGAGGAGCCGACCCGCGGTCGCATCCTGTTGCAGGGCCGCGACGTCACCGCGGTGCCGCCGAACCGCCGGGACGTCAACCTCGTCTTCCAGAGCTACGCCCTGTTCCCGCATCTGGACGTGGCCGGCAATGTCGCGTTCGGCCTGCGCCGACGCGGGGTGAGGGGCCGGGACCTGCGCGAGCGGGTCGGGGCGATGCTCGACCTCGTCGAGCTGTCGGAGTTGGCCGACCGGCGGCCGCGGGAACTCTCCGGCGGCCAGCAGCAGCGGGTGGCGCTGGCCCGCGCGCTGGTCAACCGGCCGGCGGCGCTGCTGCTCGACGAGCCGCTGGGCGCCCTCGACCTCAAGCTGCGGCAGACCATGCAGATCCAGCTCAAGGCCATCCAGCGCGAGGTGGGCATCACCTTCATCTACGTCACGCACGACCAGGGCGAGGCGTTGACGATGTCCGACCGGATCGCGGTGATGAACGGCGGCCGGGTCGAGCAGCTCGCCTCGCCGCGGGAAATCTACGAGCGGCCCCGGACTCGCTTCGTCGCCGGGTTCATCGGCACGTCGAACCTGCTGCGCCGCACCGTGCGCGCGGTCGACGCGGCTGGCCCGGGCGGGCGACCCATGGTCGTCCTCGACGCCGGCGCCGACGAGCGGCTCAGCGCCCCGCTGCACCCGCAGACGGGCCCGTTGCGCGCCGGCGACCAGGTCGAGCTGACCGTCCGCCCAGAGAAGATCGAGATGTCGGCGACCCGCCCGGACGGGCCAGGCTGCGCGCTGCGCGGCCGGATCGTCGAGGTCGTCTATCTCGGCACTTACACGACATACACGGTTACCACCCACGGCGGCGCCGAGATCACCGTGTTCTGGCAGAACTCCTCCGGCGCCGGCAACGTCGCCGAGCGCGGGGACGAGATCTGGCTGTCCTGGCTGCCGGAACACTCCTACGTCCTGCCCGGCTCAGCAGCCCTGCCCGAGTCAGGCTCAGCAGCCCTGCCCGAGACAGCAGCCCTGCCCGGCTCAGCAGCCCTGCCCGAGCCGGCAGCCCTGCCCGAGCCGGCAGCCCTGCCCGAGCCGGTCGTCCCGCCTGACTCGATGGACCCGTCCGAGACGGTCGCCCCGGCGGCGGGGACCTCCACGGACCCGGCGGCGTACCGGGTCTCCCCCTGACAGCTCAGGCCAGCAGGCGGACCCGGCGGGCGCACCTGCCGTCGAGCCCGCCCCGACGCAGAGGAACGCGCCCCGTGACGCAGCTCGACACCCCAGGCGACGCCGGCCGCTCCGGCGACGACCGAGGCCACGGCGGCGATCTGCGCGCCGCGGCGCTCGCGGACCCCGCGATGCTGCGCGGCCTGACGCAGGCCCGGTTCGGCCGCCGCGGTCTGCTCCGGTTCGCGGGGCTGGCCGGTGGGGCGACGTTGCTCGCCGCCTGCGGCGTCAGCGGGGAGAAAAAGGACTCCGCGGGCGACGACGCCGCGTCGTTCTGGCGGGACCGGACGAAGGCCGGCACCCTCGACTTCGCTAACTGGCCGCTCTACATGGACGTCGGCTCGACCGACTCCGATCATCCGTCGCTGGACGTGTTCACGAAGAAGACCGGCATCAAGGTCACCTATCGGGAGGTGATCCAGGACAACGAGTCGTTCTTCGCCCAGATCCGACCGACGCTGGCCGCCGGCAAATCGATCGGCTACGACCTGATGGTGCTTACCAACGGCATCACGCTGAGCCGGGTGATGCAGCTCGGTTACCTCGCGCCGCTCGATCACGCCAGGCTGCCGACGTTCGCCGCGAATGCCTCGCCGAATGTGCGGAACCCGACCTACGACCCGGGCAACGCCTACACGATCCCCTGGCAGTCCGGGCTCACCGGAATCGCCTACGACCCGGCGAAGACCGGCCGTGAGATCACCAGCTACAACGACCTGTTCGACCCGAAGTTCGCCGGTAAGGTCGGCATGTTCGGCGACAACCAGGACCTGCCGAACCTCGCACTGCTCGGCATCGGCGTCGAGCCGGCGAAATCAACCCCGGACGACTGGAAGAAAGCCGCCGCGAAGCTCACCGCGCAACGCCGGGACGGAATCGTCCGAAAGTACTACGACCAGTCCTACATCGACGCCCTGGCCGGCGGGGACCTGTGGATCTCGATGGCCTGGTCCGGCGACGTCTACCAGCAGATCGCCACCGGCACGAACCTGAAGTTCGTGGTGCCGTCCGAGGGGGGTCTGCTGTGGACGGACAACATGTGCATACCGAAAACAGCTCCGCACCCGGTGGATGCCATCTCCTACATGGATTTCGTCTACCGACCCGAGATCGCCGGAATGCTCACGGAATACATCAACTACATTACGCCGGTGCCGACGGCGGCCGAGCACGTCCCGGCGGACCTGGCGAAGTCCACCCTGCTGTTCCCGTCCGCCGACGAGCTCTCCCGGGTCAGCCGGTTCCGGGTGCTGACCACCGCCGAGGAGACCGAGTGGAACCGCATCTTCCAGCCGGTCTACCAGTCATGACGGTCGCCGCCGGCGCAGGCGCGCGGTGAGGCGGCAGGCCGGGGCGGCGGGCCCCTACCTCCTCGTCCTGCCCGGCGGGCTGTGGCTGGCCGTCTTCTTCGTCGTGCCGATGGCCGTCATGCTGTCGGTCTCGCTGCAGACCGGAAACGTCGTCGACGGCTTCACGCAGACCTTCAACTTTCGCATCTACGCCGATGCGGTCACCACCTACGAAACCCAGTTCATCCGCTCACTGATCTTTGGCCTGATTGCCACGGTGGCGACGATCCTGTTGGCCTACCCGATGGCCTACTGGATCGCTTTCCACGCCGGCCGGAACAAGTCCAACTACCTGTTTCTCGTGCTGCTGCCGTTCTTCGTCTCGTTCGTCATCCGCACGGTCTCCTGGAAGTTCCTGCTCGCCGACGACGGCATCCTGCTCGGCAACCTGAAGGATGCCGGGCTGCTGCCGGCCGACTTCCACGTCCTGGCCACCTCGTTCGCCGTCGTCGCGGGCCTGACGTACAACTTCTTCCCGTTCATGCTGCTGCCGATCTACGTGGCGCTGGAGCGGGTCGATCCGCAGCTGCTGGAGGCCGCCGATGACCTGTACGCGAACCGCCGGGAGGTGTTCGGCCGGGTCGTCCTGCCGCTGTCGATGCCCGGGGTGTTCGCCGGATTCCTGCTCACCTTCGTCCCGGCGACCGCGGACTTCGTCAACGCCTACGTCCTCGGCGGCACGAACACCACCATGATCGGCAACATCATCCAGACGACGTACCTGACGAACGCGGACTACCCCCTCGCCTCGGCGGTGTCGTTCATTCTGATGGCCGTGCTGCTCATCGGGATCTTCGGCTACGCCCGCCTGCTCGGCACCAGGGACGTCCTGGAGATGAGCGCACGATGACCATCCTGGATGCCGCCCCGCCCCGCCTCGGCCCGGCGGGCGAGGACCGATCGAGGTCCGGCCGGCGCAGCGGACGGCTGGGCCAGCGGCTCCTGCACGCCTACACCTGGCTGATCCTGCTCTGGCTGGTGCTACCGATCATCGTGATGATCGTTTTCGGTTTCAACGACCGGGTGGGCAAGCGCAACAACACCTGGAACGGTTTCACCCTGCGCTGGTGGGGCGAGCTGTTCGCCATCCCCGACCTGACCACCGCGCTGGTCAACTCGCTGACGATCGCGTTGCTGTCCACCGCCGTCGCCACCGTGCTCGGCACCCTGATGGGCCTCGGGCTCGGCCGGCACAGCTTCCGCGGCCGCGGCGGCGTCGAGCTGCTGATGTTCGCCAACATCGCCGCGCCCGAGGTGGTGCTCGGCGCGTCGCTGCTGTCGCTGTTCATCACGATGGGCGTGCCGCGGGGCTACCTGACCATCCTGATCGCGCACATCATGTTCAACATCTCCTACGTGGCGGTGGTCGTGCGGGCCCGGCTCGCCGGTTTCGACAGCTCCGTCGAGGAGGCCGCTCGCGACCTCGGCGCCGGCCCGTTCACCACGTTTCGCCTGGTCACGTTGCCGCTCATCCTGCCGGGAGTGGTCTCGGGGGCCTTGCTCGCCTTCGCGATGTCGATCGACGAGTACGTGATCACGACGTTCAACGCGGGCAGCACCCTGACGTTCCCGCTGTGGGTCTTCGGCGCCACCAGGGTCGGCGTGCCGCCCCAGGTCAACGTGATGGCCACGATCATCTTTGTGGCCGGCGTGCTGCTCGCGCTCGGCAACGCGCTCCTGCTGCGGCGCCGTCGGGTCTGACCCCGGCCGGCCGTAACATGGCGGAAACGCGGTCGGGCAAAAATCGCCGGGACTACCGGCATCCGGCCCCATCCGCGCCGATGCCCGACGGGAGGAGGTGGGGATGTTCACCACGCCCCGCTTTCTGCAGGGGATCGTCCCGTTCGAGGGCAAGGGTCTGGACGCGCCGTTCCCACTCGGCCCGGCGTTCACCTATGTGGTCCCGGCCGGCGTCACCGCCCAACCGCTGTACTTCCGCGGCGGCAACTCGACCAGCGAGCTGATCTGCCTGATCCTGCAGCGTGACGGTGCACCGATGCGCTTCTTCCCGATCGGCGCCCGCGGCTCCGTCCACGTCCCGCTGCGCGTGGTCGAGGATCTGGCTCCCGCGACCCGGATCGAGCTGCACCTCGCCGCGCCCGCGGGGCTGCTCGGCACGCTCGTCGCCGACGTCGGCATCGTCGAACTCTGAGCTCGGGGCAGCGGCGGGCTCAGCAACTCGGCCGGCTCGGTAACTAGGCCGGCTCGGTAACTAGGCCGGCTCGGTAACTAGGCGGGCTCAGTCCTCGGGGGGGCTCAGTCCTCGGGGGGCCGGCTGCGGCGGTCTCGTTTCGTCGCGGACCGTTGCTTCTTGGCCTGCAGGCGCCGCTCGACGGCCCCGCGCGAGGGCCGCGTCGCCCGCCGGGGCCGCGGTGGCGGGGCGGTCGCCACCCGCAGGGCGTCAACCAGCCGGTCGAGCGCGGCCTCCCGATTGCGCAGTTGCGAGCGCTGCTCGCTGGCGACGACGGTGAACACGCCGTCGGTGAGCCGGTCGGCCAACCGCGCGAGCGCGCGCTGCCGCAGCATCGGCGACAGCGTCGGCGAACCGGCGACGTCGAAGGAGAGCTCCACCCGCGAGTCGGAGGTGTTCACCGACTGGCCACCCGGCCCGGACGAGCGCGAATACCGCCAGCGCAGCTCGGCCGAGGGCAGTACGAGACCCGCGCGAACCGGGATCTCACGGGGCAGCATGGCTCCCATGGTGCCCGACACCGCACTCGACGTCAGGCGAGTTCCGCGCCGCCGCGGGCGGCCCACCGCAGCCGTGAAGGTAAAAAGGTCAGCGGCCGGCGGCCGGGGACCCGGCGGTGGACGTCGCCTCCCGCCAGAGGTCGACCTCCTCCTTGCCCCGAGACCGCCGCCGGGCGGCGGAGAAGGCGGCCCCCGCACCAGCCAGCAGCGCCAGCACGGTCATCTTGCGCGCCATGTCGACTCCTTCGTCGGCGTCCTCGGCCGGCGGTGGCCCAGTCGTTCCACGGTATCCCGGCCATCGCCGGCGTGTCCGCACCGGATCAGCGACGAAGCAGGCCGCGCAGCCGAGAGCGGGCGGGCCAGGACGGCGGCGGCCTCGACACCTCGTAGGCGGGGAACGCCCGCTCGGCCACGTCAACCAGCATCGCCACGTCGATGGGCCGCAGCACCACCCCGGCGGACAGGATGTACTCGGCCACCCCGGTGGCGGGCAGCAGCAGCACGCCCTCGACGAGGGCGAGGCCGGCGGGCACCTCGGCGCGGGCGAAGGCGACGACCGGTTGGACCTCGAGCTGCCAGCCGTCGGGCAGCTCGCCGAGCAGTTGGGCGGTGGCCTCCTCACTCATCCACGCCACCAGGCCGAGCATCGCCCGCAGCGGTACCTTGCCGGCCCAGACGCCGGCCGCGTTCTGGCGGACGGGCCCCTGGTGGGCATCGGTCTCGATCACCCAGGCCCCGGACGGCCCGATGACGAGGTGGTCGATGTTGCCGGCCGAGTCCGCCAGGCAACGATCGTGCAGGACGGTGTAGCCGGCGCGGACCAGCCGGTCGAGGGCACGGGCGGTGCTGCGTTCGGCCTCCGCGTCCTCGCGCCAGGCCTCGATCTCCGGCGGCGTACGCAGGAAGCGCACGGCGCCGACGACGCCGACCGCGAGGGCGGCGAGCACCGCAAGCTGGGCGGTCACGACGCCGGGCAGCCCGGCGAGGGCGCACAGCACGGCGAGGACCAGGGCCGCGCCCACCGCGAGGGCCGCGCCGACGGCCAGCGCCCGACCTTTGTGATCTCCGCGTTCGGCGGAATACAACTGTTTACGCCGCAGGTACTCGGCCATGGCCGAACGTCCCGCTGACTGTCGATCGGACACGGCCGCAGTCACCACCTCCCGGCGCCGTCATGACGCCGTCGCGCTCGGCGTTGTCTCCGGGTCCGGGACCGGGGCGGGCGCCAGTTCGTCACGGCGCGCTACCGGCTTTCTGGTCCATCCCGGTCACCATTCCATCGAATACACAACAGCGACAGGGTCAGGGGCGTGGAATATGCGAGGGAGAGCCACGTTGAACCCACATCTATACCACCCGTCGGCGAACCGGCCGAGACGACACCACGCACGACGGCCGGGTAGGGAACGGGCCGCGCAGGGGAGAACCCCCGGGAACGCCGCCACCGGGCGCCGTGCCGACGGTGGTAGCACCGAGAAGGAGCCGCAGGATGCCACGTCACGTGACACTCCGGGGATCCGGGGACGATGAGCCTCTGTCATCCCACCGGTCACCCGCAGCGCCGTCGCCAGGCCGACAGTCGCCTGCCGGACAGCCCTCCGCCCCGGCTCACCCGAAGGCGGCTCACCCGGCGGTGGCACAGCCGAGATCGACACAGCCCGAGTCGGCACGGCCGGACCGGCCCGTCGACCTCGACGCGGTGTGGGCCTTCGCCGCGGGCTGCGTCACCCCGGTCGAGAACCCCGCGGGTGGATCACTCTCGGTACCCGCCGGCGAGCTCGCGCACCTCCAGACGGGCGAGATCGGGCACCTCCAGACGTCGGTGGGGATCGAGACGGAGTGGTTCGTCGTGGACAGCCGCGCGGTCCACCAGCCGGTCCCGCCCGCGCGGACCCGCCGGGCGCTCGACCGGATCGCCGGTCTGACGACCGGCGCCGCCGGACCGGTCCTGCCGGCAGGCAGCCGGCTCACCTTCGAGCCCGGCGGCCAGTTGGAGCTGTCAGGTCCGCCGGCCGGGCTCGCGGCCGCAGTCCAGGCCACCGCGGCGGATCTGCACCTGGTGCGGGCGGCGCTGGCCGAGGACGGCCTCGCGATCGTCGGGATGGGGGTCGACCCGCTGCGCGCCGGGGTGCGCCAGACCACCGCGTCCCGCTACGCCGCCATGGAGGAACACTTCCGCACCGGTGGGGGGACCTCCGGTGAGGTGATGATGCGCTCGACCGCGTCCGTCCAGGTAAATCTGGATCTCGGCGCCACGTCCGCGCAGGCGGTCGACCGGTTTCGGCTGGCTCACACGGTCGGGCCGGTGCTGACCGCGGTGTTCGCCGCCTCGCCGGCGCTGACCGGCCGACGCACCGGCTGGCGCTCGACCCGCCAGGCGGTCTGGTCGGGCATCGACGCGGGCCGCACCGGCTCCGTGCTGGACCTGCCCGCGCAGCCGGCGGCGGGCGGCGAGGCGGGGTCCGATGCGGCGACGGCACGCCCCGGTGATCTCGCCGACCGCTGGGCCCGGTATCTGCTGGCGGCGAAGCTGATGATGATCGGCGACCCGGCGGGCGACCTCGGGCCCGGCGAGGACCGCCGCTTCGTCGCGGCCACCGGCGGCCACACGTTCGGGGACTGGATCGCCGGGCGGGGCCCGGTCGAGCGGGCACCCACCCTCGATGATCTGTCGTATCACGCGACGACACTGTTCCCGCCCGTCCGCCCACGGGGCTGGTGGGAGCTGCGTTACCTCGACGCCCAGCCGGGCGAGGGCTGGCGGGTGGCGGTGGCGGTGGCCACCGCCCTGCTCGACGATCCGGTCGCCGCCGAGGCGGCGGCACAGGCCTGCGCACCGGTGGCGCGGCGCTGGCCGGCGGCCGCGATGCTCGGCATGGCCGACGAGCCCCTGCGGTTGGCGGCGGTGCGCTGCCTGGAGCTGGCCGCCGCCGCGCTGCGCCGCGCCGGCTGCGCCGACCTCGCGGACGCGGTCGAGGTCTTCGCCGAACGTTATCCACAGCGGGGCCGATGTCCGGCCGACGAGCTGTCCGAGCGGTTCATCCTGATCGGCCCGACCGGCCTGCTGCGCGAGGAGGCACAACAATGCGTATCGGTCGCCTGACCCAGGATCCGGGGCCCTCAACTGCGCCGATCACCGCCCAGGCCGTGGCCGACGCGCTCGACCTCGCGCGGGCGCGCTCGCTGGCCTACACCGACGTCGACGCCGAGGAACTCCTCCGCCAGCACTCACCGCTGATGTCGCCGCTGGTCTGGGACCTCGCCCACATCGGTAACTACGAGGATCTGTGGTTGGTGCGCGCGCTCGGCGACGCCGCGACCCGGCCGGGCCTGGACGACGTCTACGACGCCTTCCGGCACAGCAGGGCCAGCCGGATCCGCCTCGCCCTGCTCGGCCCGGCCGAGACCCGCGGTTACCTGCGCGAGGTCCGCGGCCGGACTCTCGACGCCCTCGACCGGCTCGCGCCGCTGCCCGCCGACGCCGGGGAGACCGACGCGCCGCCGGTTCCCGGCGCCGACGGACTCGGCGCGCC
>NZ_JAMQQF010000126.1 GCF_023716945.1 Frankia sp. AiPs1 | reverse complement strand
GTGCGGGTCGGCCCGGGGAGCGGCGCCAGGCCGGGCGCTACCGGCGCTGGTCGGTGCCGGCGCCGGACCGCCACGGGCGGTCGAAGTCGAGGTGGTTGAGCGCGCCCGCGTCGACGTAGACCTCGTACGGGCTTTGCAGGGTCGCGAGCAGCGAGCCGGTCACCGGCGCGGCGGCATCGGGCTCCGCCTGCCCCTCCCCCACCTGGGTGGCGTGCTCCGCGAGGGCCAGGCGCTGGCGCTCCCGCAGGCCGCGGGCGTCCACCAGCAGCGGACGGCGTTCCCGCAACCGATGGACCGGCTGGACCAGCAGCCGCTGCGCCGACCAGCCCGCCGACCCGTAGCCCAGGGTCCAAGGCCAGTGCGTCCAGAGCCAGACGGTGTATTCGAGCACCTGGCCGCGGTACCCGGTCGCCGCCACCGCCCGGCGGACCGCCTCGTTGGTCGCGTCGTGGTCCGGATGCCCCTCGCAGGAGGTCGGCGCGAGGATCTGGGCGGGCTCGAGCGCGCCGATGAGCTCGCCGAGCCGGGCGGCGACGGCCTCCACCCGGTCGGTGAGCTCAGCGTCGGGGAATCCGAGGAACAGCACGTCGGACTCGTCGACGTCCAGCAGGGCGCAGGCCCGGCGGGTCTCAACCTTGCGCAGCTCGACCAGCTCCGCCGGCGGCAGCGTCGCCGGCTCCCCGCGGGAGCCATCGCTGACGATCACCACCGTGACCGGGGTGCCGACGGCCCGTTTGCGCAGGATCGCCACCGCGCATCCCAACGTCTCGTCGTCGGGATGCGGGGCGACCACGAGACAGGATCTCGTCGCCATGGACGAGGTGATGTCGATGCCGCGCCGGGTCCAGGCCCTGCGCCACAGCGAACGCGCCGGCACCATCACCCGGTCGCGCGTCGTCTCCGGATCCCCCGGGATCACCCGGCGGACTGCCCTCGCCACATCCATCCCGTCGATCTCCCCGTGCGACTGGTCCGTTCACGACCGCGAATCCGATCACGACCGGAGTCACTGTAGCGAGCGTCGCCGGCAGCCCCGTCCGCGGCTGGCGGCGGAAAGCTGGTCAGCCGCCGGTGCCCCGCGGCTTGTCGACGCCATCTTCGCCGGCATTGTGGATTGTGTCTGATTGATTACCTTAGCCGCGACCGGGTATGAGGCCTGCGGAGATGGCCGGGCAGAGTGGGTGAGCGGTCGTGACGCAGGGGGAGCGTCCGGACCTTTTCGAGGTACTGGACATAGCGGTTGCCGAAACCGGCGCGCGAGATCATCGCATCCGGCGCGCCAACGCGGCGGCCTGCGCCGTCCTCGGCCGCCCCGAGACCGAGGTGATCGGTCTGGCCTGGGAGGACATCGCCGTCCCGGAGGACAAGGAACGCTGGGCCGCGCAGGCGCGTCTACGGCTGGCGACGGGCCAGCCCAGGACCAGGATGATGCTGCGCCTGCTACGCCCGGACGGCTCCGTCGTGCACGCCCTGTCCACCATCGTGCTGCGGACCGGTCCCGACGGCGAGCAGTACTTCCTGTCCACTCTCCAGGACGTCTCCGAGGAGATCGCGGCGCACAACCGGCTGCGGCTCGTGGTGGAGAACACCCCGGTGTCGATCTTCCTGGCGGACCGCGACGGCCGGGTCCTGGTGAGCGAGGGGACGGCGAGTCCACAGGCCGCGGCGGGGCTGTCAGAGGCGCGCCAGTCCTCCATCTTCCAGACGTTCGCCGACCTTCCCCAGGCGATCTCGATCATGCACAGGGCGTTGGACGGGGAGCGGGTCAACGAGATCATCTTTGCGTTCGGCCGGTGGCTCGACGTGCATCTCGTGCCCATCCCGGGCAGCGGCGGCGAGGTGGGCTCCGTCGCCGCAGTGATCACCGACATCACCGAACGGCAGCAGGCCCTGGCGAGCCTGCGGGTCCGGTCCGCCGAACAGGCCGTGATCGCCGACCTCGGCCAGCGGGCGCTGGAGGCCGAGTCCCCGGCCGCGTTGTGGGAGCGCGCGGTGACGGCGCTGGCCGACCATCTCGGCGCCGACTTCGTGCAGGCCCACGACGTGGGCGAGCACGGAGCGCGGGGTGGCCTGCTCGCCCGCGTGGATCGGCGTGTCCCGCCCGAGCCGCCCCTCGCCGACCCGATCGGTCTGACGGTCCCGGTCGGGCGGGCCAACCAGGTCCTCGCGACGATCGAGATCCAGCGGCCGCCGGGCGCGGAGGCGTTCACCGACCAGGAGGTTCGGTTCCTCCACTCGGTCGCCGCGGTGCTCGGCTCGGCGGCCATCCGCTTCCGGATGGAGAGCGAGATCCGCCACCGTTCCCTGCACGACGGGCTCACCGGGTTGCCGAACCGCACGGCGCTGCTCGATCACCTCGATCGGGCGCTGCGCCGTGCCCGCCACGACGACCGCCGGGTCGGGGTGCTCTTCATCGACCTCGACGGGTTCAAGGCGGTGAACGACACCCTCGGGCACCAGGCCGGCGACGAGGTGCTGCGAGCCACCGCCGGCCGACTGGGACAGGCGGTGCGGCCCGGTGACGTGGTGGGCCGGCTCGCCGGCGACGAGTTCGCCGTCCTGTGCGAAGACGTGGCCAGCAGCGCGGATCTGGCGGCGATCGCCGACCGGGTGCTCGCGGCGCTGGCGGTGCCGAGCCTGCTGCGGGAGCGCCCGATCGTGCTGACCGGCAGCGTCGGTCTCGCCCTGTCCGGCCCCGAGCCCGACGACGGCGAGGAGCTGTTGAACGCCGCCGACATCGCGATGTACGTGGCGAAGCGGGCCGGACCCGGCCGGCGTATCGCCTACGACCGGTCCATGCGCACCCGCCTGACAAACCGGCTCGCCCACCCCGACGAGCTGAGGCGCATCCTGGACGGCAACGATCTGATCATGCTGAGACTCACCGCGGTCTCGGCCCTCCTGCACGCCGGGCACTGCTGACCGCCGGGCGCCGCCGACCGCCGGGAGGGCTGACCGCCGGGCGCCGCAACGGCCCCCGTCACAGGGCGACATTGATGATCGCCTCGACCAGGGTCCGGCCGTCCCGGGTCAGCGTCACCGTCCCGGCGGCCTCGTCGACGCCGACCAGCCCGCGGTCCGCCAGGGCGCGGAACCGGCCGAGCCACGGCTCGGCGAGCAGGGAGCTGCCGGCAAACCGGTCGCGATGCAGGCGGTCGTGCAGCGGTTGCAGGGTGGTCAGGGCCATCCGGACCGACCGTGACTCGCGGGCAGCCGGCGAGAACGACGTGGCGGACGCCAGCGGCAGCCGGCCGGACTCGACGGCCTCGGTGTAGCGCCCCCAGGCCACCTCGGTGATCGCCTCCGAGGCGCGGCAGCTCGAACTGCCGCCGAGACCGATCGCCACCTCGGCCTCCTGCCGACCCTGATCCACCATGATCGACTTCCAGGTCTCGGGCCCGCGCCCGGCGCGGGCGAAATACATGGTCGGATGCTCCACATAGCCGGCGCCGGCCAGCCCGTCGGTGAGCACCTCACGCATCTGGTACTGCTCGCCGAGGGTCGGCCAACGGTGCCCGTCGGCGGCGAGCCGGTCGCGGTAGGCGGGGATCTGCCAGGCCGCCGGCCGCTGCCCGGCGACTCCGGTCCTCGTTTCGGCGTACGGCCGCAGGTGGAGCTTCGTGCAGACCACCGCGGTCAGGCCGGTGTCCACGATGACGTCCAGGTCCCGGCGGACGCTGTCGACGGTCTGGTCCAGCAGCCCGTACATCAGGTCGACGCTGATCCAGGCGAACCCCAGCCGCTGGGCGTCCCGGATGAACTCCACGCACCGCGCGCCGGTGTGCGGCCGGCCGGACTGCGCCAGCACCCGGTCATCGAAGGACTGCACGCCGCAGGACAGCTTGGTGACGCCGAGCTCGGCGAGCGTCGTCAGCTTCTCGGCCGTGAGACTGCTCGGATCGCCTTCGAACCGGATCGCGGTGTCGGGGGTGAAGCCGAAGTTCTCCCGGTAGAACTCGAGAAGCCTACGGATGGCGGGTGCGGGCAACAGCGACGGTGTGCCGCCGAAGACGTTGAACTCGCCGATCGGCGCAGCCGCCAGGGTCGGCACCCGGTCGAGCCAGAGCCTGGCCTCGGCGATGTTCAGGTCCACCCACCGGGCCGCCCGGTCCGCGGCCTGCGCGGGATCACCGGCGATCAGGACCGTCGGGTACTGGCAGAAGCGGCAGCGGTAGGAGCAGGTCGGAATGTAGGACCACAGGTGGATGGGCGCGGTGTCGGCGAGCTGGTCGGTGAGGTCCGCGAGGAACCGCTGCGGCGGATGGTCGGCCAGGTCCCCGGGAAAGACGTGCGCGCCGAACGGATCCCGGGCGACGTAGTCCAGCAGTTCCCGGTTGCACGGCGCGCCGAGCACGGGCAACACCGTCGGTGTCGGGTACGACAGGTCGATCTCCCGCAGGGACGCCAGTTCCGTGTTCGCGTCGACGATGGTCATCAGAACACCCCGCCGTTGCCGAAGTGGTCGTGGGCCGCGCCCGACTCCCGGTCCTCGCAGTAATAGCGGACGAACTCCCGGAACCGGCCGTCGGGCACCTCCCGCAGGCAGGTCGGCAGCGGCGGTGGACGGCCGATGTCCGACCCCACCGTCGCCCGCAGCCGGGCGAAGATCTCGTCGGCGAACTCGAAGTACAACCGGTAGCTCGGCGTCTTGTAGGCATGGATCGGAGTGAGGTCGACGACGCGCATCTCGTCGAGGATCTCGGCGATGCGCCGGCTCAGCCGCCGCGCCAACGACGGCGTGAAGAAGTCCGCCACGGCGTCGTCGTCGAGCAGGGACGGGGTGAGCAGGACGGGCAGGATCGTGTTCTTCGGCGTGAAGTCCCTGACGGAGAACTCCCAGGCCTGCCGTGCCTGCGCCGCGGTGAGGTCCCGGGCGCCGTCCGCGGCCAGGTCGGGGTCCCGGATGTCGCGCATCACGATCGTGCCGCCGTGGCCGTACGCCCGGCCGGCGATGACCTCGGCCAGGGCGTGGTCGACCCGTCGGGGATTGATCTCGACCCGCGATCTCGGGGCGTACACGATCTCCTCACCGGATCCGCGCACCGAGATGCCGAAATCCCAGTCGTCGGACAGGTGCGGGACGAACCGACCGTCCTGCACCTGATAGAAGATCTCTATTCCGCCGACCTTCTCGTACGCGCCGCGCTCGACCGCGAAGCCCTTTCCGTCGGGAAAGCCGCCGAACAGGCGGAAGGTCACCGCGCGGCAGCGCAGGGTCCGGTCGATCGCGGCCCACAGCCGCGGCCGTCCGGCAAAGTGCTCGGCACGGTAGTAGTAGTCGCAGACTCCGATCGCCGCCTTTCCCGCCTCCATGGTGACGAACAGCTCCCACAGCCAGGTGGGGTCGACCCGGCAGTCGGCGTCCGCGGAGACCAGGTAGAACCGCCGGGCCGCTTCGGCGTCGGCCCGGGCCCGGCTGCGCGCGACCGCGAACTGCATGCCCGCCCGGCGGGCGCAGGCGACCCCCTGCTCGCCCTCCTGGATCACCTGGACGGGGAGGTCGGGGTGCGCGGCGGCGAACCGGCGGGCGACCTCCACCGTGGTGTCGGTGGAGTTGTTGTCGACGACCACCACCTCGTACGGCACCCGGTTCCGCAGCGGCATACCGTCATCGCCACGCTGGCCGTACAGCGACGCCAGCACCGCCGGCAGGTTCGCCGCCTCGTTGTAGACCGGCAGCACGACGCTCATCCGGATGCCGGCGTCCATGGGCGTGGGCCGCGGTGCCGTGGCCGGCCCTACCATGCGGTCGAGCAGGTCGCGAACCTGGCGGCGGCTGCAGGCGAGGCGTCGGGCGCCGAGTCGCTGGTTGACGGCGACGGTCCGCCGACGCGTCTCGGCGTCGACGAGCAGGTCCGCGACCGCATCGACGAAAGGCGGGGTTGGCAGGTCGCCGGCCGCGAGATCCATCACCGGCGCCTGAAATCCCACGCTGCCGTAGACCAGGTCGTACAGGTCGTAGCCGGTGGTGATGTAGGGGACGCCGGCGGCGACGGCCTCCCCGATCGGATTGCCGTAGCTCTCGTAGTCGCCGGAGGTCAGGAACGAGACCAGGTCGGCGTGGGCGAACAGGTCCTGCACCGAATAACCGTGCCCGGCCGGTCGGCCCACCTCGCCGGCGTGCGGGGCGAGCCAGCCGCCGAACACCACCCGGTCGGCGACCCCGAGCCGCCGGGCGAGCGCGGCGAGACGCACGTACTCGGCCGGCGATTCCGCCCGGTCGCCGGTGACGAACAGGTAAATGTCCGCGGGTAGCCGTGGATGGACATGGAGCGCCGCGAGGAGATGGAGGTCGCGGTCGATGCGCTTCTGCGGGATGAGCCGGGTGGGACGGGCGATGAGGATCGCCTGCGCCGGAATGCCGTAGTCCCGGCGGAAACCGGCGTTGTGCTCGTCGACGGCGGCCGGCGGCGTGCTGAACGTGTTCGGTAGGACCGCGAGATGATGCAGGTCGGGCTGCCAGTGCAGCATCCGGCGGCGGGCCTCGGCGTGCTGGACCAGATACTGGATGTGCGGTGAGTCCACGGGTGCGACCGCGTGCGGATAGGGAAAGATCCCGTACTTGCCCGCGGCCGGCTCGCTCTGCCACATCAGGTCGTGGTCGCGCCAGAGCACGAATCGACCGAGCCCCTCCTCGCGCCCGTACCGTTCGATGGCCAGGTACACCGCCCGGGTGTAGGTGATGTTCTCCGGCAGCGTGCCGTTCTCCACCAGCACAAACGAGACTCCGCGCCGCCGCCAGGTGTCGACGATACGGTGGCTGATCTGCTCGGCAATCGCTTCCACTCGCGGCAGGAGCCGCTCGTCGCCGGCCTGGACCACCTCTCGGAGCACGGCGGTCGCGAATTTCGCGTCATATCCCGGCACGGAGTCGAGCCCGTCGATCCGGGCCAGCCGAACCCAGTCCGGCAACAGTGCGGCCTCGTCCCGATAGGGTTGGAAGAACACGTTCTTGTCGGCCTTCACGTCATACCCGAGGTCGAGATGGACGCGGTAGCCGCGCTGCTGGAAAATCCGGGCGGTCTTCACGAACTCGACCACCACGCCCGAGATGGGGGTCGCGTCGAAGGAGATTCCCCAGAGCACCGATTCGCCGCATCCCACTGCCACACCCACTTTCCGCTGTCCGCCGTCCGCCGTGGTCTCCGGAAATCGACTGCCTTTCCCATCCGCTGGTCGTCGGTGATCCGGTTATACCCGGAGCCGGCCACTTTCCCACCGCCAGTGCGCATCGCCGGCGGCGTTCTCGCCACCGGTTCACCGGAACACTCCGCGGGCCGCGGCAAACCCGAACGAACACCCGGCAGGCCAGCCGGAGAGCCACGGCCGGGCAGCCGCGGCCGGGCAGCCGGACAGCCGCCGCCGGTGAGCGGCCCGCTACGCGGCGGGACCGCTGGTCAGCGGAATCGCCGGGCGGCAGCAGTGGTCGATGGCGGGCCGGGCCGCGGCGGGGTCGCGCGTGGCGGAGGCAGGCTCCCCGAGGCCGCCGGCCGCGTCCGGCGAAATGGTATTACCAGAGCGGGGGAAGGCAGATTTGGGCGTGAGGAGGTTCAGTGCCGGATTCGGCTCCGACCGAAGTGCTCCTGGTGGAGGATGATCCCGGCGATGCCCTGATGATCCAGGTGGCGTTACTGGATCAGGGAGTGCCGGCGCAGTTGCGGGTGGCCGTGGACGGGGTGGCCGCGATGACGTATCTACGCGCCCTCGGAGCGGACCGAAAGGCGCGGCGACCCGACCTGATCCTGCTGGACCTGAACCTCCCGCGCCGGGATGGCCGGGAGGTACTCGCCGAGCTCAAGGCCGATGTCGACCTACGGTCGATCCCCGTCGTCGTGCTCACCGCGTCGGCCGCGGAGACGGACGTCGTCACCTGCTATGATCTTCAGGCCAACGCCTATGTCACCAAACCCGCGAATCTCGATCAGTTCGCCGAGGTGGTGCGCAGAATCGACGAGTTCTTCCTGACCGAGGTCCGCCTTCCGCCGGCTGACCAAAAGGTGAGGAATGCGTAACCATCCGGGCGTACCCCCGGCCGCACGATGCGGCCGGGGTCGGCCTTGACGCCGCTGGCCGGTCTGGTCAGTGGCTGGCGGACTCGCTCATGGCACCGCGGGCCGGGAAGGGGACCATGCTCGCCCCGCCGTCGACGAGCAGGGAGGCACCGGTGATGTAGGAGGCCTCCCGGGAGGCGAGGAACACCACCGCCGCGGCGATCTCCTCGGGCAGGCCGGCGCGGCCGAGCGGGTAGCTGCTGGCCAGCGCGTCAGCCTGTGCGTGGGTGAGGTGGCTGAGCATCCGCTCGGTCACGGTCAGGCCCGGACCGACGACGTTGACCCGCACGCCGAGCGGACCGAGCTCGCCGGCCAGGCCGCGGGCGAACGACTCCAGGTACGCCTTCGTGGAGCCGTAGGCATTCAGGCCGGGCGAGAAGACGCGGTTCGCCGCACCCGAGGAGATGAAGATCATCCGCCCGGGGAGCTTCGACCGACTGAGGTGCGGCACCGCCGCCCTGGTGATCCAGTGCAGCGCGTGGACGTTGCTGCGCAGCAGGTAGTCGAGCGCGTCGTCGTCGATCTCGGCAAGCAGCCCCTGAGCGTTGTCGGCGGCGCTGTGGACGACGACATCCAGCGCCCCGTGGCGGGTGACCGCCTCCTCGAACATCTTCGAGACGTCGGCCCGCTCGGCCAGGTCGCCGAGCACCAGGGAGGCTGACAGCCCCCGCTCACGGAACTTCCGCACGGTACGTTCGCCGTACCGGGCGGTCCGGGCGGCGACGACGACCGTGGCGCCCTCGACGGCAAACGCCTCGGCGATCGTGCGCCCCAGCCCGCGGCCGGCGCCGGTGACCAGGACGACGGTCCCGGCAAAACGCCCCTCGACCGGCACCTGCGGCTTCGTCGCCGGCACGGGGGCCAGGGGCACGACGGCCTCAGCGGCCGACGGTCCGGCGGAGGTGGCGGAGGTGGCGGAGGTGGCGGAGGTGGCGGAGGTGGCGGATAAGCCTGTGGCGTCTTCCGGTGCTGCAGTCATCTGCTCCTCCTGGCTCTCAGGGATGGCCCCGACTGGCTCTCGGGAATGGCCCGAAACTGGCACTTGGGAATGCCCCGACTGGCTCTCGGGGGTGGCTCTACCTGGCTCTGCGCGATGGATCCAGGCCGCGTTGAGGCGAGCGCCGCAGGCCGGTCCGCGGACCCGCACAGGGCGACCGACGGCCGAGGCGCGGCTTTGACCCGATGCCGGAACGCCGTCACCGATGGTTTGGCAGCCGTGACCCGCGACACCGCCAAATCATATGAGCTAACGATTTCTGAGGCTTGCGCCCGCCGCCTCGTGCCTCGTCAGCCGCGCAGGCCGGCCGCGGTGGCCACGGCAGAGGATGCTCGGCGGCGGGCGGCTGGAATGATCATCGGGGTACCGGTCTCGGGGTCGGGGATCACCCGGCAGGCCAGTCCGAAGGTCGTCTCGATCAGCTCCGCGGTGACGATCTCGGCGGGCGGGCCCTCGGCGACGATGCGCCCGGCGGCCATCACGACGAGGTGGGTGGCATATCGGCAGGCCTGGTTGAGGTCGTGCAGGACGGCCACCAGCGTGCGGCCGTGGTTCTCGTGCAGGTCCGCGCACAGGTCCAGCACGTCGAACTGGTGGGTGATGTCGAGGTAGGTGGTCGGCTCGTCGAGCAGGAGGATCGGCGTCTCCTGCGCCAGCGTCATCGCCAGCCACACCCGCTGGCGTTGCCCGCCGGACAGCTCGTCGACTAACCGGCTCGCGAGATCGGTGACGCCGGTGACCGCCATGGCCTCGCGCACGACCTGCTCGTCGCGGGTGGACCACTGCCGCCAGATCGTCTGGTGCGGATAACGGCCGCGGCTGACGAGGTCGACGACGGTGATGCCGTCCGGCGCGATCGCGGTCTGCGGCAGCAGGCCGAGGCGGCGGGCGATCTCCTTCGACGGCAACGAGGCGATCTGCGCGCCGTCGAGGCGCACCGTGCCGGCGGCCGGCCGCATCACCCGGGCCAGGGCGCGCAGGAGGGTGGACTTGCCGCAGGCGTTCGGGCCCACGATGACGGTGAACGCGCCGTCGGGGATCCGCACCGCGAGGCCCTGCGAAACGATCCGACGGTCGTAGGCGAGGGTCAGCTCCTCACCGAGAAGCCGGGCCGCCGGGCGAGCGGCGCGGTCGGGGGCCGGCAAGCCATCGACCGGCGGCATCTCCGCGACCGGCGGTGCCTCCGTGGCCGGCCAGGTCTGGGCGGATCGGGCCGTCGGGCCAGGGCGCCGCCAGGGTACGAAAGCCACCCGACCTCCCGCGTTGTCGGGCTGCCACCGGCGGAGCCCACAGTGCCGACGGCGGCACTCGCGCCTCGTGGACACCCTCGCCGACCAGCCGAAACCGTCGAATGTTTGGTAAGGCTACCCTCAAACTCCGCAAACGGCGACCCGATCGCCGGGGCATCCGCACCGGGCCGTCCGGGCCCCGCCAGGAACGTTGGGGCACTCGCCGCTCCGGCTCGACGAGGCGACCTTCACGCTGGACCCGGCCAACGAGGACACGATCGGCCGGGCGATCGCCGCGCTGTCGGGCCACCTGATCGCCGTCGCGCCCCAGGACTGGCGGCTGGCCCGCGTCCGCGGTACCGATGACCCGATCGCAGGGGCCGGCCGCCACCTCGAGACAGCTTTCCTGAGCTCCACGAGGCCACCGTTCAGAAGGCCACCGTTCGGCCCGGGTTCCGCGGTGGTGTCGGCGGGTTCTTCGGTGCTGCGCACAACCAGGCATGAGACGTCGAATCAGCAGAGCCAGGTGTGGTCCCTGTTCTGCCTTGTGCCGTTGCATCCGCCTTGTGCCGTTGCCCCAGAATGCGGCCGCGGTCTACCGCCACTCGAAGCTCGAGCTGCCGGACTGCAGGAAAACGTAGCAGTGTGGCTGGCTCCCATTCCCCGCAACAGCGGCCCGTGAACGGACGCTGGGTGAGCTCGCCAGCTCGTCACGGTGGTTACGCCAAGCGCCCGTGCGGTCGTGCCCGTAGCTGGGCGGCCGCCTGCCGCTGACCGGCCTGTGCGCGTGGACCGGCCTGTGCGCGTGGACCGACGATGCCCGTACCCGACCGAGGTCAGCATGATCTCCGAGCGGTCTCGCTATGTAGTCTTTCCGTGATCGAAACAGCACACAAGGTAGCAGATCCCCATCCCATCCTCCGCAGATGCGGATCCTGGGACGGCAAAAACTCCACACTTGCGGTGATCCGTGAAATTCCACTACACTGGCCTCGACGCCGGTCCGGACGGCGCCGGTCAACGGGTGCGCCCTCGGCCCGGGAACCGTGCACTGTCCGCGTCATGTCCTGCCGCGAGGTCGGGTCTTCCCCTGTCCCCCACGAACGCTGTCCTTCTACCACTCGTTCTTTGGCGTGCACCCGACCAGCAGACGGGTAACCCAGATACGGACCCGTCCGCCCGACGGCCGATTCCCGCAGTTGCACGACACCCGAAGACTGATGGACACCAGTGTCGGGTTCAGCGGCCTGCCCGGACGTTGCGTACAACGCCGGAGAGCGGATCGAATCAAGTTGCCGGAAAGGCTGGCTTGACGCCCGTCTTTTCCCGCTGCTAACTTCCGCCCGTGACTATTACTCATAATGTGGCGAGCGGGTTTGGCCACTTGGTTCGGGGGGACTTTCAGTGAATTATTTGGGGGGATGGGCGGCGGGTTCGAGGCGCCGCCCGGCACGAGTCGCCATCGCGGTTGGGGTCGCGGGTACGCTCGCGTTGGCGGGCTGTTCAAGTTCGGGCAGCTCGAGCGCCGGCGGGGCCAGCAAGGCCAGTGCGACGCCGGCCACACCTGCGACGCCGGCCACGCACGTCGTGACCGACCTGTCGGGTGCGAAGGTGACGGTACCGACGACGATCAACCGCATCGCGGAGCAGTTCCCGGCGCATACCGTGGCCGACATCATGCTCGGCGTCGGCGACAAGCTGGTCGCGATCCAGCAGAACGTGAGCACGATTCCGTTCCTGCAGGCCGTGCAGCCGTCGATCACGAAGGTGCCGCAGCTGTTCCACAGCGCCAACGTGAACATGGAGCAGCTGCTCGCCCAGAAGCCGGACGTGGTCTCCGCGCTCTCCGGTGGTGACACGGCGAAGCCCTTCCAGGCCGCGGGGATCCCGGCGGTGGTCATGGTCTTTCCGAAGTACGCGCAGCTGACGCAGTCGATCACCGTCGCCGGGGAGACCTACGGTGGCGCCGCGGTGGCCAAGGCGAAGGCCTACAACGCCTACTTCGACCAGGTTGACAGCACCCTGACGTCGAAGCTGGCGACATCGACGACCAAGCCGAGCGTGGTGTACATCGAGGCGTACGCCGGTAACAACATCGTGGTCCAGGGCGGGTCGTCGCTGCCGGACCAGTGGATCACGAAGGCCGGTGGGACGGACGTCGCGAAGGGAATCAGCGGCAGTCGCGTGAACGTGACCATGGAGCAGCTGCTGCAGTGGAACCCGGACAACGTGATCATCCAGGCACCGGGCGGTGACCAGGGCCTGGCCGCCGACACCGGCGCCTCGGTGCTGGCGGGCCTGTCGAAGATCAGCGGCTGGAGCGATCTGAAGGCGGTCAAGTCCGACAAGGTGTTCATCGACCCGCGCGGGCTGTACGCGTGGGGCCAGTACACCGTCGAGCAGGCGGTCCAGCTTCAGTGGGTCGCGAAGGTCCTCAACCCCTCGCTGTTCGCCGACGTCGACCTCCGGTCGGTCACCCGCGACTTCTACAAGAAGTTCTTCGACTACACGCCGTCCGACACGCAGCTCAACGACATCCTGCAGACCACCTCGGCGGACGGCATCGCCACCGCGAAGAACGCCATCTCCTGACCGGGGCCTCGGCACCCCCCGCCCGGCCAGCGCACCGCGAGACGCTGGTGAGGTAGCGAAGGTCGGATCTACCTGGGGCCGCCGAACGGCTGATCAGCGTGCCGGGGCGACCTCGGTGAGGATGGTCGAACCCGCAGCGGCGGGTTGTCCTCCGCACCGAGCTCGTCCTGGCTGATCGGCAACCTGGATCAGCCGACTTCGGAATGCGTACGGACGGTAGCCAGTCCTCATCTCATCCTCCACGCCTGGGGGCTTACCCGACGCACTGTTCACGACGGTCAGGTCCAGTTCTGATAGTTATTGCCACTGCAGGGCAGGGTGTAGGCCTGGTACCCGGTTCCGTTCGGGCTGGTCTGATTGCTGTCCAGGCATTTGCCCGTGCCCGCGTTGCGGAAAGCCTGTCCGAAGCGGGTGCTGGACCCGGCCACCCATTGCTGGCCGGCTGAGCCGTCACAGGCGGTCGCGTAAAGAGAGTCCGGTATTGCGGTGCCGTCGGCGGTGTGGCCGCCGGCGGCGCTGGCCATACAGGTGCCGGTGTGCAGGTTGCGGAGCCGGAGCCCGTCCCGGACCCACTGCTGCCATTCGCCGCCATTGCAGTCGAGCGTGTAGATCCTCGAGCCGTCGCTGTCGAGGCAGAAGCCGGTCGCGGTGTCGGCCCAGGACTTGGTCGTCGGCTGGGCCAGGGGGGCCGCCGCTGCCGGCCCAGCCGCAGCGTTGCCCGAGGTCGCGGCTGGCGGTGGCTTGGGCGCGACCGATCCGGCGACGGGAGCCACACGCCCGGTCAGGGCATTGCC
>NZ_JAMQQF010000125.1 GCF_023716945.1 Frankia sp. AiPs1 | reverse complement strand
ACTCGTGGCGGTCCGGGCAGGCGGCGCACGACCGCTGACGCGGGGGAGCCCGCCGACCTGCGGGCCGCAGGGTTCCGGTCGGCGGGTCCGAGGGCGGGGTACCAGCGGCGACAGCCGGCCGCTGGTGGCCCTCGTGCCGCGCCACGCCGCTAGGACAACGACAGCATCCAGACCGATAACGACGAGAAGAGCACCATGGCAGACATCACAGCCGCCGACATCCGCAAGCTCCGGGAGCTCACCGGAGCCGGGATGAGCGACGTCAAGAAGGCGCTGGTCGACAACGACGGCGACTTCGAGAAGGCGAAGTCCTGGCTGCGGGAGAAGGGCAAGGCTCAGGTCGCCAAGCGCGCGACGCGCAGCGCCGCCAACGGCCTGGTCGAGTCCTACCTGCACCGGACGGACCCGCAGTTGCCCCCGACCCTAGGGGTGCTCGTCGAGCTGCGCTGCGAGACGGACTTCGTGGCGAAGACCGATGATTTCAAGCAGCTCGCCCGGGACCTCGCCCAGCACATCGCGGCTGCGGACCCGCTGTACGTCACCGCGGACCAGATCCCCAACGAGGTGCTCGAGGCCGAGCGCAAGATCTACGAGGCTGCCGCCCGCGAGGAGGGCAAGCCCGAGCAGGCGATAGCGAAGATCGTTGATGGTCGGGTCAACGGCTACATCAAGCTCAGCGTGCTGCTGGACCAGCCGTGGGTGAAGGACGGCAAGGTGACCATTCGAGTCATGCTCGACCAGGCGGGTGCCTCACTTGGCGAGAAGATCGAGGTCGGCCGGTTCTCCCGGTTCAACATCCGGCAGGCCTGAGCGCAGGACCACGGGACGGCGGGCGGTCAGGGGCCGCCCGCCTCTTTCGCGTTGGCCGGGGGCGCCGCGATGACGCCCGGTGTCACGTAACGGGACGGCAACACGACGGTTCGACATGTTCGGCGTGGCGCGTCCCCCCGGGCTCCGCGGGGGCGAGTTCGTGCGGGACACTGCTCGACACGGCTGTGCGATCATCGACGGGGTCGGGCCCCGGCGCCCACGGGCCGCACGTGTCATTCCGCCGGTCGGAAGGCGGCCGTGTTCGGAAAAGCGGCCGGGTTCGGGGGCGGCCGGCCGGGAGGCTGCTGTTGGAGCCGGACGGATGCCGGCGAGTCAGAGCGGATGGAAGGAAACGCGGTGATCGACGACACACTTCTCGATGCCGAGGAGAAGATGGAGAAGGCCGTCTCGGTCGCCAAGGAGGACTTCGCGAACATCCGCACCGGCCGCATCACGCCCGCGGTCTTCTCCAAGATCGTGGTTGACTACTACGGCGCGCCGACGCCGGTGCAGCAACTCGCGTCCTTTCACATCCCCGAGCCGCGCATGGTGATCATCACTCCGTACGACAAGTCGTCGCTGTCCTCGATCGAGAAGGCGGTGCGTGACTCCGACCTGGGGGTCAACCCGAGCAACGACGGCACGATCATCCGTATCGTCTTCCCGGAGCTGTCCGAGCAGCGGCGCCGCGACCTGGTCAAGGTCGCCCGCTCCAAGGCGGAGGAGGCTCGGGTCAGCATCCGTAATGTCCGGCGTCACGCCAAGGACGCGATCGACCGCATTGTCCGGGACGGCGATGCCGGCGAGGACGAGGGCAGGCGCGGCGAAAAGGACCTCGACGAGGCGACCCACCGTTACGTCGGGCAGGTCGATGAGCTGCTCCGCCTCAAAGAGACGGACCTGCTGTCGGTCTGACCATCTTCGCCCCCGGAGCCGGCGCGGCCCGCCCACCCTGCGATGCGAGTCAGATGATTGTGGCGGTGTGCGAGGGACGACGGCGGGGCATGCGTGTCGGTCCTGTCCGCCTCTGTCTAGATAGCCGAGATAGTCGATATAGCCGAGATACAGGCATCCATGACGGCAGTCGACGGCCGCGCCGTGGTTGACGGCGGGCCAGCCGGAAGCGCCGAAGCGAACGGGGTCGCTGCCGGCGTTCCCGGGGCCGCTGAGGTCCCACCGCGCCGTTCCCGAGCGGGCCGCAATCTGCCGGCCGCGATCGCGGTCGGCGTCCTGCTCGGCGCGGCCATTCTCGTCCCGCTGTTCACCGTGCGGGCGGCGTTCGTCGGCGTCATCAGCGCCGCTGTCGCCCTGGGAACCTGGGAGGTGATCCGGGCGGTCTGGCTCACCGGAGTGCGGGTGCCGCCCGTGCCGCTGGTCGCCGGGGCGCTCGCGATGCCGGCGGTGGCCTACGCCGAGGGGACGACCGGCCTGCTGCTGACGCTCGCCGCCACCGTCGGCGCCGGGGTTGCGGTGCGAGCCGCCGGGCCGGCCGAGGGGCTGGTCCGGGACGTGGGCGGCATCGCCTTCGTCGCCGGATACGTGGGTTTTCCGGCGGGCTTCGCGGCATTGCTGACCGAACCATCCGACGGTAGCTGGCGGGCCCTGGCCTTCCTGGCCACAGTCGTGGCCAGCGACGTCGGCGGCTACACCGCGGGGGTCCTCTCCGGGGGGCGCCACAAGATGGCCCCGAGCGTGTCCCCCGGCAAGTCGTGGGAGGGGTTCGCGGGCTCCGCGGCGGGCTGCGTGCTGGTGGCGGGGATCCTGCTCGCCTGGCCACTGGGGGCGCACGTGTGGCAGGGGATCCTGATCGGCCTCGCGACCGCCTGCACGGCGACGATCGGAGACCTGGGCGAGTCGCTGCTCAAGCGGGACATCGGCATCAAGGACATGAGCAATCTGCTGCCTGGTCACGGCGGTGTGATGGACCGCCTGGACTCGTTGCTGTGCACCGCTCCGGTCGCCTGGTTGCTGCTCACCGCCTTCCTCGACTGAGCAGCCGTCCGCACGGACGAGCCGCCGCCGCGAGACCTGAGCTTCCTGCCTCGACCGGGCCGGTGGCCCGGCCGAGGCAGGCGGTGGTGCTGCCCTGGTCGGGGGCGCCGGGCGGTGCGGGCCGCCCGCGCGGGCGATCGCCCCATTCGTCTAGGCGGCGGCCTCCTGGCAGACTGGAGCCGCGATGACTCCCATGACCGCCGAATCCGAATCCCCGGACGGCCCGGTGTCCGCCGGGACCGGCCGGCAGGTCCGCCTGTCCCTGACCCGGCGGCCCGCGCGGCCCGCGCGGCACCTGGCAGACCTTTCCCGGGACGAACGCCGCGAGGTCGCGGTCTCGTTGGGCCAGCCCGCCTTCCGCGCCGATCAGGTGTCGCGCCACTACTTCGTCCGGCTGGTCGACGCCGACGAGACCGACGCGATGACCGATCTGCCGGAGGATGCCCGTGGCCCGCTCCTTGAGGCGCTGTTGCCCCGGCTGCTGGTGCCCGCCCGGACGCTGAGCTGCGACGATGGCCTGACTCGGAAGACTGCGTGGCGGACTGCGGACGGCGCGCTGCTCGAGTCGGTGATCATGAGGTATCCGGATCGCGCGACGGTCTGCGTGTCCAGCCAGGCGGGTTGTGGCATGGGCTGCCCGTTCTGCGCCACCGGTCAGGGGGGGCTGACCCGTAACCTGTCGACGGCGGAGATCGTCGAACAGGTCGTGCACGCGGCTCGCGTACTGCGCCGCCAGGAGTTGGCCGGCGGGGCCGGCCGCCTGTCCAATGTGGTCTTCATGGGCATGGGTGAGCCGCTGGCGAACTACACCGCGGTGACCGCGGCGGTGCGCCGCCTGATCTCGCCGCCGCCCGAGGGGCTGGGGCTGTCCGCGCGTGGGCTGACGGTCAGCACCGTCGGACTCGTACCGGCGATGCGCCGGCTGGCCGGCGAGGGCCTGCCGGTGACCCTGGCGGTTTCGCTGCACGCTCCGGACGACGAGCTACGCGACGAGCTGGTACCTGTCAACACACGGTGGCCAGTGGCCGAGGTGCTCGCCGCTGCCTGGGAGTATGCCGAGGTCACCGGTCGGCGGGTGAGTATCGAGTACGCGCTGATCGACGGGGTTAACGACGATGTGGCCCGCGCCGACGCGCTCGCCACTCTGCTCACCGGCCGCCTGGCGCATGTCAATCTCATTCCGCTGAACCCGACGGAGGGCTCGTCCTGGCAGGCCAGTGCGCCCGCCGGTCAGCGGGCGTTCGTCCGCCGGCTGCGGGAGCGGGGGATCGCCACCACCGTGCGCGACACCCGCGGTCGGGAGATAGCGGCGGCCTGTGGTCAGCTCGCCGCCGAGCCGGCCGGTCGGGCCGGACGGGCCGGACGGGCCGAATCCGCCAGGCCCGTCGAGTCCGCGGAGCCCGTCACGTCCGCGGAGCCCGTCACGTCTGGTGTGCCCGTCACGTCCGGGAAGCCCGTCTCGTCCGGGGAGTCGGTCGAGTCTGGGAAGCCCGTCGAGGCCGCCGGCGCGGTGAGCGGCTCGCCTGTGCACGGCAGCCGTGTCCTTCGGTAGTCCGGCGAGCCGGCGGCGCGGTTCTCTTCGGCATCGGGCGCGAACCACGAACACAGTCTGGTTGCCGATCACGGCTGCGGTCGGCGTGCTCCTGCTTCTGCTGTGGTACGCCATCTCGCGGGATCCGGGTCCGGAGCACGCGTCGGGGCCGTCCTCCGCGGTGGGCCCCGCCGGTGGGCACCAGCCGCGCGTGGCGGCCGTCTCGGTGTCGCCGACGCCCACCGTTCCCGCCCCGCCGCCCAGCGGGTGCGTCACCGGCAAGACCCTGCCGTCCGGGGTGAGTACCCGCACGCTGCGGGTCGGCGGCGTCGACCGCACCTACGTCCTGGCGGTTCCCACCGCGGGATCGCCGGCCCGGGAGCTCCCACTGATCCTTACCTTCCACGATCTCGGGCAGAGCACCGACGATCTGGAGGCCTACACCCGGCTCGCCGACCAGGGCACCAGGGCCGGCTTCGCGGTCGCAGCGCCGATCGGCGCGCAGGATCGGTGGAACTTTCCCCGCGCCGCCGCGGTCGGCCCCGACGACGTGATGTTCGCGGGGACGCTGCTCAACGAGCTCACGGGTCGCATGTGCCTCGACGCGAAGCGCATCTTCGCCGTGGGTTATGCGGACGGCGCGAACATGGTGCTCACTGCGGCCTGCGCGTTGCCGGGCAGGTTCGCGGCGGCAGTCACGGTCGGCTCGAGCGTGCTGCCCACCTCCTGCGCGGCGCCCACCACGAACCTGCTCGAGATCCACGGGACGGCCGACCAGATCGCGCCGTTCGACGGCGGTGGTGCCCCCCGTCCGGCACCGTTCGCCGGGGTGGTCGCCCAGTCGACGCCCGACCGGCTGGCCCGCTACGCCTCCGCCCTGCGGTGCAGCGGCGCCAGCCAGGCCTCCCGGGACACCGCCGCCTGGCAGCGCACCGTGTGGACCGGCTGCCCGAACGGGCGCGACGTCGGATTGCTGTCCATGCAGGGGGCCGGACACACCTGGCCCGGCGCGCAGGCCCGACCGGCGTTGGGACCGACCTCGGACGCCTTCAGCGCCACCATCGTGGCGTTGACCTACTTCGGCTACACCCCCACGTCCGGGGACGGCGGCGGCGGCGCGGGGACGCCGGGCTCGGGTGGGGCGCTCCCGTTGCCCGGCCCGCCCGCCCCGAGTGGCTCGCCCCCCGCCACGGCTGGTTCGGCCACGCCGTCGGCGGCGGCGAGCGCATCGCCGTCGACGAGTGCGAGCCCGGGCGCCGGCACGGGCGGGACGGGAACTCCCGTGCCGTCGGCGTCACCCTCGGCGACCGGGTCGCCCTCGCCGGCGGCGTCGGACGGATGAGCTCCCCCGGTTGGGTGCGAGACCGGCGACCCTGCCGGGTTGAGGTCGACCTCGCGTCGACGGGGAGAGGATGAGGTCACAAAAGGTAGTGGCCGTCAGACCCATTGCACATCTACGGGTGGCACCTGTCATGAACCGAACAGGGCGGCGCCGAGGCGTCGACGGGCCTGAGAGAATGGAGGTGTGGTGGAGGCTTCGAACCTGCGTGAAGTTGTTCTGCTCGGGTCCACGGGCTCGATCGGAACCCAGGCCATAGACGTCGTACGCCGCAATCCGCAGCGCTTCCGGGTGGTTGCGCTGATGGGTGGCGGGTCCCGGGTGGACCTGCTGGCAAGCCAGGCGCTCGATCTCGGTGTCCAGGCGGTCGGCGTGGCGGCGGCATCGGCGGCCCAGGACCTGCAGCTCGCCTTCTTTGCGGAGGCGACGCGGCGGGGCTACCGCCGGGGCGAGTTCGCCGTGCCGAAGATCCTGGCCGGGCCCGATGCGGCGAGCGAGATCGCCGAGTGGCCCTGTGACATTGTTCTCAACGGCATCACCGGGTCGGTCGGACTCGCGCCGACGCTCGCCGCGCTGGCCGCCGGCCGGACGGTGGCGCTGGCGAACAAGGAGTCGCTGGTCGCCGGGGGTCCCCTGGTCCTGGACGCGCTCGGCGGCGACCCGGACCGCCTCGTCCCGGTGGACTCCGAACACTCCGCACTGGCGCAGTGCCTGCGCGGCGGCCGCCGGGACGAGGTACGCAAGCTGGTCCTCACGGCCAGCGGCGGCCCGTTCCGCGGGCGCCGCCGCGACGAACTCGCCGCCGTCACCCCGCAGCAGGCGCTGGCCCATCCCACCTGGGACATGGGTCCGTTTGTCACGATCAACTCCGCCACCCTGATGAACAAGGGTCTGGAGCTGATCGAGGCGCACCTGTTCTTCGGGGTGCCCTACGACGACATCGACGTCGTCGTGCACCCCCAGTCGCTGGTGCACTCGATGGTCGAGTTCACCGACGGGTCCACCCTGGCCCAGGTCTCGCCGCCCGACATGCGCCTGCCCATCGCGCTGGCCCTGGGCTGGCCGGAGCGGGTAGCCGAGGCACAGCCGCCGATGGACTGGACCCGGGCCCAGGCGCTCACCTTCGAACCGCTTGACGAGGTGGCGTTCCCGGCCGTGGAGCTCGCGCGCACGGCCGGTCGCCGGGGCGGTACCGCTCCCGCGGTGTTCAATGCGGCCAACGAGGAGGCGGTGGCCGCCTTCCTGGCCGGACGCCTGCCCTTCGTCCGTATCGTCGATCTGGTGGCCGAGGTCATCGCCGAACACGCAGTCGTCGATCACCCGTCGCTCGACGAGGTGTTCGCCACCGAGCGGGCCGCGCGCGACGCGGCGCAGCGGTTGATCCGGCGCGAGAGCGAACGGGAATCGGTGTGAATCACGCTCTGCCCGGGGTGGGCGGTGGATCCCACCCGGCCGGCCACCGAGCCGGGATCGGGATGATCCGCCCGGGTCGGGCCGGGCGTGGCCGTTCGCGGGGTGCCAGGGCCCATCCGGGCGCCCCCGAGCGGTGTCCCACCGGGCGGGGGCCGGCCTGATGGCGATTCTCGGCATCGTGGCGTTCGCCGCAGCGCTGCTCGTGTCCGTGGTGCTGCACGAGGGCGGTCACTTCCTCACCGCTCGGCACTACGGCATGAAGGCATCGAAGTTCTTCGTGGGCTTCGGACCGACGATCTGGTCCCGCCAGCGCGGCGAGACCGAGTACGGCATCAAGGCGATCCCCGCCGGCGGCTTCGTCAAGATCGAGGGGATGACGCCGCTGGAGGAGATCGATCCGGCGGACGAGCCTCGGGCGTTCCACAACGGCCGGGCCCGAGCCCGGCTGGTGGTCATGTCCGCCGGTTCCTTCGTGCACTTCGTCATCGCCATCGTGTTGATCTACGGGGTGCTGGTCGCGCTCGGCACCACCCAGATCAGCGAATCGAAGATCGGCTCGACGAGTTGCGTGGCGACGACCGCGAGCTGTTCCGGGCCCGGCCCCGCTGCCGCGGCGGGGCTGCGACCGGGTGACCGGGTCGTCAGCTTCGACGGGGTCGCGGTGCGCACCTGGAAGGACTTCACCCACCGGGTGCGCGAGCACGGCGCCGGCCCCGCCTCGCTCGTGGTGGAGCGGGACGGACGGTCGCTGACCCTCAGCCCGGACCTCGTCGAGGTCCGCCGCAACCGATCCACCGGCGAGGCGGGCAGCGACCGGGTCGGCGCGCTCGGCGTTCGGCCGGGACTCGAGACGGTGCACTACAACCCGATCGAGGCCGTGCCGCACACCTTCGACGTGATCGGCTCCGGGTTCACCGGCATGTACGACACCCTGACCCACCGGATCGGCGACATCGGAAAGATCTTCAGCGACGATCGCGATCCCGAGGGCTTCATCAGCGTCGTGGGTGCGGCGCGCATCGGCGGTGACGTCGTCTCGGCGCCCGACAGCTCGGTGCTCGACCGGGTGCGCCAGTTCCTCATCCTGGTGGCCGCGATCAATCTCGCGGTCGGCATCTTCAACCTGTTCCCCCTGCTCCCGTTGGATGGCGGCCACATTGCCGTGCTGGGCTTTGAGCAGGCCAGACACGGTCTGCGCAGGCTTCGGGGCTACCGTGGTCCGGTACAGAAGGTGGATTTCGTCAAGCTTTTACCGGCCACGTACGCCACGGTTGTCGTTCTCCTCGGGTTCAGCCTGCTCCTCCTGTCCGCCGACATCTTCAATCCGATCCGCCTGAACCAGTGAACCCGCACGGTTGCGCGAAGCCGTGCGCCCTACTGCCCTGCGTCCCGCAGCCGACAGGCCGAATCAGTCGCACGTCGATCCTTTTTTTCGATTCGCCAGTTCCGATTCGCCAGTGAGGACAACGTGACCGTTACTCTGGGCATGCCAGCCGCTCCGGCCCGACCGCTCGGCACTCGGCGGCACAGCCGGCAGATCAACGTGGGCAACGTCCCGGTCGGGGGTGACGCTCCGGTCTCCGTGCAGTCGATGTGCACCACGTTGACCTCGGATGTCAACGCGACGCTGCAGCAGATCGCCGAGCTCACCGCGTCCGGATGCCAGATCGTCCGGGTGGCCGTCCCCAGCCAGGACGACGCCGACGCGCTTGCGGCCATTGCCCGCAAGTCGCCGATTCCGGTGATCGCGGACATCCACTTCCAGCCCAAGTACGTCTTCGCCGCGATCGACGCCGGCTGCGCGGCGGTCCGCGTCAACCCCGGCAACATCAAGGCGTTCGACGACAAGGTCGGCGAGATCGCCCGCGCGGCGAAGGGCGCCGGCATCCCGATCCGGATCGGGGTGAATGCCGGCTCCCTCGACAAGCGGCTGCTCGCCAAGTACGGCAAGGCCACGCCGGAGGCGCTCACCGAGTCGGCGCTGTGGGAGTGCTCGCTGTTCGAGGAGCACGACTTCCGCGACATCAAGATCTCGGTCAAGCACCACGACCCGGTCGTGATGATCCAGGCCTACCGACTGCTCGCCCAGTCCTGCGACTACCCCCTGCACCTCGGCGTGACCGAGGCGGGCCCGGCCTTCCAGGGCACCGTGAAGTCCTCGGTTGCCTTCGGCGCGCTGCTCGCCGAGGGCATCGGCGACACCATCCGGGTCTCGCTGTCCGCGCCGCCGGTCGAGGAGGTCAAGGTCGGCGCCGCGATCCTGGAGTCCCTCGGACTCCGGCAGCGTAAGCTCGAGATCGTGTCCTGCCCGTCCTGCGGTCGGGCTCAGGTCGATGTCTACACCCTAGCCAACCAGGTCAGCGCCGGTCTCGAAGGCATGGAGGTTCCGTTGCGCGTCGCCGTCATGGGCTGCGTGGTCAACGGGCCGGGTGAGGCACGAGAGGCCGACCTCGGTGTCGCGTCCGGTAACGGCAAGGGCCAGATCTTCGTCAAGGGCGAGGTCGTCAAGACCGTGCCCGAGGCGCAGATCGTGGAGACCCTCATCGAGGAAGCCATGCGGCTGGCCGAGGAGATGACGGCGGACGGCACCCCGTCCGGCGAGCCTTCGGTCACCGTCAGCTAGGCGGCGCGACCGGATGGGCCTGCCGCTGCGCTCCGCGCCGACGCGACTGCTCGACGATCGGGATCTTCCCGCTGTGCGCGAGCTGCTGGCCCGTAATCCGGTCGCCGACGTGTTCGTCGCGTCCCGCGTCGAGGCCGCCGGGCTCGATCCATGGCGGCTCGGCGCGGAGATGTGGGGTCACACGGTCGACGGCCACCTGGCCGCGGTGTGTTACTCCGGCGCCAATCTCTGGCCCGTGGCGGCGGGTCCCGCCTCGGCGAAGCTGTTCGCCGAGCGGGCCCGCCGGCAGGGCCGCCGCTGCTCCTCCGTCGTCGGCGTCTCCTCGTCGGTCATGGCGATGTGGCGGCACCTCGAGCCGACCTGGGGTCGGGCCCGCGAGGTTCGGTCCGACCAGCCGCTGCTCGTGATCGACGGGCCGCCGCTCATCGCGCCCGACCCGGCCGTCCGTCCCGTCCGGCCCGATGAGCTCGACATCCTGCTGCCGGCCTGCATCGCCATGTTCACCGAGGAGATCGGGGTGTCCCCGGTCCTCGCCGACGGCGGGGCCCTCTACCGGGCCCGCGTCGCCGAGTTCATCGGGCAGCGGCGCTCGTTCGCACACATCGTCGACGGCCGCGTGCTGTTCAAGGCCGAGATCGGCGCGGTGGCCGGGGACGTCTGCCAGATCCAGGGCGTCTGGGTTGATCCGGCGCTGCGTGGGCGCGGGCTGGGTTCGGCCGGCACCGCCAGCGTCGTCGCGCTTGCGCGGGAGGCGTTCGCCCCGCGGGTGAGCCTCTATGTCAACGACTTCAACCACCCTGCCCGCCGAGCCTACGAGCGGGTTGGATTCCAGCGCCTGGGCACCTTCGCCTCGATCCTGTTCTGACGCGCTTGCCCGCCGCCGCGCACTGAGCTTCGACGCTGAGCCCGCGACCTCGTCCGCACCGCCGCGTCTTGCTGGCGAACAGGCCGCTGACCTGGTCCGCAGCCTGTTCCGTGCGGGCCCGCGGGGATCAGGGTTTCATCATCGAATCCTGTCCGTTCTGGCGCGATTGCTCCCGAAATTCGCCTCGTTTGTTACCGAACGATGTCGAGATGATGAAGGCACATGGCCAGGATGCGGGGCATCTGGCATGCTAACCATCCCGATGACGTCGATTGATTTGCATGGCGTGGGTGCGAGCCTGCGCGGAGGGGGTTTTCATGAGGCCGAGCAGACTGTGGCGGGCGATGACGCCACTGATCACCGCCGGGGCGCTGGCACTGGCGGTGGTGGGCTGCTCGAGCTCAGGCGATGACGCCAGCGCATCGGCTGGCGCGACGACGCCCGGCCAGGTGAGCGGGACGCTGCGCCTCGGGTACTTCCCGAATCTCACCCACGCGCCCGCGCTCTACGGCGTCGAGAAGGGAATCTTCGCCAAGGAACTCGGCTCCGGCGTCACGCTGAAGACCTCGACGTTCAACTCCGGGGTGCAGGAGGCCGAGGCCGTACTGTCCGGGGCGCTCGACGCCGGGTACATCGGCCCGAACCCCGCGGTGAACAGCTTCATCAAGTCGAACGGCGAGGCGGTGCGGATCGTTTCCGGCGCGACGTCGGGCGGCGCGGCGCTCGTGGTTCGGCCGGACATCACCTCGGTGGCGCAGCTCAAGGGCACCACGCTCGCGACGCCGAGCCTCGGCAACACCCAGGACGTGGCGCTGCGCTACTACCTGAAGAAGAACGGCCTGAAGACGGACACCCAGGGCGGCGGCGACGTCTCGATCAAGCCGCAGGACAACTCCATCACCGTCGACGCCTTCACCAACAAGGCGATCGACGGCGCGTGGGTGCCCGAGCCGACGGCCTCCCGGCTGGTCGCCGCGGGCGGCAAGGTGCTCGTGAACGAGGCCGACGAGTGGCCCGAGACCAAGGGCCAGTTCGTCACGACGGTGCTGCTGGTGCGCACCGCCTACCTGAAGAAGAACCCGGAGATCGTCCGCCGGCTCGTCAGCGCCAACGTGGCGTCGATCAACGGTCTCAACGCGGACCGGGACGCCGGTGCGACGGTCACCAACACGGCTCTGGGCAAGCTTGCCGGCAAGCCGCTGTCGGACAAGGTCCTGACCTCGGCGTGGAAGACGCTGACATTCACGCCCGACCCGATTGCTGCCTCCCTGCTCACGTCGGCCAAGCATCAGGAGGAGCTCGGATTGATCAAGAAGCCGAAGCTGGACGGCATCTTCGATCTCACGATCCTCAACGACATCCTGGCCAAGCAGGGCAAGCCGACCGTCTCCGACTCCTGATCCACTCGCCGGGCGCCCTTGCCGGGCGTGCGTCTTCACCGCGACGGGGGAATGATCCGTGACCGCTGTCCGCTCCGACACCGCACTGCGCATCGACGGCGTCAGCCGGTTCTTCGGCTCCGGCGCCGCCCGCGTCCAGGCGTTGGACGACGTTTCCCTGGACGTCCGGTCCGGCGAGTTCCTCTGTCTGCTCGGCGCGTCGGGATGCGGTAAGTCGACCCTGCTCGGGTTGATCGCCGGTCTCGACGCGCCGACCACCGGCACCGTGGACACCACCGGTCGCCGCGCGGGAATGATGTTCCAGGACTCGGCGTTGCTGCCCTGGCTCACCGCGGGCGGCAACATCGAGGTGCCGCTGCGGCTGCGGGGTATCCGCCGTGCCGAGCGGCGGGAGCGGGTGGACCGCCTGCTCGCGATGGTCCGCCTGGCCGGGCTGGCCGACAAGCGTCCCCACGAACTGTCCGGGGGCATGCGCCAGCGGGTGAGTCTGGCCCGCGCGTTCGCGCAGGAGGCCGACATCCTCTGCATGGACGAGCCCTTCGGCGCCCTCGACGCGATGACCCGCGACCTGCTCCACGACGAGCTGGAACGGATCTGGCGGGAAACCGGCGTCACAGTCATCTTCGTCACCCACGATGTCCGCGAGGCCGTCCGGCTCGGCGACCGCATCGTGCTGCTGTCCTCCCGGCCCGGGCGGGTCGCGGAGATCTTCGATGTCGAGATCGAGCGGCCGCGGCGGATCGACTCCGCCCGGGTCGCGGAGCTGGCCACCACGGTGACCACGCGACTACGCGAGGAGGTCGGCCGGCATGGCCACTGACAGCCATACCTCGACCCAGCTCCGGACCCGGTCGACCGCTCTCGACGCCGAGACCGGACTCGAGGTGGACGCGGCGCTCGCCGGCCTCGACGCGCTCGACATCCCGACGGCGCAGCGGCGGCCGCTCGCGGCCCGGACGTGGGCGGCGACCTGGCCGAAGATCGGCGCCCTCGCCCTGTTCCTGCTGCTGTGGCAGATCGTCGTCTGGAGCGGCTGGAAGCCCTCCTACGTGCTGCCCGGACCGGGCAAGGCCCTGTCCGAGTTCGGCAGCCGCCTCGGTACCCACCACTTCTGGGACGCCCTGGCACGCACGCTGGTCCGGGCCCTGGAGGGGTACGCCCTCGCGGTCGTGATCGGGGTCGTGGTGGGGGTCGCGGTCTCCCGCTCCACCATCCTGCGGACCGCGGTCGGCTCGTTCATCACCGCGCTGCAGACGATGCCCTCCATCGTCTGGTTTCCGCTGGCCATTCTGCTGTTCAAGCTCAGCGAGTCGGCGATCATGTTCGTCGTGGTGCTCGGGGCCGCGCCCTCGGTCGCCAACGGGGTGATCTACGGCGTCGACTACGTGCCGCCGCTGCTGGTGCGGGTCGGGCGCAGCATGGGTGCGCGCGGCTTCTCCCTGTATCGGTACGTCGTGGCGCCGGCAGCCCTGCCCTCGGTGCTGGCGGGCCTGAAGCAGGGCTGGGCGTTCTGCTGGCGCAGCCTGATGGCCGGCGAGCTGCTGGTCATCGTTCCCGGCCATCCTTCGGTCGGAGCCGACCTGCAGAACTCCCGGGAGCTGCTCGACACGGTCGGGGTGATGGCCTCGATGATCACTATCTTCGTTGTCGGGGTCCTCGTCGACGCCGCCTTCAACACGGCGGACCAGCGGATGCGGGTGCGCCGCGGTCTCGTCGCCGAGGGGACGTCCGCGGTGCGGGCGGCCCGGGGGAGCCGGGGACGCGGCCTGGCCGGCGCCGGGGTCGATCCGGTGGTGGGCTCCGGGG
>NZ_JAMQQF010000124.1 GCF_023716945.1 Frankia sp. AiPs1 | reverse complement strand
GCCGGGGCGATCCCGGGCTCTGCGCCGGCACGGCCACGGGTGCGCGGTCGGGCGTGCCGGGTTCGACGGCGGCAGCGGGGGCGGTGGGGGCGGCAGCGGGGGCGGCGAGGAACAGAGCCTGCCACGCGAACATGTTCGGCCGCCGCGCCAGCACCCGGCGGTCGGCACCACGGGTCAGCCCACGCGGGAGCACCTCGCGGCTGCGCCACCATGGCAGCCCACCGGTCGTCGACCAGGAGACGAGGCGCAGGCCGTTGTCCGCCAGCAGGCGCCGCGCCGAGTCCACCGTGTAGAAGCGTAGGTGGGTGGAGTCCATCAGCCCGGTCTCGGTGTACTCGAAGCGCCCGAGCAGGAACTGTGCGCGCTGCCGGTAGTGCAGCACGTTGGGCAGCGCGACCAGGATGCGCCCGGTCGGGGCGACGACCCGGCGGGCCTCGGCCAGCAGCGGTGCGGGATCGGCCAGGTGCTCCAGGATGTGGGAGAGCAGGACGAGTTGGTAGCTGCCGTCGGGCGCGAAGGACAGGCCGTCGTTGAGATCGGCGAGTTCGACCCGTTCGCAGTCCACGCCCGCGGCCGCCCGCTCCGAGGGGTCGATCGTCACGCCGGTGACGCGCCAGCCTCGGGCCCGCAGCAGCCGAGCGTTGTCCCCCGCACCACAGCCGCAGTCGAGCGCCCGCCCCGGCCGGATGTCGATCAGGTCGAGCAGGTCGGCATTGCCGCCGTTGCGATACCGCAGATCGAGTTCCATGTACGACTCCTTTCGCGCCGGCACGGCACGCGTCCCTGACCTCAAAGGCAAGGCCCGATTTTCACATAGAGTAACTCCACCGTGACGCTTAATCGTCGACCTCGCGCCGGGACAACCGTCGGCCCCGTGTCGGCCGCGAAGGAGCCGCTGATGGACTCGGGCCTCGGACCGACCGCGAACGCCCTGCCCACGCCGGCCGCCGCGGGCCCGAGCAGGTCCCCCACCTCGGCGACCAGCCCGCGCACCGGACAGCCGGTGCACGGGCCCCGACCCACCCTCGACACGGTCTTTGCGGGGCCGAACAGCATCGGGGCGCTGCGGTTGCTGCTCGCGGTGACGGTGCTGCTGTTCCACGGTTGGGCGCTGAGTGGACACCACACCCCCGCGCTGGGCCGCCACGAGTACGACGAGGTCGCCCTCAACGGCTTCTTCGCGGTGAGCGGCTTCCTGGTGACCCGCAGCGGCACGCGGCTGAGCGTCCCCCGCTTCCTGTGGCATCGGGCGTTGCGCATCATGCCGGCCTTCTGGGCGTGCCTGCTGCTGGTCGCCCTCGTCGTGGCGCCCCTGGGTTGGCTGCACGACACCGGCTCGCTTCGCGGCTACCCGCTGACCGGCACGCACGGCGCGCTGTCCTACCTCACCGACAACGCGCTGCTCAGGATGCGCTTCTACGACATCGCCGGCACGCCCACCGGGACCTTCTTTCCGTTGCCCGGCTCGGGGATGCCGGTCGCCTGGGACGGGTCGCTGTGGACGCTGTGGTGGGAGGTGCTGTGCTACCTCGGCACCGCGGCGCTCGCGACGGTGGGCCTGCTGCGCCGCCGCCCGGTGCTGGCCGTCGGCGCGGCCCTGCTGCTGCTCGCCGCGATCCACCCGCTGGGCCCCGGCGGCGCGCTGCTGCCGGCGCCCTTCTCCACCGACCTCGCCCGGTTCGGGCTGCACTTCCTCGCCGGCGCCGTGCTGTACCTGTACGCCGAGCGCATTCCGCTCTCCGGCCGGCTGGCCACCGCGGCGGCGCTCGCGCTCGGCGCGTCGTTCTTCATCACCAACCAGCACCTGCTGGCCGCGGTGCCGATGGCGTACCTCGTCGCGTGGCTGGCGGTCCGGCTGCCGCTGCACCGAGTCGGCTCGCGGCGCGACCTGTCCTACGGCCTGTACATCTACGGCTTCCCGATCCAGCAGCTCGCCACCGTGTACGGCCTGCACCGACTCGGTGCCGTCGCCTACCTGCCGCTGACCACGGTCGTGACGGTGCTGCTCGCCGCGGCGAGCTGGACCGCCGTGGAGGCGCCGGCGCTGCGCCAGAAGAACCGGTGGTCCCGCCGGCCGAGCCCGGACGGCTCCCTCGACCCCCTTCCCGCCCCGCGCGCAGGCCACTGAAGGTGCGTACGTCAATCCTCAACGTGCCGATGACACGGTGCTCAACGCGGATCCAACACGTGGCGAGAGATTAGCATCACCTTCCGTGCCGCTTCCTCGCCGATTCCCTGCCCCCTCCCTCGCACCCGCACCCAACCAGCCCGCGCGCGTGCTGCTGCTGACCGTCTCACGCGGGCTCGGCGGCGGCATCGAGCGCTACCTCACCACCGTCGAGGAGACGCTGCGGGCCGGCGGGGCGGACCTGCTGCGGATCGACATGCTGGGACCGGGCGTCGAGCTGACCGCCGCCGCCCGCGCCCGCTTCATCCTGCGGGCGCTCGACCAGGCCCGGCGCTTCGGCCCCGCGGACAGCGTCGTCGCCGGCCACGCCAACCTCATCCCGGTCGCCGCCGTCGCGCTGCGGTTGACCCGCGCCCGCTTCGGCCCGGTCCTGTTCTACGGCACCGACATCTGGAGCATGCGCGCCACCGACCGGGCGATCCTGCGGGCGGACCCCCTGCTGCACCCGGTCACGATCAGTTCCTACAGTGCGGGGGCGCTGTCCACCGTGGGCCTCGCGCCCATCCTGGCGCCCGGCATCTCCCCGGCCTGGCGGGCGACGCTGCTCGCCGAGGCGAGCCGGCGACGGCCACTGCCGCCGGTACCCACCATGCTCAGCGTGTTCCGGCTCGCCGACTGGGCCGGCAAGGGCGCCGCGGTGCTGATGGCGGCGGTGCGCTCCGTCCGGCAGACCCTGGGCCCGGTTCGGCTGGTGCTGGCCGGCCAGGGCCCGGCTCCGGGTGCGCTGCACGAACTGGTGTCCGCGGATCCCGACACCGAGCTGCACGAGTCCCCGACCGACGCGGACCTCGCCCGGTTCTACGCCACCGCCGACCTGTTCGCCCTGTGCACCCGCACCCGCCCGCGCGGACCGGCGGCCAGCGGCGAGGGCTACGGCATCGTGCTGTTGGAGGCCCAGCTCGCCGGGTGCGCCGTGGTCGGCCCGGCCTCCGGCGGCAGCCACGACGCCTACCAGGACGGTGTCACCGGCTCCACGCCCGTCGACGAGTCCGCCGAGGCCCTCGCCGACGTGCTGCGCGCCATGCTCGCCGACCGGGCGCGCCTCGCCCGGATCGGACGGCGTGCCGCCGAGTGGGCGGCGGCAGCCACCCGGCCGGACGACTACGTCCGGCTCGTGTTCACCGCCCTGACCGGGCGCCCCCCCGCCGGCCTCGGCGGGGCCGAGGTTCCGGACCAGCCGGCGGACGCCCCGCACGGCCGGACACGCGCCGGCGCACCCTCTCACTCGGGAGCATGATGAAGATCCTGGTCGACTGCGCCGGCGCCCGCATCGGCGGCGCGAAACGCCTGCTGAACGAGTTCGACCTCTACCTGCAGGACCGCCGGCTGCCCGAGCTGCGGGTGATCGGGCGCGACCGCGTCCTGACCGCCCCCTGGTTGCTGCGCCGGGAGCGCCCCGGCGACCGGTACGACCGCTCGCTGGCGCTGAACAACGTGTCCTTCGCGCTGACCGGCCGCGAGCGCCGCGTCCTCATCCACGGCCCCCAGCACTTCCTGCGGATGGACGAGGTGCGCGCGCTCGGGCTGCGGATCGGCCCGGCCGTGCACGCGCAGGCCCCGGTCGTGTGGGCGGCTATGCGCCGGGCCGACCACATCTTCGTTCCGTCGACGAGCATGGCCGAGCGGGTCCTGCGGATCATGCCGGCCGCCCGGGACCGGGTGGTCGTGGCGTTCAACCCGGTGACGCCGCCGGACCCGGCCATGCTGCGGGTCCGGTCGGACGAGCGCCGCGAGCGGGACGCGGGCGCAGGGACGGTGGACTTCCTGTGCCCCATCATCATCACCCCGCACAAGCTGATGGCCCGCCGCCTGCGGGCGGGGCTCGGGGCCCTCGACATCCTCGCCGGACCGCCCCACCACATCGACGCCACGATCACCGTCACCGGCCGGGCGGACCTGATCGAGGATCCCGCGGTGGCGCATCATCCACGCCTGCGGCTCGTCAGGGAGCACCCGGCGACCACCATCATCGACATGATGATCCGGTGCGACGCCATCTTCTTCCCGGCCGAGCTCGAATCCTTCGGCTACCCCATGGCCGAGGGTCGGATGATGGGCGTTCCCGTCGTCGCGTTGGACACCGCCCACAACCGCGAAATCGCCGGACCGGCGCTGGTCGGCTACGAGCGGGAGGCCGCCGAGGAGATCGCCGCCGCGCTGCATGCCGCGCTCGAGGTGGATCTGAAGCCCGACCAGGACAACCCGTTCGACCGCGGCCCCTACTTCGATCTGCTCCTCGGCGAGGGCGCCGCGGGCTGATCACGGCGGTCCCGGCGGACGTGATCGTGCTCCACCGCGCCCAGCGGCGGCGGACCCGGGCCGCCCGACAGACTCGGGCCGCTTGACAAGCCCGGGCCGTTCGACAAGCCCGGGCCGCTGGGCTGAGGTAGCTCGCTGCGCGGGTCGGGGCCCGCTCAGTGCGTGCGGTCGGGGTCGGCCGCGACCGACACGATGGTTTCCAGATCGAACGTTTCCAGATCGAACGGCTCGACGGGCGTCGCCTGAGCCGGCACCGTGAGCCCGCCTGACGTCGTCGCCACGGATGCCGCGGCCACGTCGAGACGCCGGGCGACCAGCAGATGCTGACCGGCGACGTCGTCGTCGACATCGGCGAGCGAGGCCACCGGGACGAGAGCCAGCTCGCCGAAGCCGGCCGCCGTCACGAGCCGGCGCACCTGGTCGGCGCTGCGGCCGAAGCAGTTCAGCGCGAACCGGAGCTTCAGCCGCCCCGCCAGCCCACGCTCGGCGCGCCACTGCGCCTCGGTCCGCCAACGGGGGTCGTCGACGACCACGTGCACGAGCAGCCGGCCGCCGGGGCGCAGCGCGGCGTGCCAGCCACGCAGTGCGCGGGCGAACACCTCGTCGGTGAGGTGTTGCACGACCGCGACGGAGTAGACGACGTCGACGTCACGGCCACCGCGGATGAACTCGTCGACGGTGACGTAGTCCAGGTTGGGGGCCGGGTTCAACACCCGCGCGCAGGCGAGCGCCCCGCGGGAGACGTCGACCGCGGTCACCGAATGAACCCGTGGCGCCACGGCCGCGGCCAGGTAGCCGGGGCCGCAGCCGACGTCGAGGACATCGTCGTCCGCATGCAGGTAACGGCCGAGCACCCCGTCAGCGAGCACCTGCCGCGTGCGCCGGTTGCGCTCGGCCGCGGCGTGACGGTCATGCTCGCCGGGCTGGAAGTAGTGCGGGCTCCACGCCAGCAGGCGCAGTGCGACCGCCGGGCGCCGCCCGGCCGGGGTCGCGGCCAGCAGCGCTGGCACCCATCGAGCGCCGAGGAAGTTCTGCGCACCGGCTGTCCCCACGGCAAACCCTGCCAGCGGGCGTAGCCGGCGTGCGACGGTGGATCCCCTGCCAGCCATGCTCGCCATCCTCTCGGCCGATCGGACGGCACGGAACGTGCCGCCGCGCACCGGGCCGACGAGCATCGACGACAGCAGCCATCGAGGATCAGGACACCGATACTAGCCAAGAGTAATATTGCCGCCACTCAGGGTCAACGACCCGAGTGGCCACTCGGGCGCTTCTACTCCAGGTAGTCGCGCAGCTTCTGCGAACGCGACGGGTGGCGGAGCTTCGACAGCGTCTTGGACTCGATCTGCCGGATGCGCTCGCGGGTGACGCCGAACTCGCGCCCGACCTCCTCCAGCGTGCGGGGATGGCCGTCAGTAAGCCCGAAGCGGAGCTGGATGACCTTCTTCTCCCGGTCGGAGAGGGTATGCAGGACCGAGTCGAGCTGCTCCTGCAGGAGGATGAAGCTCGCCGCGTCGACCGGGACGACAGCGTCGCAGTCCTCGATGAAGTCGCCGAGGTGGGAGTCCTCCTCCTCACCGATGGGCGTCTCCAGCGAGACCGGCTCCTGGGAGACCTTGAGGATCTCCCGGACCTTGTCCGGGGTGAGGTCCATCTCCTTGGCGATCTCCTCCGGGCTCGGCTCGCGGCCGAGGTCCTGAAGGAGCTGCCGCTGGATGCGGATCAGCTTGTTGATGGTCTCGACCATGTGCACCGGAATGCGGATCGTGCGCGCCTGGTCGGCGATGGCACGAGTGATCGCCTGCCGGATCCACCAGGTGGCGTAGGTCGAGAACTTGTAGCCCTTGGTGTAGTCGAACTTCTCGACCGCGCGGATCAGGCCGAGGTTGCCCTCCTGGATGAGATCCAGGAACAGCATGCCGCGACCGACGTAGCGCTTGGCGATCGAGACGACGAGGCGCAGGTTCGCCTCGACCAGCTTGCGCTTGGCGATCTGCCCGTCGCGCTCGATGGCCTCGAGATCCCGCCGCATCTGCGGGGAGGTCTTCTTCGTCGCCACCGCGAGCTTCTCGGAGGCGAACAGGCCCGCCTCGATCCGCTTGGCGAGGTCGACCTCCTCCTCGGCGGTGAGCAGCGGGACCTTGCCGATCTCCTTGAGGTACATGCGTACCGGGTCGGAGGTCGGCGCCTTGAGTGCGAGCTCCTCCTCCTCGCGGCGCCGGCGGGCGAGCAGATCGGCCTCGTCGGGGTTCTCACCCCCCGCCTCGAGCACCTCGATGCCCTCGTCGTTGAGCACCTGCAGTACCGTCTCGGCCTGCTCCGGGGGCAGCTCCGCCGCCTGGATGGCGACCGTGACGTCCTCGGTGGTGAGGAAACCGATCTCCTTGCCCCGGGTGATGAGGTCCTTGACCTCGTCCACCTGGGCTTCGCGGGGTAGGACGGTAGGACTCATGGGCGGAATCTCGTCACTTCCTTCTCGGGATCGACCCAGGTTACGCGGCACCTACGCCCCGCTCCCGGAGTTGATGCTTGTGCTGTTCCAAAGCGATCAGCTCACCGTAGGTACGGTTGAAGGCCTCGGCGTCGGCCACCGGGTTGAGCCGCTGCACTCGCGACTTCAGGTCGGTGATCCGACGTGTCACATGCAACTCCTGTACGCGTGACATCTGTTCGTCGACATAACGATCATCCACATCGTGGTCGCAGAGCACCCTTTCCACGGCGAGGGCGGTGACGAACCGTCGCAGCCCCTCCTCCGTCACCGCCGCGGACAGCTCCGTCACCCATGCGGCGACGTCGCCGGTCCTCGCCAGCCCGCCGCCCACCCCACCGAGACCCGCGATGAGCTCACGGACGGCGCGGTGCGCGGGAACAGTGAACATCTCCGGGACCAGCGTGTCGAACATCGGCCCTGCAAGTCCCGGAAACTGGACCGCGAGTTTGAGCGCCTCACGCTCCACGATGACGACCGGGTCGGTCGCGGCGGGCTCCCGCCGGCCCACCGCCGACGCGGCGGCGGCGGACCGACCACCCGACTGCTGCTCCCGGTGCTCGGCGACCCGGCGCGCCACGAACCGCTCGTCGAGGAAGCCCAGCCAACGGTCCAGGTTCACCGCGTGGCGGTGGCGCAGGCCGGCGTCCTTGATCCGGTTGATCAGCGGGGCCGCGGCGTCCAGGGCAGCGAGGCGGCCTTCGGTGGTGTCGAGGTCGTAACGGGCAAGCACCCCCCGGATCGCGAACTCCACCAGCGGAACGCGGCGGGCGACCAGCTCGCGTACGGCGGCGTCGCCGCCGTGCATCCACAGCTCGCACGGGTCGAGTCCGGCGGGTTCCACCGCGACGAACGTCTGGGTGGCAAAGCGCTCCTCGTGCTCGAACGCCCGCAGGGCGGCCTTCTGGCCGGCGGCGTCGCCGTCGAAGGTGAAGATCACCTCGCCACGACGCTCGTCGGAGTCCATGAGCAGACGGCGCACGACCGCGACGTGTTCCGGACCGAAGGCGGTGCCACAGGTCGCCACGGCCGTGGTGACCCCGGCGAGGTGGCAGGCCATCACGTCGGTGTAGCCTTCCACCACCACAACCTGGTAACGCCGGGCGATGTCGCGGCGGGCCAGCTCCGCCCCGTAGAGCAGGCTTGCCTTCTTGAACAGCGGTGTCTCGGGCGAGTTGAGGTACTTCGGACCGGCGTTCGACGAGCCGTCCTCGGTGAGGCGGCGCCCGCCGAAGCCCACCACCTCGCCGGCAAGATCCCGGATCGGCCACATGAGCCGGTGGTGGAACCGATCGATCAGGCCCCCGCGGGCTCCCTGTTTGGACAGCCCCCCGAGCACGAGCTCCTCGCCGGTGAAGCGGCGCGACAGCAGGTGGCGGGTGAGCGTGTCCCAGCCGGTCGGGGCGTAGCCGACGCCGAAGCGCTGCGCCGCCGTGAGGTCGAAGCCCCGGGCGGTGAGGAAGTCCCAGCCGGCGCGGGCCGAGGAGTGGCCACCGAGCTGCTCGGCGTAGAACTCGGCCGCGATCCGGTGCGCCTCCAGCAGTCGCTGGCGCTGGCTGGACACGGTCCGATCGGTGGTGCCGCCGCCCTCGAAGGTCAGCGTGACCCCGGCGCGCCGCGCCAGCCGCTCGGCGGCCTCCCGGAAACTCAGCCCGTCGATCTCGCGGACGAAGGAGTAGACGTCGCCGCCCTGCTGGCAGCCGAAGCAGTGGAACAGGCCGGTGGCCACGTTGACGTAGAAGGAGGGTGACTTCTCCTCGTGGAACGGACACAGCCCGACCAGCTCGTTGCGCCCCGCCGGACGCAGCTGGATGTGTTCGGAGACGACGTCCGCGATCGGCGAGCGCTCCCGGACCAGGGCGACGTCGGCGTCACGGATTCGTCCGGCCACCCGCCCCTCCCCTCGTCCGTGTCGGGCGAGAGGTACCTCGCCCGGGGCAGAACGCCCGCCAGTAGTGCGCCATCCCGTTCCCGCGGAACCGATCATCACGGCACCGCCGCCGTACCCCCGGCCGATGCCGACGTCGAAGGCGGCCGCGACGCCGCTCACATCGGTCCTACCGGTGCGATGGTACGTGTCGTACGCACGACAGTACCGATCATGCCACGGGAATGTTGAGGACAATGGCCGCCACCTGCATGCCGAGCCGGGAGGGCGGTCTCGCGGCCGGCCGTGGCGGCCCTCCCTCCGACGGGGGATCAGTCCCTACCCCGGGTGGGGACGGATCCGTTCCCCCCGCCGGGGGGCGACTATCACCCACGTGGGGGACCCCGCACCGCCCCGTACTGCCCCACGCCGTACTGCCCCACGCCGGCCGGCGATCGGGCCGCTCAGAGCACACGGTGCACCGGCTGCCCACGCAGCGCCGCGTGCCGCCGTTCGGCACTCGCGTCGGTCAGCCGGGCCACCTGGTCGACGACCACCCGCAGCCGGGCGGCGTCGTCCGGGGCCGCGTTGAAACAGGCCCGCAACGACGGATCCAGTGACCGCGGCGCGCCCCGCAGCAACAGCTCCACGAGTTCGGCGATGACCTCCCGCTGCCGGGCCTGCCTGGTCCGCGCACCCGGCCGTTCCATGACGTACCACGCGGTGACCCCCTTGAGCGCGGCGCATTCCGCCACCGTGGCGGAATCCACCACCAGGTCCGCGCCGTAGCGCCGCAGCGGCCCGTCGGGATGGCGCTCCCGCGTGGTCCGCACCGCCGCCCGGGAGAACCGCGCGATCAGCTCGCTCGTCATCGCCCGCAGCCCCGCCTGGCCGCGGGCCGAAGTGATCTCCGATCGGATCCACCAGGGTTGGGCCCGCAGCGTGTCCAGAGCCGCTGCCACCGCCGCGGCAGAGGCACCCGGATAGCGCTGCGCGGTGGCGGCCGCCAGCTCCTCGCGATGCCCCGGGTCGTCGAGCGCGGCGAGCTCGATGTGCCCGCCGACGACCCCGTCCTCGAGATCGTGGACCGAGTAGGCGACATCGTCGGCCCAGTCCATGATCTGGGTCTCGAAGCACCGCCGCCCCGGCGGGGCGCCCATCCGCACCCACTCCAGCACGGGCAGGTCGTCGTCGTACGCGCCGAACTTGCCAGCGTGCGCCGGCGGGGCGTCACGGCGCACCCACGGGTACTTGGTCGCGGCGTCCAGGCTCGCGCGCGTCAGGTTCAGCCCCGCACTGTTTCCCTCCTCGTCGACGATCTTGACTTCCAGTCTCGTCAGCTCCCGCAGGCTCTGCGCGTTGCCCTCGAACCCGCCGCAGGCCGCCGCCGCCTCGTCCAGCGCCAGCTCACCGTTGTGCCCGAAAGGGGGATGTCCGAGGTCGTGTGCGAGGCACGCCGCATCGACGAGGTCCGCATCGGCTCCCAGCTCCGCCGCGAGTTCCCGCCCCACCTGGGCGGTCTCGAGCGAGTGGGTGAGCCGAGTACGCGGAAAATCGTCGTCGAGCGGGCCTACGACCTGCGTCTTTCCCGCCAGCCGGCGCAGCGCGCTGGAGTGCAGCACCCGCGCCCGATCCCGGACGAACGGGGGCCGCGGCTGCGGTGTAGCCTTCGGGCGTTCCGAGACCCGACGGACCGTATCCGAAGCGTCATACCACTCACCGACCACGAGGTTGAGCGTATCGGCGCGATTCGGGGACCTCGGTCGATCGCAACGACGATACTTTGTCCGCACCCTTCACCAATCGGCCCGGAGGCCCGCCGTGGACAAGATCATCAAGTATGGCGCGATCGCATTCCTCATCTTCTTCATCGTGACAGCACCAGACAGCGCAGCCAGTATCATCGACCGCGTGTTCGGATGGCTGCAGTCATGGGCCGACGGGGTGTCCACGTTCGTCACCAACACCGCCTTGTAATGCCCCCCCAGGCGGCCCTCATGTCTGGGACACTGCGGACGTGGTGAGACTCCAGCTCCCGGATCCGGCCCAGCGCGACACCAAGTACCTGGCGTCGCAGGAACGCCTGGTGATGATGGTGCGGCTGCACTGGGCCGTCCTGCTTCCCGTCTTCCTCCAGACCCTGGGTGCGGTGCTGCTCGCGCTGGTGGCGAGCGTCCTGTTCGCCACCAAGGACGTCGACGCGGGCTTCATCACCACACTGTTGTGGTACTTCGCGCTCTTCATGATCTTGCGGATGCTCTGGAAGGTCGCCGACTGGCAGTTCGATCACCTGATGATCACAGACAAGCGGCTACTGAAGGTGTCGGGGATCTTCTTCCGCAAGGTCCAGACGATGCCGCTATCCAAGATCACCGACCTGACCTACAACCGGGACCCGCTCGGCCGGCTGCTCGGCTACGGCGAGTTCGTGGTCGAGTCCGCGGGCCAGGACCAGGCACTATCCAACATCCAGTTTTTGCCACGACCGGACCGGCTCTACCTCACCCTGGTCGACATGACCTTCGGTGGGGCGCCGTCGCCGGCCGGCGACGACTGACCCGGCCGTCCGGATCTCACCCGCGGGGGACGTCGCGGGGGGTGGCCGCATCGCCGGGACCGCCGGGCGGGGTAACACCCGCCGGGCCCTGATCAGGCGGCTACGGGCGTGACGACGGCAGCGGGGCCGGGGGGGCATCGTCCCCCCGGCCCCGCTGCCGTCTCGCACCATCGATGGTCCTGCCCGGCGACGCCGCGCGCCGCCGGGCAGACCGTCAGCGCAGCAGGTCGCGGGCCGCCTCGACGATGTGCTTAGCCGAGATTCCGGCCGCGTCGAGCAGTTCCTCGGGCGTACCGGAACCGGGCAGCGAGCGCACCGCGAGGTGCCGGACGGACAGCGGAAGCCCGCTGTCGTCCAGCGCCCCGAGTACGGCGCTGGCCAGCCCGCCCTCCGGGTAGTGGTCCTCGGCGACGACGATGCGCCCGCCGGTGGCCCGGGCCGCCTCCAGCAGGGTCGCGGCGTCGACCGGCTTGACCGAGTACAGGTCGATCACCCGGGCGGCGACCCCCTCCGCGGCGAGCGTGTCGGCCGCGGCCAGGGCCTGGTGCAGGGTGACGCCGGCACCGATGAGCGTGACGGTGTCGCCGTCCGAACGGCGCAGCACCTTGGAGCCGCCGGGGGCAAACAGTTCGTCCGGACCGTAGAGCACCGGGTACGCACCACGCGTGGTGCGCAGGTAGCTCACCCCGGACAGGTCCGCCATCGCCTCGACGAGCTTGGCGGCGGACGTGGCGTCGCTCGGGTAGAGCACCGTCGACCCGCCGACGGCCCGCATCATCGCCAGGTCCTCCAGCGCCATCTGCGACGGACCGTCCGCGCCGATCTCCACCCCGGCGTGGCTGCCGGACAGCCGGATGTCGGCCTGGGAGATCGCCGCCATCCGGATGAAGTCGTAGGCGCGGGAGAAGAAGGCTGCGAACGTCGAGGCGAACGGCACGTAGCCGCGAACCGACAGGCCGACGGCCGCCGCGACGAGCTGCTGCTCGGCGATGAAGATCTCGAAGAACCGGTCCGGGTACGCCTTGGCGAAGTCCTCGGAGTAGGTCGAGTTGCTCACCTCGGCGTCGAGCGCGACGACGTCGGTGCGCGCCCCGAGAGCGGCCAGCGCCTGCCCGTAGGCCCGCCGCGTCGCGACCTTGGCACCGAGCTCGTAGCTGGGCAGGGTGATCGCCGGCCGACTGATCGGCTCCGGGCGCGGGAAGTCCGGCCCCGGCACCGGGCCGCGGATGCGCAGGTTGCGCTCGCCGCCGAGTTCGGCGATGGCACGCTCGGCCATGTCCGCCGGGAAGGGCTTGCCGTGCCAGCCCTCCTTGTCCGACGTCTCCGAGAAGCCGGCACCCTTGTGGGTGCGAGCGAGGATGACGGTCGGCCGGGTCGCGTCCTCGGCCCCGGCGAGCGCCTCGTCGATCGCGGCGATGTCGTGGCCGTCGATGACGACCGCCCGCGCGCCGAACGCCTCGACTCGCTTGGCGTAGGTGTCGAGATCCCAGCCGAGCTCGGTGGGGCCACGCTGGCCGAGCCGGTTGACGTCGACGATCGCGATCAGGTTCGACAGGTTGTAGTAGGAGGCTTTGTCGAGCGCCTCCCAGATCGACCCCTCCGCCATCTCACTGTCACCGCAGATCACCCAGACGCGGTAGGGCACCTTGTCCAGGTACTTCCCGGCGAGCGCCACCCCCACGCCGTCGGGCAGGCCCTGCCCGAGTGAACCGGTGGCGACGTCGACCCAGGGCAGGATCGGGGTGGGGTGGCCCTGCAGCCGCTCACCGAAGCGGCGGTAGCCGTTGATGAGCTCGGTGTCGCTGACGACCCCGACCGCCTTGAAGATCGAGTAGATCAGCGGCGAGGCGTGGCCCTTGGAGAAGATGAGGTGATCGTTCGCCGGGTCTTCGGGGTTGTCCCAGTCGTAGCGCAGGTGCCGGGCCACGAGGGCCGCCAGCACGTCCGCGGCGGACATGGAAGAGGTGGGGTGCCCGGAGCCGGCCGAGGTGCTGCTGCGCACCGAGTCGACCCGCAACTGCTGCGCGAGTTCCCGGACTGTCTCCAGATCGGCCGTCCCGACCGCACTCTCGGATACGGGAGTTGCCACACCAGTCTCCTTAGGAAGTCGTTACACTCGCGGAAAGTGATTTCCGGGGTGTTGTCGCACGCGTCGGGTGGCCGCTTCCGCCGCCTTGCGTCACCGCCGTTTGTCGCACTACCCTCTCACCCGGCGATCCGAACCGTACCAGCGCGGGTGACCACCGAAGAGGGTCGAACGCGCTGCGGGTAGGTCACATCGGAGAATCGTCCAATTCTGTCCGGTTGGCCGCCGCGTGCCCCTCGCTGCCCCGCCGCTGCCCACCGCCGCGGCGCGCCGCCGCGGCCGCCCGCCGGCGGCCACCCCCACAGAATTTTAAAAAAAATAACTTGGCGACCTGCCAATCAAT
>NZ_JAMQQF010000123.1 GCF_023716945.1 Frankia sp. AiPs1 | reverse complement strand
TGCCCCGGCGGCGCGCGCCACGCGGCGCGGGCGCGAGCGCGGCGACCCTCCACCCGGGTCGACTCTCCTCGCCTGGCCAGGCTCGGGCGCCACGCACCCTCGCTGCGGGAGGACGCCTTCGGTGGAGGGCTCACCTGCGGTAGGAGGCTCGTCCGCGGCGGGTGACCGTGGACCGGCAACGGTCACGGGGACCATCCTGCCGCTGGCCGCGGCCGGTGGGCGTGCGAGCCGCACTACACGGGCGGCCGTGTTGTCGCCGTACGGGCCCCGTCGGCCGGCGGCGCAGGACGTACGGCAGGTCATCGAGGCGGCGCAGATAGGTGAGGTTGGCGGCGCCGCCGGCGAGCAGGCTCACCGACAGCTCCCGGTATGGCGATTCCACGTCGGCCAGGAACGCGCGCAACGCCGCCTCGTCGACGAGGGGGAGGGGGTCCGCAGATAAGTCGGGCGGCGCAGGTAATCCGGGCGGTACGGGTGAGTCGGGCACGGCGGGTCAGCCTTCCCGGATCGCCGGGGACGCGGTGTCCTGCCAGCGGGCGGTCAGGTCCGCCACTGTCGTCACCGTCGCCAGCAGTCCGAACGAATGGCGCAGGACGGCGGCGGGATAGTCGGCCGGGGTTCCGGCCACGGCATCGCGCGGTACCACGACCCCGAATCCCTCCTGGACGGCCTCGCCCGCCGCGAGCAACAGGGCGACGTTGACCGAGACGCCCGTGAGCACGATCGTGCGCACGCCCCGGCCGCGCAGGACCGGCAGCAGTTCGGTCCGCCAGGTCGGGGACAGCCCGTGGCGGCGGGGAATGATCAGGTCCGCCGGCGACAGCAGTCCGGGCAGGACCTCGGTGTCGGGATGGCCGGCCGACCAGCCGGCGGTCGGCCCGGCGATCGCCCGCCACAGCGGGGCGCTGCCGGGTTCAAGTGCGTCAGCCGTCCCGTGGAACGTCGCGTGGACCACCGTCGCGCCGGCGGCGCGGGCGGCCGGCAGGAGGCGGCGCAGCCCGTCGACGAGCGCACCCGAAACCGTGTTCAGCGCGGGGAGAATCGAATCGCCGCCGATCACACCGCGCTGGCACTCGACGCAGACCACGGCGGTCGCCGTTGGCTCGATCCCGGTCCTCGGCCATGGTGTCCGGCTCATCGAGGACATCCGGCCTGTGTCTGTGCTCATCGCACCCCCACGGACGTCCAGCCCCTCGGGATGCGACCGACGCGCCCGAACCTTGGCGTAAATCGCTTACCAGATCAGTCCTATCACCTGCTCGGAGCCCGCGTACGCACTTGCCCGCTGCACGGGTCAGGCCGGCGCGTGCGCGTCTGCTCGGCGGACCAGCGTGATCACTGGGACCTGGCGACCTGTCGGCTAACGGATGGTGCGCCCCCACTCGGGTGCGCACCATCCGTCTGCCGGTCTGCCGGTCTGCCGGTCTGCCGGTCTGCCTGTCAGGTCAGGTCAGGCTACGAGGTTGACGACGAGGGTCTGCCCGGTCAACGGTCGATGCAGGGTGAAGGGCGTGTTCCGGTAGGTCCTGGTGCCCGCGATATCGCATCGCACCTCGGCAACCGCGGCGCTGGGAAGCTGCGGGTTGCTGAAGAACAGCGAGAACTGTCCGCCGGAACCCACGGACGTGCCGTGCGCCTCCCCGCCGCCGGTGATCTTCAGTGATTCGGCGGAGCCGGGGGGCTTGCACCTGACGGTTCCGGTCACCGTCAGCGGATTGTTGATCGTACCGGCACTGGCTGGTGTCAACGGGATTATGGCCAGTGATGCTCCGGTCCCGGCAATCAGGAAAAGAGCCTTGACCTTTGACAGTCCGCGCATGGCACACCTCCGACGCCATCGAAATACATGCCGGCGTGATGGTCGGTATACCCGGCCGTCGAACAACTCACACGCCGCCACCACCCGGCCGGGCCCGCTGGCATTCTCCGCGCGGATACCGCGGTCGATGTCGAGGTATTCCGGGTCAGACCGGTAAACCTGTGGGTGGCTGTGAACCTGATTTCCGCCCCGTGCACCGGGGCGGTGGGCCATGGACGCCGCCGACCGGGAGATCGCCCCGATGCGGTTCCGCTCCGCGTCGTCCGGCTGGCGCATCTCGGTCGATGCGGGCGCTGCCGACTGCTTCCACGGGCTGCCGGGTACAACCCCGTTACAACCCGCCGGGATGGGGCCGCCCGGCGCCGCGCCACCCGCGACCAGAAGCCAGCCAGGAGACATCGGAACCAGTCAGGCCCGGGGGCGCGGGCGGGGTTCTGATGGCGCGGTCAGGGTTCTGATGGCGCGGGAGGGGTTCTGACGGCGAGGAGGGATACAGTGCCGCTGTCCAGCCAGGAGACACTCGACGGGATGGTCGCCGCGCGCTTTCACGAACGCATGTACGTCGACCTGCGGCCGACGCTGACACCCGAACTCATTGCGGAGCATGAGCGCCAGCCGTTCGGCCAGCACAGCGACGCGCTCCGCCGGGTCCTCACCTATCTTGGATCGTTCGCCATTCCGGGAAAGCTGATCGTCGAGTACGGCGGCGACGAGCGGTGGTACGTATCCCGATTCACCACCGCCCCGGCGGGTCTGCGCACCGAACGGGTCACCGGCCCCTATGCTACCGAGGGCGAGGCGGTACACGCGGTTTTCCTGCGCCGGCTCCGGCAGGTCTTCGGTGTCGTCTCATGAGCGGCGAAGGGATGGCGGATTCCTTCCCGATCTGGGTTCTCGGCTACTGTGACGACATCATCGTCCGCCCCGGTCAGGAACTGACCTTCCGGGTCAGCGGACAGGGCGCCGAGACCTTTCGAGCAGACCTCGTCCGGCTGCGTCACGGCGACACCACTCCAGGCGGTCCGGGATTCCGCGAAACGGAGCTGGACTCCGAGGTGAACGGCGTGTACCCGCTCGTGGACCAGCCGCCGCAGGTCGGGTCGTACGGCCGGCTTCCCGGCGCCCGCGACATCCTGCGCTCACCGGACGGTTCGCTGACCCTGTTCGCCTTCGTCCAGCCCACCGCCGACGGGGCCCGGCAGCCGGTGCTGTCCGCCTGGGACGCCGCCGCATCGACGGGCGTCGCGCTGGTACTGACCGAGGGGCTGCGGCCCGCTGTCGTCGTCGGCGCGGGCCGCGATGCCCGCTGCCTCACCGCGCCCGCCGGCCTGCGGGTCGCCACCTGGTACGCCCTGGCGGCGAGCTGGGACGGCGCGACCGGCGTTGCCACCGTGACCGCGGTTCCGGTGGCGAACCGGTACAACAGCCGGTTCGGCACGCTGGTGGCCAACGACGTGGTGCAGGTTTCCGGCGCGCTGGGCGGCCCGCCGGAGATCCCGGCGGTCGACCTGCTCCTCGGCGCCCTGGACACGACCGACGGGGCCGTCGTGCGGGGGGCGTACAACGGCAAGATCGCGCTTCCGGCGGTCTACCGGCGGGCCCTGACCGGCGACGAGGTGCGCCGGCTGGCCACCAGCGGCAACGCGCCGACGGTGACCGACGGGCTCACCGCCTGGTGGGATCTGTCCGCCCGGATCGACAGCACCGAGATCCGCCCCGGCGGTGGCCCCGACGGCGGCACCCGGGTCACCGGCAGGCTGGTGAACATGCCCACCCGGGCCGTGACCGCCCATAACTGGGACGGCTCCTCCTACGACTGGACGGCGCACCCCGAGTTGTACGGCGCGGTACATCTCCACGTCGACGACGTCGACGACACCGGTTGGGCGGCGACCTGCACCCTGCCGGTGGGCGCCGACCTGCCCTCGGGGGTGTACGCCCTGCGGCTGCGAGCGGGCGGTTTCGAGGACCACGTGCCGTTCCTGGTCGGCCCGGCCCCGGGGCACGAGAAGGCGATCGCCCTGCTGCTGCCCACCGCCAGCTACCAGGCCTACGCCAACGAGCACCTGTCCAGTGGGTCACCCCTCGGGCAGGCCGTCGGCGGCCACACGCCCCTGGTACAGCCGTTGGACGTGTTCCAGCTCGAACACGGCGCGTTCGGACGATCCACCTACGACCTGCATGCCGACGGCAGCGGCGTCGCCTACACCTCGCGGCGCCGGCCGATCCTGAACATGCGCCCGCGGTACCGGTTCACACACATGGGGACGTGGCAGTTCCCCGCGGATCTCTATCTCGTCAACTGGCTCACCGACAAGGGATACGACTTCGACGTCATCTGCGACGAGGACGTCCACCGGTGCGGCGTGGCGGCGATGCGGCCGTATCGGGTGGTCATGACCGGCACCCATCCCGAGTACACCTCCGAGCCGATGCTCGACGCGTACGAGGACTACCTCGGCGGCGGCGGGCGCGTGATGTACATGGGCGGCAACGGGTTCTACTGGGTCACGTCCTTCCACCCCGAGAAACCCTGGGTGATGGAGGTCCGCAAGGGCGAGGCCGGCTCCCGGGCCTGGCAGGCCGCGCCCGGGGAGACCCTGCACTCCACCACCGGTGAGAAGGGCGGGCTGTGGCGCAACCGCGGCCGCGCACCGCAGAAGGTGTTCGGCGTCGGGTTCACGGCGGAGGGGTTCACCGGGTCCTCGTACTACCGGCGGATGCCGGACAGTGCCGAGGCAGCGGTGTCCTGGGTCTTCTCCGGGGTGGGCGAGGAGGAGCTGATCGGCGACTTCGGGCTGGAGCGCGGCGGCGCGGCCGGCCAGGAACTGGACCGTGCCGACGTCCGCCTGGGCACCCCGCCGGGCACGTACCTGCTCGCATCCTCGGAGTACCACGACGACTCCTACCTGCTGGTGGTGGAGGAGATCGGGTTCATGTACCCGGGGCTCGGCGGCAGTGAGCACCGGGATGTCCGGGCGGACATGACCCTGGTCGAGACCGAGTCCGGCGGTGCTGTCTTTTCGACCTCTTCGATCGCCTGGGCGGGAAGCCTCTCGCACAACGACTGTGACAACAACGTCTCGCGGATCACCGCCAACGTTCTCGATCGTTTCCTGAAGCAGGGTTCCAGCCACCCGGTCGACCGACATCGGCTAGGTGGTCGCCTGTCGGCCTGACCGGGAGTCCGGATCGGGAGTCCGGATCGGTGCCGCCGTGCTGCTCAGCGGGTGACCATGAGCTGGCGGACGCCGTAGTTGGTGCCGGTGAAGTCCATCGGGACCTCGGCCAGCGGGGTGGCGAGGCGCAGATCGGGAAATCGCCGGAACAGCGCCGGCAGGACGGTCCTCAGCTCGGCGCGGGCGACGTTCTGGCCGAGGCAGGCGTGGACGCCGTAACCGAAGCCCAGGTGACGGACCATGGCGCGGTCGAGGTCGAGGGCGTCGGGGTCGGCGAACACGCGGGGATCGCGGTTGGCGGCGTTCATGGCAACCACGACCAGCTCACCCCTGCCGATGTGGGCGCCGCCGAGCTCCAGGTCCGCCACGGCGACCCGGCCGAGGCCGAACTGGACGATGGTCAGGTAGCGCATGAGTTCCTCGATCGCGGTCCCGATCCGCTCGGGGTGCTCGATCAGGTCCCGACGCTGCTCGGTGTGGGTGAGCAGGGTGAGTGTGGACAGGCCCATCATCGCGGCCGTCGTGTCGTGCCCGGCGAACAGCAGGAGCACGCCGAGGCCGACGAGCTGGCGCTCGGTGAGGATCGACCCCTCGGCGTCCGCCTTGCCGATCAGTTCGGCGAGGATGCCCTCGGTGTCGCCGGTGCGGCGCTTGTCCGCGACCAGCGCGGTGACGTAGTCGACCAGCCAGCGGGCCCCGCGGTCGCGCTCGGCGCGGCTGACGCCCATGTCCATCATCGTCTCGGTGGCGTGGTGGAAGCCGTCGCGGTCGGCGTAGGGGACGCCGAGCAGTTCGCAGATCACCAGGCACGGGATGGGCAGTGACATGGCCTGGACGAAGTCGAAGGTCTCGGGTCCGGCGGCGATGGCGTCGAGATGCTCGGCGACGATCCGGTCCAGGTAGGGCTGAAGCCTGGTCTGCACGGCCTTGGGGGTGAAGTGGGCGGTGAGCAACCGCCGGTAGGCGCCGTGGTCGGGCTCGTCCATCATCACGAAACCCGCGTCGAACGGCGCGTCGTCGCCGGTCTCGGCCCGCTCACCCTCGGGGCCGTCGTGGCGGGTGCGCCTCGCACTCAGGCGGGGATCGCTGAAGACCTGGCTGCCCTCCTCGAAGCGGGTGACCAGCCAGCCGGTGGAGCCGTTGGGGAAGCGGGCCCTGACGACGGGCTGGTTCTCGCGCAGCTCGGTGTACGACGCGGGCGGGTCGAGGGGGTGGACGGGGTCGCGGGCGACGGGCTGGTCGATGAGGTGCTGTGTCGTCATCACTGCTCCTTCGTGTTGTTGGCCTTGGCGGCGCCGTTGGCCTCGGCGGCAGGGCGGGCTTCGGCGGCACCGTTGGCCTTGGCGGTGGTGTGGGTCTCGATGGCGGCGGTGACGCCGGCGTGGGTGGCGGTGGCCTTGCACCAGCCGGTGTAGGCGGCCAGGTGCAGGACGGCCTCGCGGAGCTGGTCGGGCGTGAGCTCGTCGTTGACCAGCCCGCCGGTGGCGATGATCTGGACGAGCTCGGGGCGGCCGACGGTCGCCGCGACGCCCAGGGTGAGCAGCCGGCGGTCGCGCACGGACAGGCCGGGTCGGGCCCAGACCTGGGCGAACAGGTAGTCCACCGTCTGGTCGGTGAAGGGGTCGCGCGCGTCCTGCATGCCGGCGCTGAACCCGGGGCCGTAGACGCGGTCCATGATCTCCAGGCCGTACCGGTGCAGGCCGTCGCCGGAGACGGCGGCGTCCCGGTCACCCCGGTCACCCCGGTCGTGCTGGTCGATCTGGTTGTGCTGGTCGAGGGTCTGGTCGGCGTGGGTCCGGGCCGCCTCGACGAGGGGAACGTCGACGTTCAGGGTGGCCGCGAGGTCGTGGGCGGCGTCGAGATCCTTGGTCATCAGTGGCTGGATCTTCCGCCCGGCCGCCTCGGGCAGCGTGTCGCCGCCGTCGCGCAGCCGCAGGAGGGCGAGCAGGGTATGACCCTCGGGGTCGGCGGTGTCGATGACCTCGGCGAGCCGGGCGGGGTTCACGCCCGCGGCGTGCGCGAGGGCCGTCGCCTCGAACACGGCGCGCCAGCTTCCGTAGGTGACGACATTGCGGGCGATCTTCGTGGCCATCCCGGCGCCGAGCGGGCCGCAGTGCACGACCCGCCTCGCCCAGTCGTCCAACACGGGCCGCGCGGCCTCCACGCAGGCCTCCTCCCCGCCGACGATGGCGACCAGGCCGTGGTCGGCCGCCCGGTCACCGGGGGTCACTCCGCAGTCCAGGAAGCCCACGTCGTGCCCGGCGCACAACGCCGCGAGCTCGTGGACGACCGGTAGCGCGACGGTGGACAGCAGGACGATCGTCAGCCCCGGGTGTGCGCCCGCCAGCAGCCCGTTCTCCCCGCCGATGACGTCGCGTGCCTGGTCGGCGGTGACGACGGCGACCATCACGACGTCGCTGCTCCTCGCCACCTCCGCGGGCGAGCCCAGCGGGTCGCCGACACCGGGCAGGCCCGCCGACGCGTTCGGCCGGACGTCATGGACCGCGGGAACCCGGCCGCGCCGAGCCATGCTGACGGCGACCCCGCCACCGATCATCCCCAGGCCCACCACCCCGGCCCGCAGTGTCTTCGTCTCCGCCATCACGCCTCCCTTCCACTGACCTGATCCGCGCTGGGCGCCTGGCGTGCGCCGGGAATCGGGGCGGGGTCGGCCGTGCGCGGCCATGGGGCCCGCTCGGCGACCAGTGGGCGGTACCTGCGCGTGGCCCGGGGCATGTTGACGCCGGCCGCGGCGCGGACTCGGCCGTCGCGGCCGAACAGCGCCGTCAGCCGGCGCTCGGCGAGGCTGCCCTCGACGATGTGTACCTGGTCGCAGCCCCGGGGCCGGCCATAGATCTGGATCTTCAAGTCGTACTGGTCGGACCAGACGTAGGGGACCGGATCGAAGGGGGTTGCGTGTTCCGGCCCGGCGAGGATGTTGTGGGCGACGGCCAGGCCCTGCTCGGCGGCGTTCGCGCGATGCTCGATGCGGATGCGCTCACCGGTGCGCGGGTGCGGCCACGAGGCGACGTCGCCCGCCGCCCACACGCCCGCACCGGCGTGGAGGGTGGCGTCGCACTCCACCCCGTCCCCGACCGGGACGCCGCTCGCCGCGAGCCAGCCGGTGTTGGGACGGGCGCCGATGCCCACCAGTACGGCGTCGGCCTCGACGGCACGGCCGTCGGCCAGCCGCACCCCGCTGGCCCGGCCATCCTTGGTCAGGACGGCGTCGACCGGAGCACCGGCGACGATCCGCACCCCGTGCTCGGCGTGGACCTGGGCGAGCATGGTGCCCAGGTCGGGGCCGAGCGCGTCGGCCAGCGGCACCGCCGCATCGGTCACCATGGTGACCTCGGTGCCGGCCTCGCGGGCCACGGCGGCCGCCTCGGCGCCGACGAAACCGGCGCCGACGATCACCAGCCGGCGTCCGGGCCGCAGCTCTTCGCGCAGCTCGAGCGCGTCCTCCAGCGTCCGCAGGACGTGCACGCCGGCGACGCCGTCGGTGCCCGGCAGCCGACGGGCGGCGGCCCCGGTGGCCACGACGAGGGCGTCGTAGCCGACCCGACTGCCGTCGGCCAGGGCAACCTCGCGCGCCCCGGTGTCCAGGGCGACGGCCGCGGCGCCCAGCCGCAGGTCGAGCCCGAGCGCGTCGAGCGCCTCGGCGCTGCGCAACCGCAGGCGGTCGGCCTCCCACGCGCCGGACAGCAGCTGCTTGGACAGCGGGGGCCGGTCGTAGGGAAGGTGGGGTTCGTCGCCGATGAGTGTCAGCCGGCCGGTGTAGCCGTCGCGCCGCAGCGCCTCCGCGACGCTCACACCGGCGGCCGAGGCGCCGACGACAGTGACCCGCGACGGGGCCGCGGCGCTCACCCCTGCACCTCGATCTCGTGCAGGCCGATCTCGTGCAGGTCGGTCCCGTGCAGGTCGGTCCCGTGCAGGCCGGCCTCGTGCACCTCGATGGCGGCGGCCGGGCAGACCGCCGCGGCCTTCCGCACGTTGTCGTGCTGGTCGGCCGGCGGGGCGGCGTCGAGCAGGATCACGATGCCGTCGTCGTCGCGCTGGTCGAAGACGTCCGGGGCGGCGAGCACGCACTGGCCCGCGCCGCAGCACTTGTCGACATCAACGGAAACCTTCATGGAAAACCTCCGGGCAAGCCCCTTCCGTGGGGCTTCGCCGACCGGGGGACTGGCAGATTTCGTGGTCTCGGTCACCTGTCGACCCCGGTCACCTAACTAAGTTAAGTCGGACTGTACTCACGACTCCCGGGGTAGGCAAACCGTGCCGAATTAACTGCGACATCTACCGTTCAATCGGACACCGACCGTTCTGTGCCGTGGCCTGTCGATGTCGTCTTGGGATTCGCCGCTGGAAATTCTGACCTATTCATGTGTGCCAAGAATGCCGGCCGATGAATCTCCGTCGCCGGGCCGGTCCGCACTTCCGGCCAGGATGGCCCTGAGGTGGCGCGAGGCGGCGGTTTCCGGGGGAGCGGACCGGAAGGGCGGCAAGGCGCCCGGCGTGTTCGCGACGAGAGAGTCGAGCAGGCCATCGGCCAGTTGCAACGTCAGGCTCTCCGTCGACTCGTCGGGGAAGAGGCTGTGATGGAGCGTCACCATGCCGTGCAGCCCCGCCCACAGGGTCTGCGCCGCCTGCTCGACCGGCAGGGACAGGGCATACCCGGCCTCCTGGCAGTGCCGGAAACCGGCGCGGAAACTGGCCGAGACGCCGTGGGCCGGATGTTCGCTGATTCTCGCGACCTCGACCGTCGGCTGCGGCACCTCGAACATGAGCCGGTAGTGTCCGGGGTTGCTCAGCGCGAAGCGGCAGTAGGCATGCGTCTGCGCCCGCAGCGGCTCGCGGGGATCAGCGCCGTCACTGGCCGCGTCCGCCCGCATCATGCTGGCGACCAGGTCGTCATATTTGTCGGACAACGCCGCCCAGACCAACCCCGCCTTGTCGGGGAAATGCAGGTAAATGCTCGGCGCCGCGACACCGACCTCCTTGGCGACCGCGCGCATCGTCAGTTTCTCGGCACTGCCCCACTCCACCAGCAGGCGGTTGACCGCGGCCAGGATCTCCCGACGAAGCTTCTCCCCCTGCCCCCGCAGGCTGCGCGCCCGGCCCGAGCCGTCTGGCCCGCCGCTCGGGGACCGCGCGGTTGCCATCGGGCTCCACCTCCATTCAAAGCGTACGCCGGGCCGATCCGCGCTCCCGGACTGTGTGCAGGTGGCAGGTGGCAGGTGGTAGATGGGCAGCCGACCGTCGGCGTCTACGTTCTGCCGCTGGGCGCGAAACCTAAGGGAACGGGTAGTGCAAGATGCGGATATGACGGAAACAGGGTCGCCAGACGGTCCCACGAGCACCTTCGACGCACAGAGTCTGTTCGATGAGGATTATCTCTACTTCTACGCCACCCGCCTCGCGGATCCTCGCAGCGACGCCCAGACGCAGCTCATCTGGGAACTGCTGGAACTCGAGCCCGGCATGGCCGTACTGGACCTTGCCTGCGGGCACGGCCGGATCGCCAACCGTTTGGCGGCTCGTGGCTGCCGCCTGACCGGCCTGGATACTACGTCTCTGTTCCTCGAACATGCCCGACGCGACGCCGCCGAGCGAGGTGTCGACGTGGACTACGTCGAGGGGGACGTCCGTGCACTTCCTTGGATGGAGCATTTCGACCGGATCATCAGCTGGTCCACCTCGTTCGGCTACTTCGATGACACCGCCAACAGGCAGGTCCTCGCCCACATTGCCCGCGCCCTCAAGCCTGGCGGACGGGTCGTTCTGGACCTCAACAATCGCGACTGGTTGGTGCGCGAGTTCCAGTCCGCACTCGTCGTCGAGCGGGACGGCAGCATGCTCATCGACCGCAACCGGCTGGAACCCCTGACCGGCAGAATCATCACGGAGCGAACCGTGATTCGTGGCGGCAAGACCCGTCGCATACTATTCTTCGTTCGGCTGTTCACCTTTACCGAACTACGTGACTGGCTGCTGGCCGCCGGGTTCGTCAGGGTGGATGGCTGCGGACAGGGCGGCGAGCCGTTGTCCTCGGCGAGCCCACGCCTCATTGTGGTCGCGTATCGCTGATCCCCGACGGTTCTGACCGGCGCCGGTCTTCCCATCCGAGCGGAAAGCACGGTCGATGGTGGTCGGGAGGTGACTGGCGGGCGCGACGTGACCTGCCCGGCCGGCGGGCTACGAGGCGATGGCGGCGGCACGGCAGGCGAAGGCGTCCCGGGTAAGGCTGGCGAGCATGAAGTCGGCGACGTCGGCGTAGGAGACCGTCGAGGTGATCGTCAGGCGCAGGTCGGTGCCCGTGCGGTAGTCCCCGGTGCGCGGGCCGCCGGTGAGCAGGGCCGGTCGCACGATGGTCCAGGTGGTTGCGCTCGCCCTGATGAGCTCCTCCATTCCCTCCTTGTCGCGCATCAGGGATCTGATGGCAACCCGGGCGATGGCGACGTAGAGGTTGCGGTGGCGGCTGTCGGCCACGCCGTAGCCGCTGACGGCGATCAGCCGCCGCACGCCATGGTCCTGCATCGCAGCCAGGATGGTGCGCATCCCGTCGGTGCAGACCGTGCTGCCCCATCTGCGCTGGCCCAGCGCGCTGAGCACGGCGTCGCTGCCGGCGACGACCTGCTTCACGATGTCCGCGTCGCGGACGTCTCCGGCCACCGGCCGCAGGCGTTCGTGGGCGGCGAGACCGCCGGTGTCGCGGGCGAGCGCGGTGACCGTGTGGCCCTGCGCCAGCGCCTGGTCGAGTATGTGGCGCCCGGTATGTCCGGTACCGCCGAAGACCGCCAGATGCATGCCCGATCCCTTCGTTCGACGAGGAAAGTTTGAGACTCCAAGTATCAGACATAATGCTTGGAGTGGTCAAGTTTCGGATTCTCCAAGTTCTGGATGCTCCAGGTAGTGTCGGTGGGTGGGCGACGCCGACGGGTATTCCGACGACTCGCTGATCCACGCCGTGGTCAAGCAGGTCGTCACCCTCGCGGCCGTGACCGGCGACCTTGCCGCTGACCTGGTGAAGGAACTCGATCTCACCGAGGCGCTCGCCGGCGCGTTGTGGCGGCTCGACCCCGACGGGCCGCCGCCCTCCATGCGCGCGCTGGCGGCGACGCTGAACTGCGACCCGTCCACCGTGACGTTCCTGACGGACCGGCTGGAACAGCGCGGCCTGATCCAGCGGCGACCGGCACCGACCGACCGCCGACAGAAGATCATCAGCCTGACTCGCCGGGGCGTCGAGGTGCGTGCACGCCTCGTGCAGGCCTTCACCGCGGGCTCCCCGCTCGCCCGCCTCTCCCCGGACGACCAGCAACACCTCTACGCGCTGCTCGCGAAGGCGGGGGCCGACCCGAACCAGTTCACCTGCCGGGCGGCCGCCTCGGCTGCCCCCCGCGAGCCCTGACCCGATGCGGCTGCCCGCGGAGGTGGCCGGGGGTCGATGTAGCAGGGGAAGCCGATGTAGCAGGGGAAGCCGAGGAAGCAGGGGAAGCCGAGGAAGCAGGGGAAGCCGAGGAAGCAGGGGAAGCCGATGTAGCAGGGGAAGCCGAGGAAGCAGGGGGAGGAGGAGCCGACGGTGGAGCAGGTGTGCAGCGAGTGCGACTTCGACGCGTCCGCGGTCGGGGTCGGGCAGGTCGCCGTCGCTCTCGGCCCGGTCGCCGAGCGGATCGTCGAGCATCTGCGGGCCCTGCCAGGGGACGTCGTGCGCCACCGCCCGGGTCCAGGCATCTGGTCGCCGATCGAGTACCTCGGGCATCTGCGCGAGTCGATGGCCTTCCATCGTTGGCTGATCGAACGGGCCGCCGCCGAGCAGACCCCGGTGATCCCGACCGTCGACCCCGACGCGTCCGTGGCCGCGGCGGACTACCACAACGGCGACCTGGCCGATCTCCTCGGCCAGTTCGAACGCCGGGTCGCCCGCCTGCGCGAGACGATGACCCAGCTCGACGAGGACCTGGCACGCCGGACGGTCGACGTCGACGGGCGGGTCGTCAGTGTCGCTCTGGTAGCCCGCAGCGCGCTGCACGAATGCCACCACCATGACGGTGACATCGTCAGGGCCGGTCAGGGCTGACGCGCCAGCCCTGACCGGCACGTGTCAGCGGGAAGAACCGAGACGTATGCCGGTCACGCTGCCCCACGAGTACCAGGCGAGGGAGAAGGCGGCCCTGCGGTCCGGCGGGACGGGGAAGTCGCCCCAGCTCACGTGGGTGCAGGGAAACGTTATGCACTGCGTTTTGCCGAGGTTCTGAGAGCAGAAATCGGCGATGAGCGGCACCCGCGTACCGTCGGCCAGGACAAGACTCGCGGCATTGCTCGAAGGCACGCTCGGGCACGAGAGCGCGGACTGCTTCGCCAGCTTCTGGTAGCGAATGAGTGCCCGCATCGTGCCGTTGTTTCCAACGCTTATGGACGTCAGGGTCACCCGCCAGGAACCGTCACTGACGAAGTCTCGATTGATGGCGTACGTTCCCGGGACGGGTGGCTCCGGGCCCGAATCCGTGGTCGGCGTGGGAGTGCTGGCCGGCGCTGTTCCCTGGCTCGGCGAACCGGCGGGGCGAGCGGCCGAGCCGGCACCGGTGTCGGGGTCGTCTTTTCCCGCGCGGTGCAGCCGCGGAAGCAGCAGCGCGAGGAGAACGGCGACACCGACGGGAACAGCCAGCCAGGGCACCAGACGACGGCCCACGGCGGGACCGGGTTTCCGCTGCGCCGGCGGGTGTGCGATGCCGCCGGGTGGGTGTGCCCTACCGCCGGGTGGGTGTGTGATGCCACCCGGTGGGTGCGCGAGGCTGCCCGGCGGGTGGGCGAAGCCGCCCGGCGGGGCGGCCGGTGGCAGC